>NZ_JBHYMQ010000017.1:0-57452 GCF_042742985.1 Streptomyces sp. NPDC058864 | reverse complement strand
GGGAGGAGTAGATCCGCCGGGTGGGGATGAGTACGCGTACTCATCCCCACCCGGGTGCACCCGCGTAACTTGGTGAACACGGTCGGTAACGACTTGTGGGACCAAGGGGGGAACCAATGATGATCCGCCGTAATGCCACCGCTCTGGCACTGTCCGCCGCCGCCCTGCTGATCGCCGCGGGGGCGGCCGCCGCAACGGGCGGCCCGTCCGCGGCCCCGACCGAGGCGTGGGTCGGACCCGGCGTGGTCAAGGCCTGGGTCGGGCCCGGAGCCGCCACCGAGGCGTGGGTCGGACCCGGCGTGGTCAAGGCCTGGGTCGGCCCCGGAGCCGCCACCGAGGCGTGGGTCGGACCCGGCATCATCGAGGCCTGAGCCGGTCGGCGCGGCACCGCGTGGGTGACGCGCCGGTTCGCAGGACATGAACACGGCGGCCGGTGCCCGACCACTGAGCCGTCGCGCGGGCCCCGTCCCTGCATGCCCCGGGGGCGCCGGCGCCGGCCCGTCCGGGACGGCGCCGCCCCGGCCCGACACGCCCTTACATGGCAAGCGTTACCGATGGTATGTCATGCGCATGACTACCACTCGAGGCAATCGTCTGGTCTCCCTGCCCCGCGCCGGCTCGGTGGCCGTGGCGGCCGCGGTCCTGGCCGTGACCGCGGCCGTGCCCGGGCCGCCCGCCGGGGCCGCCACCGCTGCCGCGCCCGGCGGCACCTTCTACGTACAGAGCGCCGTGAACGGCCTCAACGCCTCCGACAGCGGCGGCACGGTGGCGCTGCACCGGCCCAAGGGCAACGAGGACCGTCAGCAGTGGACGGCCGTCGCCGTCTCCGGCGGCCAGGAATTGCGCAGCACCGACGACACCGCCCACTGCCTGGGCCGCTCCGGCGCCGACGCGGCGATCGTGGCGTGCGGCGCCGCGAGCGCGGCCTGGGAGATATCGGCGGCCGGCGACGGTACGTACACCCTGGGCGTGCCGGGCACCGCGGACCGCCTCACGCTGGGCGACGCGCCAAGCGGGGGCGTCCCCCCCGAGCGGCCGCGCGTGGGCGCCGCGGGCCCGCTGTCCCGGTGGTACCTCACGCCCGCCCCGCTCCCCCGGACCGCCATGCCGCCCGCCGACGCGCGCACCCTGGACCAGGTCACCTTCCTGACCGCGCACAACGCCTACGCCAACGGCGTCGACGGCGGCTTCGCACCGCCCTTCGTGAACCTCTTCCCCAACCAGTCGCGCGGCATCTCGCAGCAACTCGCCGACGGGGTCCGCGGCTTCATGATGGACATCCACCAGACCCCGGACGGCGCGATCCTCTGCCACAACAGCTGCACGCTGGTCAGCCGCCCCGTCGCCCTCTGGGTGGACCTGCAGCGGATGGTCGACTTCCTCCGGCAGCACCCGGGGCAGTTCGTCACCGTCTTCCTGGAGGACTACGTCTCGCCCGAGGTGCTGCGCTCCGAACTCTCCCGGGTGAACGGTCTGTACGACGTCCTCTACCGCCCGGACGAGGACGGCGTGCGCGAGCACGGCTGGCCCGCCATGGGCGACCTGGCAGCGCGCGGCAAGCAGCTGATGATCTTCAGCGACCGGACGCGCGGCTCCGACACCGGCCTGAGGCGCGACAGTTACGGCGTGATGTACCAGCAGGAGTGGACCGTGGAGAACTACTGGTCGATGGGCTCCGGCGCGGGCACCTCCGACTGGTCCTGCTACAGCCGCTGGTACGGCGCCGGGGTCAACGTGCCGCTCACCCGCGAGGAGTCCGGCTTCCGGCCGCTCTTCGTGATGAACCACTTCCGCGACACGACCCTCGCCGGCACCGCGTCCACCGACAACGGCAAGCTGCTCAACCGCGTCCAGAACTTCTGCGAGCCGGCCGCCCGCAAGAAGCCGACGTACGTCGCCGTGGACCGCTACGACCTCGGCTCGCCGAACAGCGCGGTCGACCAGCTCAACTCCTACACCGTGGTGCCGTAGCCGTGGCCGCGACGTTACCGCGCCGGCCCCTCACGGCCGTGGCCGCCGCGCTCGTCACCCTCATCGGCCTGCTCACCCCCACGACCGCGCTCGCGCGCGAACCCGGCCCGTCGGCCGCGTCCGCCCCCGCCGCGCCGGCCACCGCCCTCGCCGCGTCCTGGACCCCGCCACTCAGCACCCGCGGGCGCTACATCGTCGACGCCGACGGCAACCGCTTCAAGCTCAGGTCCGGCAACTGGCACGGCGCCAGCGGCACCTGGAACGGCTCGGGCGACACCGCCGACCCCGCGAACCACCACGCGGGCGAGGACTCCGGCCGCATGCCCCTCGGCCTGGACCGGGCGCCGATCGCCGAGATCCTCTCCGGCTTCGCCGAACTCGGCATCAACAGCGTCCGGCTGCCGTTCTCCGACGAGATGATCCACGACACGGTCCCCGTCACGGACGCCTCCGTCGCCGCCAACCCCCAACTGCGCGGCAGGACACCGCTGCAGGTGTACGACGCCGTGGTCGCGGCCCTCACGGACGCGGGATTCGCCGTCATCCTCAACAACCACACGAACACCACCCGCTGGTGCTGCGGCGTGGACGGCAACGAGCGCTGGAACGCCTCGCAGTCCACCGCCGCCTGGGAGGGCGACTGGCTGTCCATGGTCCGCCGCTACCGCGACAACAAGCGGGTCGTCGGCGCCGACCTGTACAACGAGGTGCGCCGCTCGGTGTGGGACGACCCCAACTGGGGCCTCGGGGACGACCACGACTGGTTCGCCGCCTCCCAGCACCTGGGCGACCGCATCCTCCAGGAGGCCAACCCCGATCTGCTGATCGTCGTCGAGGGCATCAACTGGACCGGCCTGCCCGTCGACGGCCTCCCCCATGACCGCCCCACCCTCGAGCCCGTCCAGCGGCTGTCCCACACCCTCGTCCGGTCCGGGAAGCTGGTGTACTCCGCGCACTTCTACGGCTACACCGGCCCGCGCCACAGCGGCGCGACCGGGATCGGCGAGACCCACGACCCGCGCTACCGCGACCTCGGGCGCGACGAGCTGTACGCGGAGCTGCTCCGGCAGGCCTTCTACGTGTCGTCGGACACCGGCCGGCACTACACGGCACCGCTGTGGATCAGCGAGTTCGGCGTCGGCGGCCGGGACGAGACCGACGAGAGGTCCCGCGCGTGGTTCGCGAACTTCACCGACTTCCTGATCCGGAACGACACCGACTTCGCCTACTGGCCGCTGGTCGGATGGCACGAGAACCGCCACGGCAACGGCTGGGCGCTGCTCCACTGGGACGCCGCCGGGCACCGCATGGGCCTGTACGACGGCGACGACTGGCGGGGCGACGCGTGGTCCCGGCTGGTCGGCACCTCCGGCCGCAGCGGGTACGTGGCCCCCGTCGCCCGCTGGTCGATGCTCGGCCCCGACCACGGCGACTTCGTGCAGAGCCTGCGCATGCGCGCCCGCCCCGACTGGGACTCCGGGGCGCGCAAGGCCGCCTGCCCGGACGGGCAGCGGCTGATCGGGCTGGCGCACACCGGCAACCGCGGTCTGTGCACGGACGCCGGCGCCGGGGACCTGTGGGCCTCCTCCGGCGCGTACCAGGTCGTCACGGACGAGCGGTACGTGCCGTCGGGCGGCGACTGGGCCTCGGGCTACACCAAGTTCCAGTGCCCGGCCGGCTCGTTCCTCGTCGGCTACGCGGTCCGCGGCGCCGCCGTCTCCAGCGCGCTGTGCGCCACCGCGGGCACGGCCCTGGGCGGCGCCGGGCGCACCGTGTGGTTCGACCGGGGCGACAACCGTCCCGCGTCCGGCGCGGGCGGGGACTTCGCGTACGGCAGCTACAAGGGTCAGTGCGCGGACGGCGAGTACGCGGCGGGCATCGCCTGGACCGGTCGCTTCGGCTCCTCCCGGACGCCGGACGCACTGTACTGCCGGTCGCTTCCGTAGGGGCGGCCCGTACCGCCGCCCATCGCGCCCCTGTGGCGGTGGGCGGCGGTACGGGGCCCGGTCAGCTGCCCGGGACGGTGTCGGTGAAGGCGGTGCCCGCGGTGCGGTACCCGGCCACCTTGGCGGCGACCTGGGCCGGGGTCAGCACCTGGTCCTTGACGAAGTAGACGTAGTCCACCTGCTGGTTGTACGAGCGCGGGGTGCTGCCCGTCTGGCCGGTGAGGTCGATGAGCCAGTGGTTGAAGTCGATCCACTGGCTGGTCTCGGGCAGGTAGGGCTCGCCGTGGGAGCCGAAGACCTGGCCGTCGATGTAGTAGGTGATGGCGCTGTTGTCGATGGTGATCTGCAGGTCGTGCCACCCCTCGTAGCTCTGGCGGCTCTCCGAGTGGGTGTTGACCGCGTTCCACGGGTCCGGGTTGTAGGTCTCCCAGGACGTCGTGTACATGATGTTGCTCGGCTCGCCCCAGCCGCCGTTGGGCAGGTACTCGAAGTCCTGCTCGCTGTAGTTCGGGTCCATCGGCGCGTTGAGCGGGGTGAAGGCGAAGAAGGTCTGGACGACGTGGTCCCCGTCGGGGCCGCCGGTCGGGGTGTCGTTGAAGCGCACGCGGGCGGCGTAGGTGCCGTTGCGGAACTTCCGGGCGGTGGTCTGTATCTCGCTCTCCTTGGTGCCGGCGGCGGTGCCGTCGGTGGTGAGGCGGAGGTTCATGACCTTGTTGCTCCCGGTGCCCGCCACGAAGGTGACGTCCTGCGGGGACCAGGTGGCGCCCGGCACGCCGGGACCGCCCTGGCCCGACTTCACGGTCCAGCCGTGGCTCTGCAGTGCCGGGTCGCTGCTGGAGGTGTAGCTGAAGTCGTCGAAGAGTGCGGGCGCGTTGGGGTCGGTCGGCGGGTCAGTCGGGGGATCGGTGGGCGGGTCCGTGGGGTCGTTGCCGGCGGGCGCGGTGCCCCAGACGACCGAGCCGCCGCGCTGCACGGTGACCTTGTCCCAGTCGGCGTACGTCGTCCGGGAGCCGTTGAACGAGTAGTCGTCGGACTGGGTCAGGCGCTGCCAGTCCGCGCGGTAGAAGCGCAGTTGCATGTCGCCGGTGTTCTGCCCGGCGGCGAGCGATCCCGCCCCGGAGGTGAAGCCGATCTCCAGGTAACGGTCGGCGGTGGCGGTCGGATTGGCCAGGGTACCGAAGGTGCCGGTGATGTTGGCGCACCCCTTGACCGCCCAGGAGCACGCGAAACGGTACGCGGTGGTGGGGCTGTCGGCCTTGAAGTAGTACCGCAGGGTCACCTCGCTCAGCGGTACGGAGGAGGCGCCCCGGTTGGTGATCTCGAGCCAGGGCTCGGCCTGGTCCGCGGTGGCCCCGGACGCGCTCGTCCGGTACTGCGCGGTGAGCGTGGTCGCCGCGGCCGACGCGGGCAGCGCGACGAGCCCGGCACAGGCGAGGCCCGCCGTCGTACAGGCGGCGATGGCGGTGCGGACCCGGGCGGTGGTGCGGAACGGTCCTGACATGGGGACCCCTTCCAGTCGGGTGGAGCGCGTGGGGGAGGGCTTACCACTTGGCAACTGGTCTTCCACTGGTAAGGGAAGGTGGCATAGACCAGATGGGGGGTCAAGTCCCATGACAGGAAGGGAATTCGGAGCGACGGCAACACATGCGACTGCGGGAAACCCTGGAGAACTGGTCAGCAACTGGATAGCCTCATGGGCACGGCACTCACCGCACGGCCACGGAGAGGGGGCGGGGCACATGCCGGGCGAGGCACCGCGGTCGCCGCTGAAGCGCGAACGGGTCCGCGACCATCTCCTGGAACTCGTCGAGTCACAGGCCCCGGGCACCCCGATCCCCTCGGAACGCGCCCTGTGCGAGCAGCTGGACGTCTCCCGGCCGACCGTGCGCTCGGCCGTCGACGAACTGGTCACCACCGGACTGCTCGTCCGTCGCCACGGGAGCGGCATGTTCGTCGCCCCCGCGAAGATCACCCAGGAACTCGCCCAGGGGGAGAACACCTTCAGCCTGCCGCAGGCCTCCGGCCACTGGCTCAGCCGCGTCCTGGAGTTCGCCACGGTGCGGGCGGGAGCCCGTGTCGGCCGCAAACTCCGGGTGTCGCCCGCCGCCGAGATCGTCTACATCGCCCGCCTCCGCCTCGTCGACGCCGAGCCGATGGCCGTCGAGTACCTGCACGTGCCGTCCGACCTGGTGCCGGGCCTGCGCGCGGCCGACATGGAGTCAGGGGACTTCTACGCCTGCCTGCGCGAGCGGCACGGCGTCCACGTCCACGAGGCCGTCCAGTCCATCGAACCCACCGTCGCCAACGAGGAGGAGGCCCGGCTGCTGCAGGTGCCGGTGCTCTCCCCCGCACTGCTCTTCGACCGCCTCACCAGCGACGCCGCCGGCCGCCCCGTGGAGTACGTGCACTCCCTCTACCGCGGCGACCGCTACCGCATCGTCTCGCGCCTGTCCCTCGCCGGCTCCGCGTCCGCCGGCCTGCCCGTGACGGCGGGCCACCACCCGGGCATGCCCCCCGACGAACGCGCCGCCCCGGCCGGCACGCTCGCCCACGTGGTGGGGGACGTACAGCCCCGGGGATGAGGACCCGCAACCCGTACACACGTGCGCCCCTCAGCCCCTATGATCACTCCGCTCCCGTGTCCACCGGAGCCGCGCACGACCCGAGACAGGCCATCCACGATGTCCAGCAAGCCCCCCAAATCCCCCTTGTTGCTCGCCCGTTGCGCCCAGACGGCGATAGCGGCGGCCGCGATCCTGGATGTGTTCCGGGCGGTTGCCGTCCAGAACCGACAGATCCATCCCTCGGCCGCGACCCGGCACACTTCCGGCTCCGTGTCCCAGGTCTTCGTCTATCTCATGACGCTCACAGTCGTGCTCTTCCTCGTGTGGCTGGCCCGGTCCCGGCGCAATGCCCTGGCGCTGGCCCCGCAGGCCAAGCTCCCGGGCGGAGGCTGGCTGATCGGGGCGTGGTTCGTCCCCCTGCTGAACCTCTTCGTGCCACGGCAGTTCGTCCTCGACATCGGGCGCGCGAGCTCCCCGTCGTGGAACCCGAAACGCGACTCGGTACTGGTGAACCTCTGGTGGGCAGCCTGGATCGGGCACGGGATCGCCCTCACGCTGACCACCGAGGCCGCCCCGGGCTCCCGGGCCGCCCTGGCGGTCGCCGAAGCGCTCATGCTCGCCGCGGCGGGGCTGCTGTGCCTCGTCATCGAGCGCATCACCACGCTCCAGAGCGCCGCGCTCCGCACCCCGGCGCCCCTCTCCCCCGCCACGCAGGCATGAGGCAGGCTGCGACCATGACCGGCTACGACATAGTGCGGGTCTTCTGCGGACCCGACGGCGGCCACGGCGAACGGCTCGCCGTGGTGCGTGACGGAAGCACCGTCGCCGACGAACAGGACCGTGTCGCCTTCGCAAGGCGATCGGGATTCACCGAGACCGTGTTCGTCGACGACCCCGAGCGGGGCATCATCGACATCCGCTCCGCGGACGGACGGCTGCCCTTCGCCGGCTCCCCCTGCATGGGTACCGCGTGGCTGCTGGACGCCCCCGAACTGATCACCCCCGCAGGGGTCGTGGGCGTCCGCCTCGACGGCGAGTTCACCTGGCTCGAGGCCAGCCCCTCGTGGGCCCCGCCCCGCACACTGCGGCAGTACGGCTCGCCCGAGGAGGTGGACGCACTGCCCGTCCCCCCACCGGGCGACTGGATCTACGCCTGGGCCTGGGAGGACGAGCCCGCCGGACGCGTCCGCGCCCGCGGTTTCCCGGGCCGCGGCGACGGCGTCGAGGAGGTCGAGGCCACCGGCTCGGCGGCGCTCCTGCTCACCGACCGCCTCGACCGCGCCCTCAACATCGCCCAGGGCCGCGGCTCCCAGATCCTCACCGCCCCGGCACCGGACGGCCTGGTCGAACTCGGCGGCCGCGTCCACCTCGAGCGGGCCGTACCGGACACCACCGCGAGGTCGCGCCCCCGGATCACGCTCGGCACGCCGACCTCGTCCCGCCGCCGCATCCATCTGCTCGACCTCTGACCCGCGGGCTCCCCGATGCCCGCATCGCCCCCTCCACGGACCGGCCGATGCGGGCGGGGACCCGTCCCCGACGCGTGGTCGATCGGCACCATGGCCGAGCGGGCGAACCCCGCCGTCAGCCGAGTCGACACGATCCGGAGCGCGTGCGAGACCTTGCCCGGCACGCGGGAGCCGACGAGGGTGCCCCCGGTCACGCCCGAAGTTGTGCCCGCGCGATGATGTCCTCCGCCCGCCCGTACCCGAGGGCTCTTTCACCGCTGAGAGGACACCGTGGCCACGCCGGTCCAAGCCGCCCCCGTCGCAGACGAACACACCGACACCGTGACGCCCTCCGCTTGGGCGGTCCTGCTCTGGAACGATCCGGTCAATCTGATGTCGTACGTGGTGCGGACCCTCGTCCGCGTCCTGTCGATCAGCGAGGAAGAGGCGAAACGCCTCATGCTGCTGGCCCACACGCACGGGAAGACAGCCGTCTTCAGCGGGGACCGCGAGGAGTGCGAGGTCATCGCCGTGCAACTGATGTCGGCGAGCCTGTGGGCGACGGTGCGCCATGGGTGACGCCGATCTCAGCGTCGACGGCGACACCGTCGTCGTCCGTCTGCGAGACCCCCTGCGGCACGCACTGCTGGAGCTGGCCGACCTGCTGGTGGCCGACGCGGCCCCCGTCCACAACGGCCCGGAAAGCGTGGTGGAGTTGACGGAGGAGGCGATCGGCGATCCCCTGCGGCGCTGGGAGGCGGACTCGGCGGCGCAGTCCATTCGCGACCGCCTGGCCGACCGCATCGCCGCAGCCGATGCCGTCGTCCGGGACGCCCTGACCGCGCCCGGGCCCGTTCGGGTGCGGCTCCGGCCCGAGGCGGCGGAACTGTGGCTGGAATGGCTGAACCGTCTCTACCTCGCGGTCCGGGCCCGCGAGCTGGGTCCGCTCAAGGTGGGCGGGGGCCAGCGCCTGGACGTCAGGGGCAGTGGGCTGCGGGAGCCCGGCGCCCACCTTCCGGAGGACTTCGGGCCCGCCGGTGCGGCCGTGGGCCGGCTCCTGACGCGGCTGATGGACACCCTCGACGAGCGGAACCGCGGCCGGTAGGCCACCGGCACGGCCCCGTCGCGAGTGGCTGCTCCCCACGCTCCTGCCCGGGTGGGAGCGCGATCTGCGCGCCGCGGCCCTGGCCCTGGTGACGGCCGCCGGCCGGATGTGACCGCGTGCCCGTCACGCCCGGCGGGCGTAGAGCACATGGCCCAGCGCCAGGACGCTCAGGCCGAACATCAGGACGCCCAGGGGGACGTGGAGCGACGGCTTGTGGGCGATGCCCAGTACCACCTGCACCGAGGCGAGGGCCAGGAAGCCGGAGGCGTACAGGATCGGGCGGGGCGATCCGCCGCCCGGTCGCCACGCGAGGACCGCGGCGAGGACGTACAGCATCGATGCCGCGTACATCACGCGCGCTCCGGCGCTGTGCAGCGCCTCGCCGTGGGACGAGGACAGCAGTGCTCCGGCGGTGGCCGCCTGGAAGAAGATCGCCACGGTCTGCAGCGCGACCGCGGTCCGAAGGAACGTGAGGCTGCGGTGTTCTGCCGTTGTACGTGTGGTCATGGCGCGGTCCCTCTTCTGTCCCTCGGCGGCGGGTCGGTACTGTCCCGTCGGTCCGACGAACCGGGCCCGTGAACTGTCAGGCGGAGCCCCGCCCTGACAAACGGGGGCGGTGTCTCGTCGTAGGTGCGAGAGCGGAAGCGGACGGGACGGACGAGGGAGCGGTCGCGGCGATGAGCACCCCATTCCAGGCAGGGCGGGACGGGTCCGAACCGGACCTGAGCGCGGTCGTCGGCGAGCGGCGTCATCTGATCAACCTGGCCTACCGGCTGCTCGGTTCGCTGGCCGAGGCCGAGGACGCCGTGCAGGAGACCTACGCGCGCTGGTACGCCATGTCGCGGCAGCAGCAGGAGGCGATCGAGTCGCCGGGCGCCTGGCTGACGACGGTGGCCGCCCGCGTCTGTCTGGACCTGCTCGGCTCGGCGCGCGTCCGGCGCGAGCGTTACGTCGGCTCCTGGATACCCGAGCCGCTGCCCGACCGTTCGGAGTGGGCCGGCGGGCCGGCCGGCGGCGGCGCGGGAGGAGGCACCGAGTCGGCCGACCCCGCCGACCGGGTCACCCTGGACGAGTCGGTGACCATGGCCTTCCTCGTCGTGCTGGAGTCGATGACGCCGGCCGAGCGCGTGGCGTTCGTCCTGCACGACGTCTTCCGGTTCCGTTTCCCCGAAGTGGCCGAGATCGTCGGCCGAACGCCGGCGGCCTGCCGGCAACTGGCCTACTCGGCCCGGCGGCGGGTCCGCGACGCGCGGGACCCGTCGGCCCCGGCGGCCGGGCAGGCCGGAGTGGTCCGGCACTTCAAGGAGGCGTGGGAGGCCGGGGACATCAGGGCCCTCGTCGGTCTCCTCGACCCCGACGCGACGATGGTCGCCGACGGCGGCGGACTGGTCGGTGCCGTCCTCCGCCCGGTGGAGGGCGGCGAGCGCATCGCCCGGTACCTGCTCCACATGGCCGGCAGGACCCCGGGCCTCACGCTGCTGGAGCGGACGGTCAACGGTCGGCCCGGACTGGTCGCCCAGCACGCCGGGACGACGGTGACGGTGGCGGCGTTCGGCATCACCGGCGGCCGCGTCTCCCGCATCTGGGCGGTCCGCAATCCGGAGAAGCTCCGGCCGTGGACGGGGAGCGGTTCCTCCTGACGAGCCCGCCGGGCCCCGGCCTCAGGCCACGTCCGCGCTGCCCTCGCGGTAGACCTTCGCCGAGGCGATGAGGCCGTCCCGGAGCTCGTAGAACGCGGCGATGGAGCAGCTGCGGCGCTCGCCGCGGTAGGTCAGGATCTCGGTCATCCGGCCGGCCGCGCGGTCCCCCTCCGCGATGAGGTCGTGGACCTCCAGGGTGGGGAGCAGCCCGCGCATGGCCTCGTCGAAGAGCGCGGTGAGCGCGGCACGGCCGCGCACCGTGGTGGTGCCGGTGATCCACACGGCGTCGTCGGTGAAGCCGGCCAGGAGCGCTTCCAGGTCGCGGGCGTTGAAGGCGCGCACGTGCGCGTGTATCGCCGCCGCCGCGTCGGTTGTCGTCACGGGGGCCAGTGTGGCAGGGCCCCGCAGGACCGCGCAGGACCGCGTGGGACCGGCCTGGCGGTGGCCGGTCCCACGGGTCCACGGCTCCGCGCGGCGTCAGTTCACGCTGACGGCGGACCAGGCGGCGGCCACGGCGGCGTACTCGGCGCTCGAGGCGCCGTAGAGGTCGGTGGCGGCCTTGAGGGTGGCGGTGCGGGCGCCCGCGTAGTTGGTGCCGGAGGTCATGTAGACCGTGAGGGCCCGGTACCAGATCTTGCCGAGCTTGTCGCGGCCGATGCCGCCCACCGTGGAGCCGTTGCAGGTGGGGCTGTTGTAGCTGACGCCGCCCACGGTCTTGGCGCCGCTGCCCTCGGCGAGCAGGTAGGCGAAGTGGTTGGCGACGCCGGAGGAGTAGTGGACGTCCAGGTTGCCGACACCGGAGCTCCAGCAGTCGGCGGAGCTGCCGTCCTTGGAGGGCTTGTCCATGAAGCGCAGCGCGGGCCGGCCGAAGCCGGACTTCACGATCCGCTCGCCGATGAGGTAGTCGCCGGTGTCGGAGGAGTTGCCCGCGTACCACTCGACCAGGGTGCCGAAGATGTCCGAGGTGGCCTCGTTCAGGCCGCCGGACTCCCCGGAGTAGGTGAGGGCCGCGGTGCGCGAGGTGACGCCGTGCGACATCTCGTGCCCGGCGACGTCGAGGGCGACCAGCGGCCCGAAGGTGGTGCCGTCGCCGTCGCCGTAGGTCATGCAGAAGCAGCTGTCGTCCCAGAAGGCGTTGTTGTAGTTGCTGCCGTAGTGCACGCGGTTGTACGAGCCCTTGCCGTCGCCGGCGATGCCGTTCCGTCCGTGGACGGTCTTGTAGTAGTCCCAGGTCTCGTCGGTGCCGTACTGGGCGTCGACGGCGGCCGTCGCGCGGTCGGCGGTGGTGCCGGTGCCCCAGTGGTTGTCGGCGTCGGTGAAGAGGACCGCGGGGGCCCGGGAGAAGCAGATGCCGAAGATGCACAGGTCGGTCTTGTTCTGCGCGTCGCCGGTGTAGGTGTTGCCCCGGGTGGGGTCCTTCAGCTGGTAGGTGCTGCCGCTGAGGGTGGTCTCCAGGGACACGGTGCCGCCGTACAGGGACTTGCCGTCGCCGGTGGCCGTCTCCAGGGCGTCCCAGGCGTCGATGCGGGCACCGGTGCGGGCGTCGGTGAGCACGACGCGGGCGGCGGGGTTGCCCAGGCTGTCGAGGCCGACGGCGGTGGTGCGCCAGGCCAGGCGGGGCGTGCCGTGCAGCGCGTCGACGACGAGCTGCGGCTTGGCCTTTGCCTGCCGGAACGAGGTCCCGCGGTGGGCGGAACGCAGTGCCGCCAGCCCCTTGTCGGCGGCGGTGGCGGCCTTGACGGCGGGGGTGGTGCTCGGCACGGCCAGGTCGGAGCGGGTGGCCCGCTCGGCGCCCTCGTAGGCGCCGCCGGGTGCGAGGTGGACGACGAGGTCGCCGCCGAGGACGGGCAGTCCGCGGTAGGTCCGGTCGTAGCGGATGTGCTGGGCGCCGTCCGCGTCGGTGACGACGTCGCGGACGCTCCGGTCCTGCGCGGAGGTGACGGAGAGCCCGGTCGCGTTGGCGGTGACGGCGGCGTCGGCGCGGGCGACGCCGGTGGCCCGGGAGGGGAGGTCACGGCCGGAGGCCGAGGCCGACGCCGTCGACGGGGTCAGGAGGGCGGCCGTGACGGCGGTCGCGGCCAGCGCCGCGGATATGACGGTCGCGGCACGTCTGGTGCTGGGCTGCATCGTGCTCCTCTGGTGGGGGGCGTGCGCGGTCCCCGCATCTGCGTCCGGCCACGGTGGGGCGGGCCCGGGTGCGGAGGTGAGGCGGTGCCAGATTTAAGTGCCCATGACATTCGGATGTCCAGAGCGCGTCCTTGGTCCACACACGGGAATCGGCCGAAGCACACACGGCGGGCACGCGATGGGCGCAGGTCAACCGGGCGACCGGCGCGGATCGGCCCCCGTCGGACATTCCGCGCCGGTCAGCTCCCGTCGAACGCGCCGTGCCTCCCCGCCCCCGCCGAGAAGCGCGCCGCGCCCTCCCCCGCTTCCGCGAGGGACACCCTGCCGTGCCGCAACTCCGCTTCGAGCGCGGCGGTTTCCTCCAGCCCCTCGCCCTCCAGCACCGCGAGCCGGTCCTGCCGTACGCAGGTCTGCGGGAAGGCCGCGATCTCCGCGGCGAGCCGTTCGGCCGCGGCGCGGGCTCCGCCGGCCGGGACGACCCGGTTGACCAGGCCGATGGCGTACGCCTCGGCCGCGTCGACCGGACGCCCCGTCAGGATCAGGTCCATCGCCCGCGAGGTCCCGATCAGCCGCGGCAGCCGTACCGTCCCGCCGTCGATCAGGGGCACGCCCCAGCGCCGGCAGAACACCCCGAGCACCGAGTCCTCCTCGGCGACCCGCAGGTCGCACCAGAGGGCCAGTTCCAGGCCGCCGGCCACCGCGTGACCCGAGATCGCCGCGATGACCGGCTTGCCCAGCCGCAGGCGGGTGGGTCCCATGGGACCGTCCCCGCCGCCCCCCTCGGTCACTCCGGTCACCTCGTTGCCGCGCGGGGTGCCGATGGCCTTGAGGTCGGCACCCGCGCAGAAGGTGCCGCCCTCCCCCCACAGCACGGCGACGGAGGCGCCGGGGTCGGCGTCGAACTCGCGGAAGACTTCGACCAGTTCCCGGGCCGTGGGACCGTCGACGGCATTGCGCGCCTCAGGGCGCGAGAGCACCACCGTGGTGACGGGTCCGCTGCGCTCGACACGTACGGGCATGGCCTGTTCCCTCCGCCGCCGATCACCTCTACCGGGTCAGGAGAGGTTATCGCCGTGGGTCAGGGTCTCCCACGCGACGAAGAGGTTGTTGCTGCCGGCCGGACGCTGGGACTCGGTGAGCGCCTGGGTGTTGGTCATGGCGATGCCGAGCCGGTTGTGCATCGCGTTGTAGCCGACCTCGGTGACCGGCCCGAGCCCCAGGTTGAGGTGCCCGCCGCACAGCCAGGACGGCACGGCCTCACCGCGCTGGTACTTGGACTGGAAACCGAGCGCCTGCCGGAGCCGCTCGCCGACCTGCGGGTACAGGTCCTCGCCCTGGATCCGGCTGGTCTCCGCGACGTGCGAGATCGACGAGATGCCGTAGCCGGTGTGCGTGAAGTCGCGGCAGGTCTCCTGGGTCAGACCGGTCACGAAAGTGGACTGACCCTGCCAGTAGCCGACGATCTCGTCCCGGGTGTCCAGCCCGCTGCCGGGCACGGTCCTGGGCAGCGCGCCGTCGGTGTCCAGGTAGACGTACGCGGCGACGCGGTTGAGGTAGCGCGTGACGGCCTTGTCGTAGGAGGTGCGGTCGTCGAGGAAGACGGAGATGCCGACGGCGGCCTCCATCATGCTGAGCTCCCAGTTGCCGTTGCTCTTGGAGCCGTTGATGACCTCGGGGAGGTAGACGTTGCGCAGCATGGTGGCGAAGCGGTTCACGTTCGGCCAACCGGTGTAGGTGTAGCGGATGATCTCCGCGGCGCGGGGCCACACCGAGCCGGCCCAGCCGGTCTGCAGCGGGGCGTTGCTGTTGGTGTGGTCGGTGATGGTGGCCGACCACGCGTCCATCAACTGGATCGCCTTCTGCGCGTACTTGGCGTCACGTGTGATGTACCAGGCCAGCGCGTTGGTGTAGGCCGCGATCGCGTCCTCGCGCTCGTCGGTGCAGCCATAGTTGGGGTTGGAGTAGGAGCCGCACTCGACGACCGCGCGCGGCTTGGGGGTGCGCGACTGCGAGGCGTAGCTCGACGCCATCATCTGGTCGTACGCGCCCTTCCAGGGCTGCGCCCCGGCCTGCACCTTGCCGCGTACGAAGTCGAGTTGGGCGCGGCTGACCAGGACGCCGGGGTGGCTGAACGCGGCCGGCGCGGCCTCGGCGCGACCGCTGCCGGGCAGCGCGGCCAGGAGGGCGGCGACCAGCGCCGCGACGAGGGCGAAGATGCCCTTGGTGAGGAGACCTTGAGACCTGTGGGACATGGGGGGACGCCTTCCCAGGAGACGGCATGTTCACATGGATGAACTATGGATGCACCCGTGAACACTGCGATTGAGGGATGACGGTAGGACTAGACCAATACCCCGTCAAGTCCTCTGTCGTACAAGGCTGATACCTGCCATCCCGCCGCACACCGCTCCGCGGCACCACCACGGCGGACGGCCATGCATCTGACCCACCCTCACACCGGGCCCCCACCCGGCGGCGCTCCGATGGCGACCCCGCCCGCCCTCCCCCAGGCTCGATACGCACCGTCCCGTCCCGAAGGGGGTCCCGTGGAACTGCAACTCCAGGACAAGGTCGCGGTCGTCACCGGAGCCGGCCGGGGCATCGGTCTGGCGATCACGGAGACGCTCGCGCGCGAGGGCGCCCGCGTCGTCGCGGGCAGCCGCAGCGTCACCCCCGGGACGGAAGCCCTCCGGGACGCCTACGAAGTGACCCCCGTGGCGGTCGACCTCTCGACCCCGGACGGCCCCGCCGAGCTCGTACGGCAGGCCGCCGAGCGCTACGGCTCCGTCGGCATCCTGGTCAACAACGTGGGCTCCGGGACGTCCCGCGGCAGCTTCCTCGAGGTGGACGACGGGGAATGGCGGCGTGTCTTCGAGATCTCCTTCTTCAGCGCGGTCCGCACCACCCGCGCCGCGCTCCCCCACATGGTGGCGGCGGGCGGCGGCGCGATCGTCAACATCACGTCCGTCAACGCGCGCCTCCCCTTCCCCATGGTCGTGGACTACTCGGCCGCCAAGGCCGCGCTGGCGAACCTGACGAAGTCACTGTCGGAGGAGTTCGCCCCGCGCGGCGTCCGCGTCAACGCGGTCGCCCCCGGCCCCGTCCGCACGCCCTTCTGGACCGCCCCCGGCGCGTTCGCCGACCAGACGGCCGCGGCGGCCGGGACCACCGCCCAGGAGGCCCTGGACGAGGTCGTGCCGCGCACCATGGGCATCTCCACCGGACGCGTCACCGAGCCCGATGAGGTCGCCGCCCTGGTCGCCTTCCTGGTCTCCCCCGTCGCCGGCAACGTCACGGGGGCGGAGTTCACCATCGACGGCGGCCAGATCAAGACGACCTGACGCCGCGGCGGACCGGCAGAGAATACAGGGGCGGCCGACCCCGTCCCACGAGTCGGCCGCCCCCTCACAGGGCTCTCCCCCACGGTGAACCCCGTGGCCTTGGTTCACGGCATCGGCGTCAGAAGGCGAAGACGCCGGCCGTGTCACTGCCGCGCAGCATGCACGGGTTGCCGAAGGTCTGCGCGAAGGTGACGCGCCGGCCTTCCCAGACCCCGTCGGCGGTGACCACGACCGGATCCCAGATCCGGGTGCAGGTCACGCCCTCCGCGCCGGCGGTCATCGCCGCCAAGTCGCCGCGGGAAGCGACGAGTTCCGCACAGGCGGCCACCGGGTCCGGGTGGTCGCCGTACGGGGTGGGCTTGCAGCGCAGCACGACCGAGCGCTGTATCGTCGCCGTCGCGGGGTCTTCTCCCTTCCCCACGGACAGGACGAGCGCGGACGGCGCGTACAGGCTCGTCGCCCCGGTCTGCCGGGCTTCCGCCGGGCCGGCCGCGACTCCCGCCGAACACACCGCCGCCACCAGGGCCAGGCAGGTCCCCACCGCACTGAACCGCATAGCGAACACTCCTTCGGCACTCGATCCGGATATCGGACGTCGAGGAGTCTTGTGCATCGAACGCCCGCCCGTCACATCGCTCCGCGACTTTCGGTCACCGGTTGTTCACAGTGTGTACTATCCGTTGTGTCGCACTTGCGGTGGGCTGGGCGTCCGGGTGAATGGACTCAGTGGAACCGGGGCCTCCGTGAAAGCGCCTTCACGGATCGACGACATCGTCTCCACATCGGCCGGAAAGCAGCGGGCCGCCGCCGTGTTCCGCACACGACGACGGCCCGTGGGGACGGTGCCCTGGAGGTGCTATCCGGTGTAGCCCGCGAAGATCCGCGAGAACTCGTAGGGCGACTGCGGGATGTTGGTGCACATGTAGAGCGCGCCGGTGCAGGCGTTGCGGTCCCGGGTCGTCTCCCAGAAGGCGAGCATGCCGAGGTGCTTGCCCTGGGCGAAGCCCACCAGCTGGCGGGCGTCGGCCTGGTCGTAGATCCGGCCGTCGTCGTTCTGCCCGAGCATCGGAGTGACGCCCACCATCGCCCAGACCTGGGCGTCGGACTTGCCGGGGTAGAGAGACTTGAGCTGGGCGAAGGTGCTGTTGGCGGCCTGGATCGCCGCGTCGCCGTAGTCGGCGCTGCGGTAGTAGTCCATCGCCATGATGTTGACGACGTCGAGGTTCACCCCGGCGTCCCGGGCCGAGCGCACGACGCCCAGTCCGTCCGCCGTGAGCCCCTCCGGCAGGACGGGCAGGGTGAGGGAGATCCGCAGCCCCGGGTGGGCCTGCTGGAGGCGGGCCAGCGCCTGGGAGCGGCGGGCCACGGACGCCGGGTCGGCGGTGGCGGCGCCCTCGATGTCGAAGTCGGCGTACGTCAGGCCGTAGGCGTTGACCACGGCGTTGTACTCGGCGTACAGCGCGTCGACGGAGCCGCAGGCCTGGGCGAGTTCGATGCCGGTGGCGCCGCCGAAGGAGATCTTGACGTCACCGCCGGCCGCGCGGATCGCGTCGATCTGGTCCTTGTTCCAGCCGTCGCGCGGGTCGTAGGCGTTGAACCACATGGCCTTGCAGGACGAGGCCGTGATGAAGGCCATGGTGAAGCTCTTCAGGCCGCTCGCCGAGGACAGCGTCGTGAGGCTCGGCGTCGGCCAGGCGCCCATGTCGACGTACGGCGCGGTCCGCACGCCACCCGGGGGCGGGTTGGTGCCGCCGGTGGTGGTGGTCCCGCTCACCGCGCCGCCGTACGAAGAGGTGTTGCCCGCCGCGTCCTTGGCGCGGACCCGGAAGGAGTACCCGGTGCTCGCCTGCAGCCCGGTCGCGGTGTACGAGGTGCCGGTCACGGCGACGGGCGCGCCGCCGTCCCGGGAGACCTCGTAGCCGGCGACGCTGCCGGAGTCGTCGGTGGAGGCCGTCCAGCGGACGGTGAGGGAGGAGGACGTGGCCGAGCCGACGGTCACCCCGCCGGGAACGCTGGGCGCGGTGGTGTCCGGACCGCCGCCGGAGCCGGTGCAGGAACCGCCGTTGAGCTTGCAGTTCGCGGGCGCGCCGGTGCCCGAGGAGACCCAGCCGAAGGCGGCGGTCGCTCCGGGCGCGAGGGTGCCGTTGTAGTCGCGGTTCTTGAAGGTGTAGTGGCTGCCGCTCTGGGTCATCAGCGTGTCCCAGTACGAGCCGACGCTCGTCCCCGAGGGGAGGTCGAACTCGACGGTCCATCCGCTGAGGGTGGTGGTGCCGCCGTTGGTGATCGTGTACTGCCCCTGGTATCCGGTGTCCCAGGTGGCCGTCTTGACGAAGGCCGCGCTCGGGGCGGCCGCTGCGGCGGGTGGGGCGAGGAGCAGGACGAGCGCTCCGACGAGCGCGGTGACCAGGGCCAGAGTTCTTCGCATCCGGGCCTCCCGTGGGGGGAACGCGCAAATGGTCTGCACCAAATGCATCTGGTGTAGACCTATCGGTTTGATGCGTCCGCGTCAATCCATGGGGCGCTCCGGGATCACACGGCCCCACCGCCCGGTGACGGGCGGGCCGCTGGCGATCGGGTGAACCGCGGCCGGGCCGCACCCGCGGGCGCCCGCGGGACGGGCATCATCGCTGAAGGCCGGGGCCGGTGCTCCCCCTCCCCGATCGTGCCGGGCGGCCCGGGAGGTCGTCATGCACATCCTGCTCATGGCGTCGGCGTTCAACAGCCTGACGCAGCGCATGTACGCCGAACTCGGCGAGCTGGGCCACACCGTCGCCGTCGAGGTGACACCGGACGGCGCCGCCATGCGCGCGGCGGTCGCCCGCCACGAGCCGGAGCTCGTCGTCGCGCCCATGCTCAAGGCGGCGATCCCCGCGGACGTCCGGACCGCCCGCACCTGCCTGATCGTGCACCCGGGCCCACCCGGCGACCGGGGCCCGTCCTCCCTGGACCGGGCGGTGCAGGAGGGCGTCGCCACCTGGGGCGTGACGGTGCTGCAGGCCGAGGAGGAGATGGACGCGGGCCCGGTCTGGGCCTCGGTGGACTGCGAGGTGCCGCCGGTCGGCAAGAGCGACCTGTACCGGGGCGAGGTCTCGGACGCGGCGATGGAGGCCGTCCTGCTGGCCGTCGACCGGTTCGCCTCGGGCGCGTACGTCCCCCGCCGGCAGAGCGATCCGGCCTTCGGTGCCGCCGTCCGCGTCCGCCCGGCGCTCCGGCAGGACGAGCGGCGCATCGACTGGGCCGCCGACCCGACCGCGACCGTGCTGCGCAAGCTGCGCGCCGCCGACTCACGGCCCGGCGTCCTGGACGAACTCCTCGGCGCCCGCTGGTTCCTGCACGGCGGCCACCCCGAGGACCGGCTGCGCGGTGCGCCCGGCCGGCTGCTGGCCACCCGCGCGGGCGCGGTGTGCCGGGCCACCCGGGACGGCGCCGTGTGGATCCCCCGGCTGCGGCCCCGTCCCGCGCCGGACGGGCCGCCCACGTTCGCGCTGCCCGCCGTCACCGCCCTCGGCGCCCTCCTGCCGCCGCTGCCGGAGGACCCGCTGCCCCCGGAGCTCGCCGGCGCCCGGGACGGCTGGGCCGACATCCGCTACCGCGAGGACGGCGCGGCGGGCGTCCTTTCCTTCACCTTCGCGGGCGGCGCCATGTCCGCCGCCGACTGCCGCCGGCTCCTCGCGGCGTACCGCCACGCCTGCACCCGGCCCACCTCCGTACTGGTGCTGGGCGGCGCCCGGGACGTGTTCTCCAACGGCATCGACCTCAAGACCATCGAGGCCGCCGCCGACCCGGGCGCCGAGTCCTGGGCCAACATCACCGCCATCGACGACCTGGTCGAGGCGGTCCTCACGACCACCGACCGCCTGGTGGTCGCCGCGCTCGGCGGCAACGCGGGCGCGGGCGGCGTGATGCTCGCCCTCGCCGCCGACGAGGTCTGGTGCCGCCAGGGCGCGGTGCTCAACCCGCACTACCGCCTGATGGGCCTGTACGGCTCCGAGTACTGGACGTACACCCTGCCCCGCCGGGTCGGCCCCGCCATGGCCGCGCGCCTGACCGGCCAGGCGCTCCCGGTCGGCGCGGCCGCCGCGCTGCGGATCGGCCTGGTGGACCGGCTGCTGATGTGCGGACCGGGGGAGTTCGGCGCCGACGTCGTCCGTCTCGCGGCCCGCCTGGCCCGCACGGCCGGGACCCAGCCCAGGATCGCCACCAAGAAGGCGGAGGCCGACCGCCGCGAGGCGCGGCGCCTCCTGGCGGCCCACCGCGCCAAAGAGCTCTCGCGCATGCGGGAGGCATTCTTCGACCCCCTGTCCCCCTACCACGCCCTCCGCTCCGCCTTCGTCCACCGCCGGACAGCGGCCGGCACCCCGCCGCACCTGCGGGAGACGCCGGCTCCCTCCTGCCCCTGATGCGCGGCGTCGGGGTGCGGCCGCCCCCGCCGCGGCACGATGGGCGACGCCCCTTTGGCCATGACTCCGCGGCCGACGCCGCCCGACGCGGGGCGGTCACCGTATTGGCCCTCTTCGACGTCCCCTCCCGGCGAGCCACTCGCTATCAAGGGGGATAGATGCCTTTATGTGGCATTTGTCGCTCGATGAGGAGGCATCCCGATGGATGCGACAGCTTCGACCCAGAACGACGCCGCGCGGACCCCGGCAGCCGGGGACGAGCAAGCCCCGATCCACATTCTCTGGATCAACGCGGGGCTGAGTTGCGACGGCGACTCGGTGTCGCTGACCGCCGCGACGTTGCCCAGCATCGAGGAGATCGTCCTGGGCGGCCTTCCCGGCCTCCCCAAGATCCAGGTGCACTGGCCGCTGATCGACTTCGAGTGCGGTCCGGTCGGGGGCGCCGACACCTTCATCGAGTGGTTCTTCAAGGCCGAACGCGGCGAGATCGAGCCGTTCGTCCTGGTCGTCGAGGGGTCCATCCCCAATGAGGCGATCAAGGCGGAGGGCTACTGGTGCGGCTTCGGCGACAACCCCGAGACGGGGCAGCCGATCACCACCAGCGAGTGGATCGACCGTCTCGCGCCCAAGGCCCTGGCCGTGGTCGCCATCGGCACGTGTGCCACCTACGGCGGCATCCACGCCATGGAGGGCAACCCGACCGGCGCCATGGGCGTGCCGGACTACCTGGGCTGGGAGTGGAAGTCGAAGGCGGGCATCCCGATCGTCTGCGTGCCCGGTTGCCCGATCCAGCCCGACAACTTCGCCGAGACGCTGACGTACCTGCTCTACCAGGCCGCCGGCTCCGCGCCGATGATCCCGCTGGACGACAAGCTGCGCCCGGCGTGGCTGTTCGGCGCGACCGTGCACGAGGGCTGCGACCGGGCGGGCTACTACGAGCAGGGCCAGTTCGCCGACCGCTACGACTCGCCGCAGTGCCTGGTGAAGATCGGCTGCTGGGGCCCGGTCGTCAAGTGCAACGTCCCCAAGCGCGGCTGGATGGACGGCATCGGCGGCTGTCCCAACGTCGGCGGCATCTGCATCGCCTGCACCATGCCCGGCTTCCCGGACATGTTCATGCCGTTCATGGACGAACCGCCCGGTGCGCGGCTGTCGAGCACCGCCAGCGGCGCGTACGGCGCGGCGATCCGGCGGCTGCGCTCCATCACGGCCAGGACCGTGGACAAGGAGCCCAAGTGGCGCCACACCGGCCGGAAGCTCACCACCGGCTACAAGGCGCCCTGGTGAGCCGACGGCACCGCCCGGGCCACTGACCACCCACCTCCCCCGCTTGACGAAGGGCACGCAGACACCATGGCTCCGAAGACGAAGACGGCCGGAGACGGCAGTGGCCTGATGGAGATGTCCTGGGATCCGATCACCCGGATCGTGGGCAGCCTCGGCATCCACACGAAGATCGACTTCAAGCAGAAGCGCGTCGCGGAGTGCTACAGCACCTCGTCGGTCTTCCGCGGCTACAGCGTCTTCATGCGGGGCAAGGACCCCCGCGACGCGCACTTCATCACCAGCCGGATCTGCGGCATCTGCGGCGACAACCACGCCACCTGCTCGGTCTACACGCAGAACATGGCGTACGGGGTGAAGCCGCCGCACCTCGGCGAGTGGATCATCAACCTCGGCGAGTCCGCCGAGTACATGTTCGACCACAACATCTTCCAGGAGAACCTGGTCGGGGTCGACTACTGCGAGAAGATGGTCCGCGAGACCAACCCGGGCGTCATGGAGCAGGCCGACCGCACCGAGGCGCCGCACGCCGCCGAGCACGGCTACCGCACCATCGGCGACATCATGCGCTCGCTCAACCCGCTCGAGGGCGAGTTCTACCGCGAGGCGCTGCAGGTCAGCCGCTACACCCGCGAGATGTTCTGCCTGATGGAGGGCCGGCACGTCCACCCCTCCACGCTCTACGCGGGTGGCGTCGGCACCATCGCGTCGGTGCAGCTGTTCACCGACTACCTCACCCGGCTGATGCGCTACGTGGAGTTCATGAAGCGCGTCGTGCCCCTCCACGACGACCTCTTCGACTTCTTCTACGAGGCCATGCCCGGCTACGAGGAGGTCGGTCGCCGCCGCATCATGCTCGGCTGCTGGGGCGCCCTCAACGACCCGGACCACTGCGACTTCACGTACGCCAACATGACCGACTGGGGACGGAAGATGTTCGTCTCCCCCGGCATCGTGGTGGACGGGAAGCTGGTCACCAACGACCTGACGCAGATCAACCTGGGCATCCGCATCCTGCTGGGCAGCTCCTACTACCAGGACTGGGAGGGCCAGCAGCAGTTCGTCACCCACGACCCGCTCGGCAACCCGGTCGACCCGCGGCACCCGTGGAACCAGCACACCATCCCCGCGCCGCAGAAGCGCGACTTCGACGACAAGTACAGCTGGGTGATGTCCCCGCGCTGGTTCGACGGCAAGGACCACCTGGCGCTGGACACCGGCGGCGGCCCGCTCGCCCGGCTGTGGTCCACCGCCCTCAACGGCCTGGTCGACATGGGGTATGTGAAGGCCACCGGGCACAGCGTGGTGATCAACCTGCCCAAGACGCTCACCAAGCCGGAGACCACCTTCGAGTGGAAGATCCCGCAGTGGAGCAACGCCCTGGAGCGCAACCGGGCCCGCACCTACTTCCAGGCCTACTCCGCCGCCTGCGCCCTGTACTTCTGCGAGAAGGCGCTGGACGAGGTCCGCGCCGGCCGCACCCAGACCTGGGAGAAGTTCGAGGTCCCGGACGAGAGCATCGGCGTGGGCTTCACCGAGGCCGTGCGCGGTGTGCTCTCGCACCACATGGTCATCCGCGACGGCAAGATCGCCAACTACCACCCGTACCCGCCGACCCCGTGGAACGCCAGCGTGCGCGACACCTACGGCACCCCCGGCCCGTACGAGGACGCGGTGCAGAACACCCCGATCTTCGAGGAGAACTCCCCGGAGAACTTCAAGGGCATCGACATCATGCGGGCCGTGCGCAGCTTCGACCCGTGTCTGCCGTGCGGCGTCCACATGTACGTCGGCGGCGGGCGCACCGTGGAGAAGCTCCACGTCCCCACCGGTCTGAGCGGTATGGCCGGATGAGCGCGGAGCAGACGGCGCGGCGCGTCGAGGAGATCCTCGACGCGTTCGCGGCCTCCGGCGACGGCGAGACGGCACGTGCCGCCGAGGAACTGGTGCGCACCCTCATGGAGTTCTACGGCGCGGGCCTGGCCCGCGCGGTCACGCTGCTGAAGAACGGCTCGACCGAGCCGCTCGCCGTGCTGATGGCCGACGAGATGGTGGCGGGACTGCTGACCCTCCACGACCTGCACCCCGAGGACACCCTCACCCGGGTCGGCCGGGCCGTGGAAGCGGCACGCGCCGGGGCGACGGTGGGCATCGAGCACTTCGACCCCGAGACCGGCACGCTGCGGCTGAGCGCCCGCGAGGACGGCGGCTGCGGATGCCCGAGCACCATGGACGCCACCCGGGAGCGCATCGAGGCGGCACTGTCCTGCTTCGCCCCGGAGGTGTCGGTGGTCGAGATGCCGCGCTCCGGTCCGGCCGCGGGCGAACCCGCGCTGCTGCAGATCGGCAACCGTCCGCCGGGGGCGCCGTGAGCCGGCGCACCACCGGGGCCGGACTGCGGCGTTTCGTGGCACCCAGGCAGCCCGCGCCCGAGCGCTGCGAGCTGTGCGGGGTGGAACTGACCGGCCCCCACCGGCATCTGGTCGACGCCGGCAAGCGTGCGCTGGCCTGCGCCTGCGTGCCCTGCGCGCTGCTCCTCGAACGGCCCGGTGCGGGCGGCGGCCGCTTCGCCGCCGTGCCCGACCGGGTGCTGAGCGACCCGGGATCGGTGCCCGACGCGGCCTCCTGGCAGCAACTGCGCATCCCGGTCTCGGTCGCCTTCTTCTTCCACAACTCGGTGCTCGACCGGCCCGTGGTGCTGTACCCGAGCCCGGCGGGCGCCACCGAGAGCGAGGTCGACCCCGGCACCTGGCGGTCCGTGTTCGGCGACTCGCCGCTGGCCGGCGCCCTGCGGCCGGACGTCGAAGCGCTGCTGGTCCGCCGGGACGGCGCCGCGGGCGACGGCGGCGAGTGCTTCCTGCTCCCGGTCGACCGGGCCTACGAGCTGGTGGGCCGGCTGCGGCTGAACTGGCAGGGGTTCGACGGCGGTTCCGGCGCCCGAGCCGAACTGACCGCCTTCTTCGACGACGTACGACAGCGGGCCGCACCGGCGGCGCCGCGGGAGGGGTTGCGGACGTGACCGAGCTGGACTTCGGCTGCACGGGCGTACGGGCCGATCGGTACGCCGCAGGACCGACGCTGGTCTTCCGGCTGCGGATCACCGCCCCGGGCGGGGAGCGGGTGCACGCCCTGGCGCTGCGCTGCCAGTTGCGCATCGAACCGGCGCGGCGGACCTACGGCGACGCCGAGGCGCGGGGCCTGGGCGACCTGTTCGGCGAGCGCGAGCGGTGGGGCAGCACGCTGCAGCCGCTGCAGTTCGCGCAGGTGCCGCTGATGGTGCCCGGCTTCACCGGCGAGACCGAGGTGGACCTGCCCGTGCCGTGCACCTACGACATGGACATCGCCTCGACGAAGTACTTCGAGGCCCTGGAGGACGGCGAGGCGCCGCTGCTGCTGCTCTTCTCCGGCACCGCCTTCGTCGGACCCGCGGGTTTCCAGGTGCAGCCGGTGCCCTGGGACAAGGAGGCCGCGTGCCGCATGCCGGTGACGGTGTGGCGCGAGGCGATCGACGCCCACTTCCCGGGGTGCGGCTGGATCCGGCTGCCGCGTACGGCACTGGAGTCGCTGCGGTCCTTCCGCAGCGCGCACGCCCTGCCCTCGTGGGAGGCGACCGTCGAGGCCCTGCTCGCCGGCACCGCCGCCCCGGCGGGAGGTGCGCGGTGACGGCCGCCGCGGAACGCTTCGCGACCGCCCGCCAGGCCGCCGACGCCGTCCTGTTCGAGGGCTACGTGCTCTACCCGTACCGGGCGTCCTCGGCGAAGAACCGGATGCGCTGGCAGTTCGGGGTGCTGGTGCCCCCGGTGTGGGCGGCCGCGTCCGGTGAACCCGTCCTGCAGCGCACCCAGATCCTCATGGAGCCACGCGCCGACGCCGCGCTCCACGCGGAGCTGCGCTTCCTGCACGCCCAGCGGCGCACGGTGGAACGGATCCTGATCGACGGCGAGTTCGAGCCCACCGACGAACTCCAGCTGCCGGACCGGGTACTGGTCCCCTGGGACGAGGGCGTGGAGGAGCGCGTCGAGGTGTCCGTGGACGTCGCGGCACTGACCGCCGAGGACAACGTCCTGCCGTTCACCGTTCCCGCGACGGAGGAGAGCGAGATCGTCACGGGCCCGGACGGTGCCACGGTGGGGCGCGTCGTGCGCCGCCGGGCGCGCCTCGAGGGCGTCCTGCGGATCTCGGCGGAGGAACTGCCCGGCCCGTACCGGGTGCTGCGGCTGACCGCGGTCGCGGAGAATACCGGGTCCGCCCTGGCCTCCAACCGCGAGGAGGCGCTGCCGCACGCGCTGGTCTCGGCCCATCTGATGCTCGGACTGACCGCCGGCTACTTCGTGTCGATGACCGACCCGCCGGAGTGGGCGAAGGCCGCCGTGACCGAGTGCCGCAACGAGAACACCTGGCCGGTGCTGGCGGGCGACCACGCCGCGGCGAACGTGGTGCTCTCCTCCCCCATCATCCTGGAGGACCATCCGCGGATCGCCCCGGAGAGCCCGGGCGCGCTCTACGACGCCACCGAGATCGACGAGATCCTGGCACTGCGCACCGCAGCCCTCACCGACGAGGAGAAGAGGCAGGCCCGCGGCACGGACGAGCGGGCCGCCGCGGTGATCGACCTGGCCGAATCCATGCCGCCGGAGGTGATGGAGCGTCTGCACGGCGCGGTGCGCGCGCTGCGCGAGGTCACCGGGCCGCAGTCCGGGCCCGCCGCCGTCCCCGAGACCCCCTGGTGGGACCCGGGCGCCGACGCCTCCGTCGACCCGGTCCGGGACCGCGTCATGGTCGGCGGCACCTGGGTGGCCGCCGGCAGCCGGGTGGTGCTGCGCCCGGGACTGCGGCGCACCGACGCGCAGGACCTGTTCCTCCACGGGCGCAGCGCCCAGGTGGAGGCGGTGCTGCACGACGTGGACGGCGGGGTGCACCTCGCGGTCACCGTGGACGGCGACCCCGGCGCGGAGATCCGCCGCGAGCAGGGCCGCTTCCTCTACTTCCAGCCCGACGAACTCGCTCCCCTGGAGGACGCGTGAGCACGGGGGGCGTGCTGGTCGCGGGCATCGGCAACATCTTCCTGGGCGACGACGGCTTCGGCGTCGAGGTGGTGCGCCGGCTGTCCGGGCACCCGCTGCCCGACGGCGTCCACGTCACCGACACCGGCGTCCGGGGCGTGCACCTGGCGTACCAGCTCCTCGACGGGTACCGCAGCGTGGTCCTCGTCGACGCGGTCGCGCGCGGCGGCTCCCCCGGCACGCTGCACCTGATCGAGGCGCCGCCGCCCGGCACCGACGGGCCCGGCGAGTCCCTCGTCGACGGGCACCGGATGACCCCGGACACCGTGCTGGCGCTGCTCGACACCCTCAGCGCCGGGACGGGTGCCCCCAAGCCCTCCCGGGTCCTGGTGGTCGGCTGCGAGCCGGCCTGCCTGGAGGAGGGCATCGGTCTGAGCGCTCCCGTCGCCGCCGCCGTGGACGAGGCCGTACGCCTGGTGCTGCGCGTCGTCGGCGAGGAGTCCGGCCGGCCCACCGACCCGCACGCGGTGGCCTGACCGGTCCGCCGCGACCCCCTGCGCAGCGACGAGCAGAAAGGAGCACCCCGCCATGTGGAAGATCGCCCTGAGCGCGGTGGGCGCGGCCGTGGCCGCGCTCGCCATGTCCCGCGTCCTGCCGGACGTGAAGCGCTACCTGCACATCCGGTCCATGTGAGGCCGAACGGGTAGGCCGTGGCCGGCCCGGCGGCGTGGCGGGCCGGCTGCCCCGGGGGCCGGGCCTTCAATGGAGCCGCGTGAGCCGCCGGCACCGCCCACCGGCCCACCGGCCCACCGGCAGCCGGGGCCCGGCCGGCACCCGCACACCGGAGAAGAGACCGATGCACGAGATGTCCATCGCAGTGGCGGTGGTGGAGCAGGTCGAGGAGGCCGCCGCCCGGCTCGCGGACGGCACAGGGGCGGCGCCCTCCGCGGACTCCGTCCACCTGGAGGTCGGCGAACTCGCCGGTGTCGTGGCGGACGCCCTCGCCTTCAGCTTCGACCTCGCCTGCGCCGGCACCGTACTGGAGGGCGCGGCCCTCACCACCGAGACCGTCCCCGGCCGGGCCCGCTGCGCGCGCTGCGCGCGGGACTGGCCCACCGGCATGCCCCCAAGGCTGACCTGTCCCGGCTGCGAGGGCGCGGCGACGGAACTGCTGTCGGGCCGTGAACTGCGGATCACCGAGGTGCGGTGGGCCGAGCAGCACCGGCCGGCCGCCCCACTCACCGAGGAGCGCTGAGAGCCATGTGCAAAGTGACCGATCTGCGGCAGTCCGTGCTCGCCAGGAACGACCGCGGCGCACAGGACCTGCGGGAGGAACTCGCCGCGCGCGGGACCGTCATGGTGAACCTGCTGTCGAGCCCGGGCAGCGGCAAGACGGCGCTGCTGGAGTCTGAACTGGGGCTGGCCCGGCTGCGCGGGGTGCCGGTGGCGGCGCTCACCGCCGACCTCGCCACCGAGAACGACGCGACCCGGCTGGCCCGCTCCGGTGCCCCGGTGCGGCAGGTCCTCACCGACGGGCTGTGCCACCTGGAGTCGTCCATGGTGCGGTCGCACGTCGACGCCTGGCTGCCGGAGGGCACGCACCTGCTGTTCGTGGAGAACGTCGGCAACCTCGTCTGCCCCGCGTCGTACGACCTGGGCGAGTCGCTGCGCGTGGTGCTCGCCTCGGTCACCGAGGGCGAGGACAAGCCGCTGAAGTACCCGACGGCCTTCGGGCTGGCGCACCTGGTGCTCGTGACGAAGTACGACATCGCCGAGGCGGTCGGCTTCGACGAGGCGGCCTTCCTCGCGGCCGTGGCCCAGGTCAACCCGGGCGTGGAGGTGGTCCGTACCTCCTCGCGGGACGGCGGCGGCGCGGGCGTGCTGCTGGAGCGGGCACTGGCCGTGCACGCGGGGGCCGCGGTGCACCGTCCGGTGATGGCCCGCACCGCCGTGCAGCACGGCCACACGCACGGGCACGAACACGGGCAGGAACACGAGCACGGGCATGCGCGCCCGCACGAGGACGCCGCCGGGCACACCCACTCCGTGGGCCGCGCGCACTGATGCCGGGTCAGCCGGGGCCCGCGGCCCGGACCGCGCAGCGCCGCCGGGTGCTGGTCCGGGGGGTCGTGCAGGGGGTCGGCTTCCGGCCGTTCGTGTTCGGCCTCGCCCGTGAGCTGGGGCTCGCGGGCCACGTCGGCAACACCGGTGACGGGGTGGTCGCCGAGGTGGAGGGCGCCCCGGGCGCGGTCGCGGCCTTCTGCGACCGGATCGGCCCCGAGGCGCCGCCGCTGGCGGTGGTGGAGTCGGTGTCCCACCGCACCGTCCCCCTCGCGGGCGGCACGGACTTCACGATCAGCCCCTCCCGCCCCGGCGGTGCGGCCTCCCGCACCCTGGTCTCCCCCGACACCGCCACCTGTGAGGCGTGCCTGGCCGAGCTGTGCGACCCGGCGGACCGCCGCCACCGGCACCCGTTCATCACCTGCACGCACTGCGGGCCGCGCTTCACGATCGTCACCGGTCTGCCGTACGACCGTCCCAACACCACGATGTCCCGCTTCCCGATGTGCCCGAAGTGCCGGGCCGAGTACGAGGATCCGGCCGACCGCCGCTTCCACGCCCAGCCCGTCTCCTGCCACGACTGCGGTCCCCGGCTGCGCCTGGTCCTGCCCGGCGCGGACCGCGCGGCGCGGGACGGCGAGCCGATCGCGTCGGCACGGCGGTTGCTGGCGGCGGGGGCGGTCGTCGCGGTGAAGGGCCTGGGCGGCTACCACCTGGCCTGCGACGCGGGCAACGAGGAGAGCGTACGGCTGCTGAGGACCCGCAAGGACCGCGGCGACAAGCCCTTCGCCCTGATGGCGCGGGACCTCGCGGACGTCGGGCGGCTGGCCCATCTCGGCCCGGAGGAACGGGAGTTGCTGACCGGCTCACGCCGGCCGATCGTCCTGCTGCGGCGGCGCGCCGCGGTGCGCGGCGTGGCTGAGGCCGTGGCGCCGCGGGTGGCCGACCTCGGGGTGATGCTGCCGTACACACCGGTCCACCATCTGCTGCTCGGTCTGCCGGGCGACCCGCCCGGCCCCCGGCTGCTGGTGATGACCAGCGGCAACCTGGGCGGGGAGCCCATCGTCACCGACGACTGCCAGGCGCTGGAGCGGCTGGCGGGACTGGCCGACGCCTGGCTGACGCACGACCGGCCCATCCATGTGCCGTGCGACGACTCGGTGGTGCGGATCTGCGACGGCGAGGAACTGCCCGTGCGGCGTTCGCGCGGCTACGCGCCGTTCCCGGTGCCGCTTCCCGTGCCGGTGGCGCCGGCGCTCGCCGTGGGCGGCGACCTGAAGAACACCTTCTGCGTGGGCGAGGGCCGGCACGCCTGGCTGTCGGCCCACGTGGGCGACATGGACGACCTGGCGACGCTGACCGCCTTCACCGACGCCGAACGGCAGTTGGAGGGGATCACCGGGGTCAGGCCGGTGCTGCTGGCCGCGGACCGGCATCCCGGCTACCGCTCGGTGGGCTGGGCGCGGCGCTCCGCGGGCGACCGGCCGCTGCGGCAGGTGCAGCACCATCATGCGCACGTCGCGGCGGCGATGGCCGAGGCCGGGCTGGACGGCACGAGCCGGGTGATCGGGGTCGCCTTCGACGGCACCGGCCACGGCGACGACGGCGCCGTGTGGGGCGGAGAGTTCCTGCTCGCCGACTACGAAGGCTTCCGGCGGACGGCGCACCTGGGTTACGTGCCGCTGCCCGGTGGGGACGCGGCCGTGCGCCGCCCCTACCGGATGGCGCTCGCGCACCTGCGCGCGGCCGGTCTCCCCTGGGCGCCCGGCCTGCCCAGCACGGACGCCTGCCCGGCGGACGAACGTGCCGTACTGGCCGTCCAGTTGGAACGCGGGCTGCACTGCGTCCCGACCTCCAGCATGGGCCGGCTCTTCGACGCCGTCGCCTCTCTGGCGGGGGTGTGCCACCGGGCGGGGTACGAGGCGCAGGCCGCCGTCGAGCTGGAGGCCGCGGCCGCGTCGGCGGGCGACCTGTCCGCCGAGGGCTACGCCTTCGCGCTGCGTGAGGGCGCAGGCGCCGGCGGGGCGACGGCCTGCGACCCGGGCCCGGTGCTGGCGGCCGTCGTGGCCGACCTGGAAGCGGGCGTGCCCGCCGGGGTGATCGCCGGACGCTTCCACCGGGCCGTCGCCGACCTCGTCCGGCGGGTGTGCGCCGCCGTACGGGAGAGCGACGGCACCACGACGGTGGCGCTCAGTGGCGGCGTCTTCGCCAACGCGCTGCTGTCCTCCGCGTGCGCGCGGGACCTGCGCGAGGACGGGTTCACGGTGCTGCGCCACCGGCTCGTGCCGCCCAACGACGGAGGCCTGGCGCTCGGCCAGTTGGTCGTCGCCGCACGCGGCATCCCCCACCATCCACAGCGAGGAGACAGCTGATGTGCCTGGCGGTACCCGGCAAGGTGCTGGAGATCGAGGAGCGTGACGGCACCAAGATGGCGACCGTCGACTTCGGCGGCGTGGTGAAGGACGTGTGCCTGGAGTACCTGCCCGACCTGCAGGTCGGCGAGTACGCCATCGTCCACGTCGGCTTCGCGCTGCAACGGCTCGACGAGGAGTCGGCGCGGCAGACCCTCGCCCTCTTCGGGAACCTCGGGCTGCTGGAGGAGGAGTTCGGCGACCCCTGGCAGCAGGCGGCCGCCGACGCGGGAACGACGGCGGAGGCGGAGCGGTGAAGTACATCGACGAGTTCCAGGACCCGGAACTGGCCAGGAGACTGCTGGACGACATCCACGCGACGGTGACCAGGCCCTGGGCGCTGATGGAGGTGTGCGGCGGCCAGACCCACACCATCATCCGGCACGGCATCGACCAGCTCCTGCCGAAGGAGGTGGAACTCATCCACGGCCCGGGCTGCCCGGTCTGCGTGACCCCGCTGGAGGTCATCGACAAGGCGCTGGAGATCGCCTCCCGCCCGGGTGTGATCTTCTGCTCCTTCGGCGACATGCTGCGCGTCCCCGGCACCGGGCGCGACCTCTTCGGCGTCCGCGGCGAGGGCGGTGACGTACGCGTCGTCTACTCCCCGCTGGACGCGCTGCGGATCGCCCGGGAGAACCCGGACCGCGAGGTCGTCTTCTTCGGCATCGGCTTCGAGACCACCGCCCCGCCCAACGCGATGACGGTGTACCAGGCGCGGAGGCTCGGCATCGCCAACTTCAGCCTGCTGGTGTCCCACGTCCGGGTCCCCCCGGCGATCGAGGCGATCATGCGCTCCTCGGACTGCCGTGTGCAGGGGTTCCTGGCGGCCGGCCACGTGTGCAGCGTGATGGGGACGCAGGAGTACCCGGAGCTGGCGGACGGCTTCGGCGTGCCGATCGTCGTCACCGGCTTTGAACCGCTGGACATCCTGGAGGGCGTGCGCCGCGCGGTGCGCCAGCTGGAGCGCGGCGAGTACCGGGTGGAGAACGCCTATCCGCGCGCCGTCCGCCCCGAGGGGAACCCGGCGGCCAAGTCGATGCTCGCGGACGTCTTCGAGGTGACCGACCGCGCCTGGCGCGGGATCGGCGTCATCCCCGACAGCGGCTGGCGGCTGTCGGAGCGCTACCGGGACTACGACGCCGAGCACCGGTTCTCCGTCACCGGCATCACCACGCAGGAGCCGGCGGCCTGCCGCAGCGGCGAGGTGCTGCAGGGCCTGATCAAGCCGCACGAGTGCGAGGCGTTCGGCGGCGTCTGCACGCCACGCACGCCGCTGGGCGCCACGATGGTCTCCAGCGAGGGGGCCTGCGCCGCGTACTACCTCTACCGCCGGCTCGGCGGGACAAGCGCACCCCTGGAGGCGAGCCCCGTTGGCTGACATCGCAGAGACCCTCGCCGCCCCGGACTTCTCCGGCTGGACCTGTCCGGCGCCGCTGCGCGACCAGCCGCGGGTGGTGATGGGCCACGGGGGCGGGGGCGCACTGTCCGCGGAGCTCGTGCGGCACGTCTTCGCCCCGGCCTTCGGCGGCGAGGTGCTGTCCGGGCTCGCCGATTCCGCCGCCGTGACGCTCGGCGGAGCCCGGCTGGCGTTCTCCACCGACTCGTACGTGGTGCGGCCGCTGTTCTTCCCCGGCGGCAGCATCGGCGACCTGGCCGTCAACGGCACCGTCAACGACCTCGCGATGAGCGGGGCCAGGGCCGCCTACCTCTCCTGCGGCTTCATCCTGGAGGAGGGCGTGGAGATGCCGCTGGTGGCGCGGGTCGCCGAGGCACTGGGCGCGGCCGCGCGCACCGCGGGGGTGGAGGTCGTCACCGGCGACACCAAGGTCGTCGAGGCCGGCCACGGGGACGGGCTGTACGTGAACACCGCGGGCATCGGGCTGATCCCGGACGGTGTCGACATCCGTCCGCAGCGCGCCGCGCCGGGCGACGTGGTCATCGTCAGCGGGGAGATCGGGGCGCACGGCGTCGCCGTGCTGAGCGTGCGCGAGGGCCTGGAGTTCGGGGTCGAGATCGAGAGCGACACGGCGGCGCTGGGAGGGCTCGTCGAGGCGGTGCTTCGCGTCACGACGGACGTGCACGTGCTGCGCGACCCCACGCGCGGCGGTCTGGCGGCCGCCCTCAACGAGATCGCGGCGGCCTCGGGTGTCGGTGTGGTCCTGCAGGAGCGGGCGGTGCCCGTGCCCCCCGCGGTGGCCAACGCCTGCGCGGTACTGGGCCTGGACCCGATGTACGTGGCCAACGAGGGCAGGCTCGTCGCCTTCGTGCCCCGCGCGGTGGCCGACGAGGTGCTGGCCGCGATGCGCGCGCATCCGCTGGGCGCCGGCGCGGCCGTCGTCGGCGAGTGCGTGGCCGACCACGCGGGCATGGTCGTCGCCCGTACGGGCCTGGGCGGGACGCGGGTGGTGGACCTGCCGCTGGGCGAGCAACTGCCGCGCATCTGCTGACCGCACCGGGCTACGGCCGGTCCGCCGCCGCGGACCGGCCGGGTGCCGTGTGCGCGCCGCACCGGCACATCGTCGACGAACACCCACCGGGAGGACGGTGTGACGTTCCGGCATCCCGCCGAACGGACCGAGGACGAGGCCGGACGGGGCCGGTTCGAGCGGCTCGCCGAGACGGCGTCCAACTTCACGGCATCGCCGCTCTTCTACGCTGTCTGCCTGCTCCTGGTGGCCGGCTTCCTCCTCGTCCACGCCCTCGGGCTGCCCTTGAACTGGCAGTTGTTCGCGGCGGACCTGATGACGGCGGTCACCCTGCTGCTGCTCGCCCTCCTCAAGAACGCCGAACGGCGCGCCGAGCACGCCGTCCAGCGCAAACTCGACGCGATCGCCGCCGCGCTGCTGGAGCAGGGCGGCGGCTCGCACGAGGCACGGGACGCGCTGCGCGAAGTGATCGGCCTCCACAAGGATGCATGACCGCCCCATTTTCTGACGATTCGTCAATGTCGTTTTTGCATAGGAGATCTGTCGCTCCGTCACCTGTTTGCGGGTACGTCCGGGCACAGATCGCGGGACGGCCGCGCACACCTCCTGACCTGCGGTGACATACCGGTCGCGAGGCCGCGCGCGGGCGCGATCGGTGCCGTGCGGGGCGCCTTCGGGTGGCAGGCCCCTCGGCGCGCTGCTTTGCTCCGCGTGGAGCGGACCGCCTGGGACCGCTCCTCCATCCGCCCGTTTCACCTGGAGGCTGCCTCATGCCTGCAACACGCGTTCTTGGCGGCGTCGCCATGGCCGCGGCCGTCATCGGTCTCACCGTTCCCACTGCCTCTGCCAATGACATCTCCGATGCCTGGGTCACCCCCTACTACGCCGTCCCCGGAATGCGGCTGACCGTCACGACCACGGCCTGCGGCCGCGACGCCAACTACTCCAAGGGCCAGTCCGAAGCCGGCGGCCAGGTCAACCTGCTGCCCCTGGGCAGGAGCGGCCTGCTGGCGGGCACCTTCCGGGTGCCGAAGCACACCCGGCCCGGCTGGTACACCGTGACGCTGCGGTGCCCGCCGCGCATTCAGACCACGGCGTCGTTCCGCGTGGTCCGGGGGCACGTGCACGGGTTCTCCGGCCTGGACCGAGGCTTCTCCGGCCTGGACCGCGGCTTCTCCGGCCTGGGCCGCGGGTTCCCGGGCCTGGACTGCGACGACTGAGGTCCCGTCGGCGGGCGCTCCACCGGACGCCCCCCCCCGAGCCCGGATCCTCGGATCGCCGCCCCGGCCGCCGCCGTGAAGCACGACGGTGGCGCGACCGGGGCGGCGGGGCACGGAACCCAGGGCGGAGGTCCGGTGAGGAACGCTCCCGCACCGGCCCCTTCCACGTCCCGCACCGGCCCTTTTTCACGCTTCCGGGTGGCGATCGGCGTCCGGACGGAAGAGTGTGGAGGGAAGAGGGGGCGCGCGGCCCGCGAGGCGGCGCCGAAGCGGTGGCGGCGCGTGAGCGAGGAGACGGACATGCGAGAGAACGAGATGGGTGACGAGGTCTACCAGCCGGACGGGTCAGAGGTGCAGGACGACGCCGGGCTGCTGGAGCCCGAGGACACCCTGGACTACCACGGTGTCGACCAGATACTCGACGAGGGCTACTCCCCGCCGGAGCGGCCCTGGGCGGTGAACAAGCCCGCCACCACCGCGGCGGGCCGGCTGCAGGGCGAGACGCTCGACGAACGCCTGGCCGAGGAGCTCCCGGACCTCCCCGTCCCCGACGGCGACGGCATCGGGGACGCGTGGGACACCGACGGGGAGCTGATCGACGGCGAGGTCGGCGCGCTGCGCGCCGGACGGCTGGTCGCGCCCGACGAGGGGGCGCACTACGACACCGACGGCATGGTCGCCCAGGACATCGGCATCGACGGGGCGGCCGCCTCCGCCGAGGAGGCCGCGATGCATCTCGTACCGGAGTCCGAGGAGTACTGACCCCGGTCGAGCCGGTCGGCACGCTGGGGCAGGCGGGTCACACGGCCTGAGGGCCGTCCTTGCGCATGTCGGGCCCGCCGCCGGTCGCCGTCCCGGGCGCGGGCCGCACCGCGCACTGCAGGGGCGGGCCGCCGATGGCGCAGTAGTGCTTGCACGGCGGGGCCGGTTTGACCGGCTCCTCTGGGGTCTCGCGCAGCACGTCGGAGCGGATGCCGAACCAGGCCAGCAGCGAGCCCACCACCAGCATCCCGGCGCAGATCACGACGGCCACGCGGAAGCCCTGGCCGAAGGCGGCCGGGTCCTCGTAGTCGTCGCCGGAGAGCCCGGCCATGAGCGGCAGGGCCGCCACCGCGAGCAGGCCCGCCGCCCGTGCCACGGCGTTGTTCACGCCGGACGCGGTGCCCGCGAGCCGTACGTCGGCCGCGCCGAGGACGGTGGCGGTGAGGGGGGCGACGGTGGTCGCCAGGCCGAGGGCGAAGACGCACACCGCGGGCAGGACGTCGGCGACGTAGGACGCGTCGGCGCCGATCCGCAGCATCAGCAGCAGGCCGACGGCGGAGATCGCCGGGCCCACGGTCATGGGGATGCGCGGCCCGATGCGCTCGGCGAGCCGGCCCGCGCGCTCGGACAGCGCCAGCATGATGACCGTGATGGGCAGCAGCGCCGTCCCGGAGGCCAGGGGGGAGTACCCGGCCTCGGTCTGCAGCTCCAGCACCAGGAAGAAGAACAGGCCGCCGAGTGCCGCGTAGACCGCGAAGGTGACCAGGTTGGCGGCGGTGAACTGGCGGTTCGCGAAGAGGCGCGGCGGGAGCATCGGATGCGGGCTGCGCCGCTCGGTCAGCACGAACCCGGCGAACGCTGCGACGCCGATCACGCCGGAAACGCTGACGGCGGTGATGTCCGGGTGGCTTCCCCCCGCGGCGATCAGGGCGTAGGTGACCCCGGCGAGGCCGACCGCGCCGAGCACGGCACCGGCGACGTCGAAGCCTCCGGTGACGCTCTCGCCGCGGCTCTCCGGGACGTGCCGGGCGGCGACCGCGACCACCAGGGCCGCCAGCGGGAGGTTGATGAAGAACACCCAGCGCCAGCTGACGGCGTCGACCAGCCAGCCGCCGAGCAGCGGTCCCAGCGCTCCCGCGATGCCGCCCAGGCCCGACCACACGCCGATCGCGCGGGCCCGGTCCTGGGCGGCGAAGGACGCCTGGATCAGGGCCAGCGAGCCGGGGGTGAGCAGGGCTCCGCCGACGCCTTGCAGGGCGCGGGCGCCGATCAGCACCTCGATGGTGGGCGCGATGCCGCACAGCAGCGAGGCCAGGGCGAACCACACCGTGCCGATCATGAAGAGCTTGCGCCGCCCGAAGCGGTCGCCGAGCGAGCCGCCGAGCAGGATGAGCGCTGCGAGGGTGAGGGTGTAGGCGTTGATCGTCCACTGGAGGCCGGCGAGGGTGGCGCCGAGGTCCTTGCCGATCGTCGGGAGTGCGACGTTGACGACGGTGCCGTCGAGGAGCGTCATGCCCGATCCCAGGACGACCGCCGCGAGGACCCACCGCCCGCTCGCCCCGCCCAGCGTGAGCGTCCCGGCCCGGCCCGTCGCGCCCGCGGCTTCCGTCATCGCAGCCTCCGCCATCCCCCGCCGTGCCCGCGGGTCCTCACCGAAATCTACTCCGGGGGCCCGGGTACCGCGTGGCGGTGGGGTGCGTCCGCGCGCTGGCTCGGGCCCGGTTGACGATCATCGCGTACCGGGGGGGCCATGCGCACCGCCGGTGCGGATCCGCGGCCCGCTGGGCATCGCCGACGCGCCGAACCGGCGGTTCGGCGCGGTGCTCATGGTTCGGGCGACGTACGAGGTGGGACTGCCGTTCGGGCTGCCCAGCCCGTATCCGCACCTGAGGCAGTGATCACGTGGTGCCGGGGAGCATGGCGGCGAGCCCGGACCTCGCGGTGGGGATGATCGTCAAGATCATGGTCGCGGGAGCCGGCGTGCCGCTGGTCGCGGGCGCTTTCGCCCCGCAGGCGTACGACGTGACCGAGGGGCGCACCCACAGGAGCGGTGTGCTGATCGTGACGTACGCCCGCCGGGCGGACTGAGCGGCCTCCGCGGCACCGCGGCGCGGGAATCCCGTGCCGCGGTGGGTGTTGGAACAGGGGTGATCGCACCGCAGCTGCCCCCGATTCCGTTCTCGGTCCTCGACCGCTCCCCCGTTCGCAAGGGCGCGGAGCCCGCGCAGGCGCTGCGGGACACCGTGTGGCTGGCGGGGCACGCCGAGGAGCTGGGCTACCACCGCTTCTGGGTGTCGGAGCACCACGGGGTGCCGGGCGTGGCGGGTTCCGCGCCGACGGTGCTGGCGGCGGCGGTGGCCGCCGCCACGTCGCGGATCAGGGTCGGCACGGGCGGGGTCATGCTGCCCAACCACCGGCCGCTGGTGGTGGCGGAGCAGTTCGGGGTGCTGGAGTCGCTGTTCCCCGGGCGGATCGACATGGGGCTGGGGCGCTCGGTGGGCTTCACCGACGGGGTGCGCCGGGCGCTGGGACGCGACGCCCGCGCCGCGGGCGACTTCGAGGAACTGCTGACCGAACTGCTCGGCTACTTCACCGGCACGGCGGGCCCGGGCGCGGTGCACCCGCGGCCGCCGGAGGGGATGCGCGTCCCGGCGTTCGTACTGGCGACGGGGGCGGGCGCGGCCACGGCGGCGGCCTTCGGTCTGCCCCTGGTGATCGCGGCGGTGCGGGGCGAGCAGCGCATGCGCGAGGCGATCGCGGAGTACCGCGCCGCGTTCCGGCCGTCGGCGTGGGCGCCACGGTCGTACGTCGTGGTCTCGACCACCGTGTCGGTCGCGGAGACCACGGAGGCCGCACGGCGGCTGCTGACGTCGGAGGCGTGGTCGCTGGCGCATTCGCGTACGCAGGGCGAGTTCCTGCCGCTGGCGCCGCCCGAGGAGGTGGCGGCGAGTCAGATGACGGCGCGCGAGCGCGAGGTGTTCGAGGGGACGCTGTCGAACGGCGTGCACGGCACCGAGGACGAGGTGACGGCCGCGTTGTCCGGTCTGGTCGCCCGCACCGGGGCGGACGAGGTCCTGGTCACCACGGCCGGCTACGACCGGTCGGCGCTGCTGGACTCGCACCGCCGCCTGGCACGGCTCGCGGGACTGGGCACGGGGGCCGTAGCGGCCGGCTGAGCCGCGGTGGCCGCGCGCGCCGTCCCGTCGGGCGGCCAAGTCCTCGACTCCGCCGCTGCGGGCGGGCCGTGAGCCGCGAGGACGGCGGACCCGGGGGATCCGCGGGGACGTTGACGGTCATAGCCCGGCAAGTCACCGGACCGCTACGGGTGTCAGAGTGCGGGGCCCTCGTACACGTCGTCGTTGCGGCCCTCGGCGAACTCCCACCACGACAGCGGCAGCCAGTCACCGTCCACGAAGGCGTCCACGGAAGAGCCCAGCCCGCTGATGGCCACGCGCGTGCCGACCGGGTACAGCGTGCCGGACAGGCCGGGCACGGGGACGAGCAGCGTTCCTGAGCGCTGGGCCATTTTTCCCGCCTTTCTCCGCGGTCAACCGCAAATCGACATATTTACCTGAAGAGTAGCTGGGTTGTCTCGCACTGCCCAAGGGGGCAGCATGAGAAATAGGTCACGTAAGCCACGAATCAGACACCAATCGGAGGTGTCCACGTGAAGGCCGTCGTCTACAAAGGACCGTTCGAAGTAGCCGTCGAGGAAGTCGACAATCCACGCCTGCAGCACCCCAACGACGTGGTCGTCAGGGTGACCTCCACCGCGATCTGCGGCTCCGACCTGCACATGTACGAAGGCCGGACCGCCGCGGAGCCCGGCATCGTCTTCGGCCACGAGAACCTGGGGATCATCGACCAGGTCGGCGAGGGGGTCACCACCCTCAAGCAGGGCGACCGCGTGGTCATGCCCTTCAACGTCGCCTGCGGATTCTGCAAGAACTGCTCGGCGGGTTTCACCGGCTACTGCCTCACGGTCAATCCGGGATTCGCCGGAGGCGCTTACGGCTATGTGGCCATGGGCCCCTGGCCGGGCGGTCAGGCGGAATACGTGCGCGTACCGTACGCGGACTTCAACTGTCTGAAACTGCCCGAGGGCACCGCCAACGAGTCCGACTTCGTGCTCCTGGCCGACATCTTCCCGACCGGCTACCACGGCTGCGAGCTGGCCCAGGTATCCCCCGGTGAGAGCGTCTCGGTGTACGGCGGCGGCCCGGTCGGGCTGATGGCCGCGTACTCGGCGATGCTGCGCGGGGCGGCCAAGGTGTTCGTCGTGGACCGGGTGCCGGAGCGGCTGCAGAAGGCCGAGGAGATCGGCGCGATCCCCATCGACTTCACCAAGGGAAGTCCGGTGGACCAGATCAAGGAGCACATGAAGGGCGAGGGGACCGACAAGGGCGTCGACGCGGTCGGCTACCAGGCCCAGGCGGGCGGCGCGGGCCGCGAGGAGCCCGCGGCGGTGCTCAACTCCCTGATCGACACCGTGCGCCCGACCGGGGCGCTCGGCATCCCCGGCCTGTACGTGCCGTCCGACCCGGGCGGCCCGGACGAGCAGGCCAAGAGCGGCCGGCTGCTGGTCGCCATCGGCCGGCTCTTCGAGAAGGGCCTGCGGCTGGGTACCGGGCAGTGCAACGTCAAGCGCTACAACCGGCAGCTGCGGGACATGATCATCGAGGGCCGCGCCCGCCCGAGCTTCGTGGTCTCCCACGAGCTGCCCCTGGCGGACGCGCCGTCGGCGTACGAGAAGTTCGACAAGCGGATCGAGGGCTACACCAAGGTCGTCCTCCACCCCGGTCAGGGCTGATCCGCCACTCCTCCAGCCCTCCGGCCATCGGCCGGGGGGCTGCGGGTTGCGGGTTGCGGGTTGCGGAGGAGGAAACGGGTGGTGCCGGTGGGTGGGTCGGCTGTCCCGCCGTCTCGCTTCCTTCGGTCGCAAAGATGCGGGCTGCGGAGGGGAGGGTGGCGGGCGTCGGGCCGTCGCCGCTGTGCGGGTCGGTTCGTGGCCGGGGTTCAGGCGCCGGAGCGGGGTCCCCCTCCGGTGGTGTCTGCCTCGTCGCCGTCCGCGGGTATGGACGGCTGGTTGCCACGCCCACCGTCTGTGGGTGGCGCGCCCGCCGTAACCGGCGTCCGCGGGTGCTTCCCCGGCAGGCCATGGGTTCGGCAGGTCGATTTCCGAGACCGGGCTCTGTTTCGCCGACATAGTCGGCGAAAGCGAGCCCGGTCTCCCGCAGACCCCTCGACAGCACCTCGAAGCAGCCGCAGACGCAGGTCACGGCAGGCGCGCCCACCACCGGCAGTAGGCGTGGAAGCGGCCATCCATACCCGCGGACGGCAACGAGACCCCCGCCACCGGAAAGACCACCTGCTCCGACGCCTGAACCCCCGCCGACCACGCACCCGCACACTGCTGAAGAGGGTCGCCCCCACCCTCCCTCCGCAGCCCGCGTCTTTGCGACCGGAGGGAGCGAGACGGCGGGACAGCCGACCCACCGACCCACTCGCATCACCGGACTCAGCCGCCCCGCGCCGAGCGGCTAGCAGCTCTCCGGGCCCTGGGCGTCGTACGGGCCGGAGGGGCTGACCTCCTCCAGGGTGTAGGTGTACAGGTCGAACTCCACCAGCCCGTCCGCGTGCGTGGTGACCCGCGGCGGACGGGTACCGGGATACCGGGAGGCGATGACGTCGGCGACCCTGTGGGCGGTCGCCGCGTCGGCCGCGGCGATGCGCACATAGGCCACGCCCGGTTCGTACAGCGGTCCGAGTTGTCCGGTCATGCTGCTCCCCTTGTCCCGTCCGTCCGGCGGATTACCGCTGGAGACAGCCCGTCGGTCGTCGCGGTTGCCCGCGCGGGCCGTGTTCACTCGAAAATGTCGATCCCGGGGCTCAGGACAGCAGGAAGTCGGCCTTCCCGTCCTTGGCACCCTCGATGAACATCCTGATCTCGTGGTCCGTGTAGATGAGGGCCGGCCCGTCGGGGTCGGTGGACTGCCGCAGCGCGATTCTGCCGTCGGCCAGCTTCATGGCTTCCACGCAACTTCCCCCGTTGCCGCCGCTCCACGGCTTGTGCCAGCCCTCGGTGCCGAGGTCGAGGGCGCGCATGCCGTTGTATATGCGGTCGTCCATGTGTGTCAGATCTCCTTGCGGATGCCATCGAGGATGGCTGCGGTGCTGTGTGCAGGCGCGGCTTGCGCGCACATCCGGTCGAGGGCCTCGAGGAAGGCCGAGACGTCGTCCACGTCGTCCAGGTAGGCGGCGCCCACCAGGCTCTCGGTGAACACGACGTCCGGCAGCTCTCGGATCTGGAACCGGAAGATGTGGAACGGCCCGTACATCGCCGGGTGCGGCCCGGCGTCGAAGGGCATGATCTGCAGTCTCACCTGCGGCAGCTCGCACGCCTGGGCCAGCCGGTCCAGCTGGGCGCGCATGACGTCGGGGCTGCCGATGGGGCGGCGCAGCACGGTCTCGTCCATCACCACCCACAGCAGCGGGGCGTCCGGCCGCGCGATCAGCGACTGGCGTTCCCGGCGGAGGGCGACCAGGCGCTCGAGTTCCTCCGTGGCGGCCCCCGGGCGGCCTGCCCTCAGCACGGCGCGGGCGTAGTCCTCGGTCTGCAGCAGTCCGGGGACGTAGTGCGGTTCGTAGGCGCGGATGATGGCCGCCTCGCCCTCGAGGCTGACGAAGGCGCTGAACCAGGACGGCAGCACGTCGCGGTAACGGTGCCACCAGCCGGGGCGGTTGCCCTGCCGGGCGAGGTCGATGAAGGTCGCCGCCTCGGCGGCGTCGACGCCGTACAGCGCGAGCAGCTTCTCCACGTACGGGATGCGCAGGCCGACCTCGGCCTTCTCCATCCGGCGCACGGTGGCATGGGTGACGTCCAGCTCGCGCGCGGCCTCCTCGTAGGAGTACCCCGCCTTCTCCCGCAGGTCGTGGAGGCGCTTGCCGAGGATCACGCGGAGGACGGTCGGCGCCCCGCTCGCCCTCGTCTCAGCCACGCTGCAACTCCCGCATGGCAGAAGTGTGCCATGTCACGAATGGAACCCACACCCTGATACTGGCGATTGTGCAATTTGCAGAATGACCCTTGCCTTCTGTGTAAGCAGTGGCCATAGTTGCGTGTGTGCTCTATGCCATAAGCGCCCGGGACACCTTCCGGCTCCGACTGCCGGCGCAGGCCTCTTCGGTCGGCGTCGCACGCCGCCAGGTGCGCTCCGCGCTGAGCGGATGGGGCCTGTCGGGGCTGGGCGACGACGCCGGCCTGGTGGTGAGCGAACTCTTCACCAACGCGGTGGTGCACAGCGGCAGCGACCACGTCGCGTGCCTGCTCTGGACGGCGGGCGGCAAGCTGCACATCGAGGTCGTCGACGAGGGACGCGAGCCGGCCGGCCCCCTGGCCCGCACGGCCGCCGACGGCGACGAGAGCGGCCGCGGGCTCGCCCTTGTCGCCCATTTGGCCGAAGGCTGGGGAGTTCGCCCGCCGGCCCACGGCGCCGGTCGCGCGGTGTGGGCGACCCTCGCCTGTGCCCGTGGCGAGGCGGTCCGGCGCAGCGGTTGAACGCCGGGTGACGCCCCGCCCGCGTGCGCGGGAAGGGTGGCCGTCCCCGGGACGTGCCGTATTGGGATGGTGGCACCCCGCCGCCGGGCATAGGCTTCTCCCGACGGAAAGGCCTTCGGGGGAGCACCAACACCCCCTGCCTCCGCCCCGGGAGGAACCGCTCACCGCGGTCCCCGCCCGGTTCCGCAACCGGCGCCACCGCGTCCGCTCAGCCATCAGCCCGACCGGGCGGTCGGCGTCCGGCAGCGGCCGGGCCGGCGTCCGGCTCACCCGACACGAAGGAGTGCGCGGTGACACCCGAGAAGTCCAAGCGGAACCAGCTCCCCAAGGAGCCCGACGATCAGCCCGCACAACAGCGGGAGGTGCGGAACCTGGACGTCTGGGCCAGGTCGGCGCCGATCCGACTGGCCGGCTACGAGGACGATCTGAACGAGCCGCACATCCTGCGCAGCATCGACTGACCCTCGGGCACGGCCGGTTCACGGGCCGTACGGGCGACGAAGCCCGTACGGCCCCTGCCGTGCCCGGCCTCAGGGAGCCGTGTCCGCCGCGCCCACGGCGCGGCCGCCGGGCGGCTGCATGGCGTAGAGGTCCAGTACGGCGGGCGGCGCGGCACGGCCCGGTCCCCCGGCGCGCACCCACGCGACGATGTCGTCGACGGCGCCGGGGTCGTTGACCAGGCCCAGCCAGACCGGGCGGCCCCCGGCCGCACGTCCCTCCGGCGAGGGCTGGACGACCACGACGTTCGCCTGCTCGCACACGTCGAGGCACTCGGTGACACGCACCCGGCAGACACCGGCGAGTTCCCGCCGGAGCCGGTCGAGTTGGGCGTCGTGGTCGACGCCGGGGACCTTCTCCGTACCGCAGCAGCAGTCGCGGCAGACGCTCACCGTGCAGGAGGCCCGACGCGGCCCACCGCCGCTCACGTGAGGGTGATCCGCACGCCGACCGTGCCCTCGCGGCCGCGGCGCAGCCGGCTGCCGAACAGGGTCAGCCGGCCGAACAGCCCGTACTTGCGGGCGACCAGGGAGCGGTAGCGCTTCGTCTCCTCCGCCCCGAGGATCTCGGCGCGCGCGGGCACCTGCTCCCCCGTGGGGTTGCCGCGTACGTCGCACGGGCCGACCAGCACGTCGGCGCGGTTGCGGATCCGCTTCACCTTGCCGGAGTCCGCCGCGGTCCAGGCGCCCAGCGCCTCGCCGTCACGGACCACCCAGACCGGGGTGGCGACGGTGCGGCCGTCCCGCCGGTAGGTGGTGACCAGTAGGTACTTGCCCGCCGCGAGCCGGGCGGCCGCGCTGTCCTCGATCATGGACCAAGGCTACGCGGGAATGGCCTCCACGGCCGGTGCCGGCAGGGATTTGCCGAGGCACACGCTGAGCGGACTGTCCTTGTAGTGGCCGAACTTGGGCACCGCCGTGTAGCCGCAGGAGGCGTAGAGGGCGATCGCCTCCGGCTGCATCTGCCCCGTCTCCAGCACCATCCGGGTGCGGCCCGCCGCGGCGGCGCCGGCCTCCAGCGCGGCGAGCATCCGGCGCGCGAACCCGCGGCCCCGGGCCTGTGGCACCACGTACATCCGCTTGACCTCGGCGTCGCCGTCCTCGAAGCCCTCCGGGGAGGTGTCCTGGCCGCGCCAGCCGCCGGTCGCCACGGGGACACCGTCGAGGTAGCCGACCATGAACTCGCCCTGCGGGCCGTCGAAGTGGTCGGCGTCCATCGCGGTCTCGTCGGGGCCGCCGTACCGCCGCACGTACTCCTGCTGCACCTGCTCGGTCAGCAGCACGGCGTCGGGGTGGTCGTAGCGCGTCTTCCGGATCTCCACCCGCACATCGTACGGGTGTGCGGCCTACGCCCCGGTACGGGCACCCTCCGGCGGGCCGGTATCGTCCCCGTCATGCTCACCGTGACCACCGTGAACGTGAACGGGCTGCGTGCCGCGGCCAAGAAGGGCTTCCTCCCCTGGCTGGAGGCGACCACGGCCGACGTGGTGTGCCTGCAGGAGGTCCGCGCCGAGGCCGCGCAGCTGCCCGAGGAGGTGCGCGCCCCCGAGGGCTGGCACGTGCTCCACGCGCCGGCGGCCGCCAAGGGCCGGGCCGGGGTGTCCCTCTACTCGCGGCGGGAGCCGTCCGCGAGCCGGATCGGGTTCGGCTCCGAGGAGTTCGACGGCTCCGGCCGCTACGCGGAGATCGAACTGCCGGGCGTCACGGTCGCCAGCCTCTACCTCCCCTCGGGCGAGGTGGGCACGGAGCGGCAGGAGGAGAAGGAGCGCTTCATGGCGGCGTTCCTCGAGCACATGGTCAAGCTCCGGGAGAAGGCCGCGGCCGACGGACGCGAGGTGCTGATCTGCGGCGACTGGAACATCGCGCACACCGAGCGCGACCTGAGGAACTGGCGTGCCAACCAGAAGAACGCCGGTTTCCTCCCCGAGGAGCGGGCGTGGCTCTCCCGTGTCTACGACGAGGCCGGGTACACCGACGTCGTGCGCCACCTCACCCCGGAGGGCGAGGGCCCGTACACGTGGTGGTCCTACCGCGGCCGCGCCTTCGACAACGACAGCGGCTGGCGCATCGACCTGCACGTCGCCACCCGGGGCCTGGCGGCCCGGGCGGCGCAGACCCGGGTCGAGCGTGCGGACACCCACCCCGAGCGCTGGTCCGACCACGCGCCGGTGACGGTCACCTACGATCTCGGCTGACCGGGAGCGGGCAGTGCGCGGCGGAGCTGCCTGCCCGGTCATCGGGACCAGCCCCGCGGATCCGCGTCGTACAGGGCGCATCTCGCCTGCCACCGGGCGAATCCATCGGTGATGTCATCGGGCGAGTGGCACCACTCGCCCTCACCGGATGAGCCATGCCAGACGACGCCGGGACGGCCTGGATTCCGGCAGAGGTCGAAACCGTGCAGGTACTGCAGAGCCATTCCGACCAGAGGGTCCTCGAAATCCGCGTCTGCCCCCTCGCCCTCCACCCATGGAGTCGCCCACGCATGAACGGCCTCACGGGTCGCTTCCCGCGCGGCCAGCGCACGCCATTGAGCAGCCACTTCGGCACGACCGGGCGGGATCGGCGTCGCATCTTGATCGTTCATGGAGTCACCATCCCAGCCGCTCGAACAAGTGGGCCACCTCGATTCGGCTCATGACCGCCGGACAGGTCCTGGCCCGCCGGGAGCGGGCGGTGCGCGGCACCCGGTGCCACCGTCCGGGACCGCCGGAGGGCGTCGCCGCCGTATCGTCTAGTCAGCTGCCCTTTTCCGGAGGAGTCCCCATGGCGCCGCCCGTCGTCCGCTCTCTGCGCGAGCAGATCCGCGAGTTCATCGTGGACGGCATCGTCAGCGGGCGGTGGAAGCCCGGGGAGCGGATCGTCGAGCGGGGCATCGCCACCGAGCTGGAGGTCAGCCAGACGCCCGTGCGGGAGGCACTGCGGGAGCTGGAGGTCATGCGGCTCATCGAGTCCGCCCCGAACAAGGGCGTGCGGGTGCGCCGGCTGACCGCCGCGGACCTGGAGGAGATCTACCCGGTGCGGGCCGGCCTGGAGCAGATCGCCGCGGAGCTGGCCGCGCCCCGCCTGCGGCAGGACCTGTCCGCGCTGGAGGCCGAGGTCGCGCTGCTGCAGGAGGCGGACGCGGAGGGCGACGCCGGGGCGCAGGTGCGGCACACCGTGGCGTTCCACCGCGAGCTGGTGCGGGCCTCGGGCAACAGCGTGCTGCTGCACACCTGGGAGTCGCTGGGCATCGAGGTGTGGACGGCGCTGTCGATCCGCTGGCTGGGCACCCGGCAGCGGCTGTACGCCGAGGAGCACCAGGCGGTGGTGGAGGCCTTCCGCAGGGACGACCCGCGGGTCGGCGAGCTGGTCAAGGAGCATGTGCTGGGCTGTGCCCCGCAGGGCGGCTGACCCCGCCGCGAGGACCGCCGAGGACCGGAGTCCCCCAAGGTGTGACCCTCGTCACATGGTATTTGATCGATCATCGATCAGATTTATTCTGTGAGAGACGGGGACACCCTGCCCGCACGGAACCATCTGGAAGGCGTTCACCATGACCGACGCCACGCTGAGCGCACTCGATCACCTGCCGGACCCCGACCCCGAGGAAACCGGCGAATGGGCCGCCTCCCTCGACGCGGTCGCCCGTGCCGCCGGCCCGGAGCGCGCGGCCTACCTGATGCGCCGCACCTTCGACCACGCGCAGGCGTCCGGCCTCTCGGTGCCTTCGCTGCTGGAGACCGAGCACATCAACACCATCCCGACCGCCGCGGAGCCCGAGCTCCCCGGTGACGCGGAGATGGAGCGGCGCATCGCCGGATGGAACCGCTGGAACGCCGCCGCCATGGTGACCCGCGGCAGCCGCCTGGGCCTGGGCGGCCACATCGCCACCTTCGCCTCGGCGGCCTGGCTGTACGAGACGGGCTTCAACCACTTCTTCCGCGGCAAGGAGGGCGACGGCTCCGGCGACCAGCTGTACGTCCAGGGCCACGCCTCCCCCGGCATCTACGCCCGCGCCTTCCTCGACGGCCGGCTGACCGAGCAGCAGCTGGACAACTTCCGCCAGGAGGCGGGCGGCGACGGCCTGCCGTCCTACCCGCACCCGCGCCGGCTGCCCTGGCTGTGGGAGTTCCCCACCGTGTCGATGGGCCTCGGCCCGCTCGCCGCGATCCAGCAGGCGCGCTTCAACCGCTACCTGACGCACCGCGGCATCAAGGACGTCTCCGGCTCGCACGTGTGGGCCTTCCTCGGCGACGGCGAGATGGACGAGCCGGAGTCGACCGCCGCCCTCGGCCTCGCCGGCCGCGAGGGACTGGACAACCTGACCTTCGTGATCAACTGCAACCTGCAGCGTCTCGACGGCCCGGTGCGTGCCAACTTCAAGATCGTCCAGGAGCTGGAGGCGAAGTTCCGCGCCGCGGGCTGGAACGTCGTCAAGTCGCTGTGGGGCTCGGCCTGGGACGAGCTGTTCGCCCTGGACACCACCGGCGCGCTCGTCCGGCGGCTGCGCGAGGTCCCCGACGGCCAGTTCCAGACGTACGCCACCCGCGACGCCGCCTACATCCGGGAGCACTTCTTCGGCGCCGACCCGGCGCTGGCCGAGATGGCGAAGCTGCTGACCGACGCCAAGATCACCGAGTGCTTCCACACCTCCCGCGGAGGCCACGAGCCCCGCAAGGTGTACGCCGCCTACCGCGCGGCCACCACGCACAAGGGCGCGCCGACCGTGGTCCTCGCCCAGACGGTCAAGGGCTGGACGCTGGGCCGCGGTTTCGAGTCGCGCAACGCGAACCACCAGATGAAGAAGCTCACGGTCCCCGAGTTCCGCACCATGCGGGACGTGCTCGAGCTGCCCATCCCGGACAGCGCGCTCTCCGGCGACCTGGTGCCGTACGCGCACCCGGGCGCGGACTCCCCCGAGGTCCGCTACCTGCAGGAGCGCCGCGCCGAGCTCGGCGGCCCCGCCCCGGCCCGGCGGGTGCACGCCGTGGCGCTGCCCGAGCCGTCCGCCAAGCCCTTCGAGGCACTGGCGAAGGGCTCCGGCGGCCAGGAGATCGCGACCACGATGGCCCTGGTCCGGCTGCTGAAGGACCTGATGCGGGAGAAGGAGAGCGGTCGCCGCTGGGTGCCGATCGTCCCCGACGAGGCGCGCACCTTCGGGATGGAGTCGCTCTTCCCGAGCGCCGGCATCTACTCGCCGCTCGGCCAGACCTACGACCCGGTCGACCGCGACATGCTCCTGTACTACAAGGAGGCGGAGAACGGGCAGATCCTCAACGAGGGCATCACCGAGGCCGGTTCGATGGCCTCCTTCACCGCCGCGGCGACCTCGTACGCCACGCACGGCGAGCCGATGATCCCGTTCTACATCTTCTACTCGATGTTCGGCTGGCAGCGGACCGCCGACCAGATGTGGGCCCTCGCCGACCAGCTCGGCCGCGGCTTCCTGGTCGGGGCGACCGCGGGCCGTACGACGATGACGGGCGAGGGCCTGCAGCACGCCGACGGGCACTCGCACCTGATCGCGTCCACCAACCCGGCGGCGGTCTCGTACGACCCGGCCTTCGCCTACGAGATCGGCGTCATCGTCCGCGAGGGCCTGCGCCGCATGTACGGCCCCGACGCGGAGGACGTCTTCTACTACCTGACGGTCTACAACGAGCCCAAGATCCAGCCGGTCATGCCGGCGGAGCCGGGCGTCGAGGAAGGCATCGTCAAGGGCCTGTACCGCTTCCGCGCCGCCGACACCGGGGCGCTGTCCGGCGACGCGCCGCGGCTGCAGCTGATGGCCTCCGGCACGGCGATCCACTGGGCCCTGGAGGCGCAGCAGCTGCTGGCCGCGGAGTGGGGCGTGGCGGCGGACGTGTGGTCGGCGACCTCGTGGAGCGAGCTGCGGCGCGGTGGCCTGGAGTACGACGCGGCGCGGCTGCGCGGCGAGGACGCGCCGCTCCCTCACGTCACACGTGTGCTGGAGGGCGCTCCGGGCCCGGTGCTGGCGGTGAGCGACTGGATGCGCGCGGTGCCGGACCAGATCAGCCAGTGGGTGCCGCAGGAGTGGCACTCGATCGGCACCGACGGCTTCGGCCTGTCGGACACGCGTGAGGCGGCCCGCCGCCACTTCGGCGTCGACCCCCGGTCGGTGGTCGTCGCCGCGCTGGCCGCGCTCGCCGGGCGCGGTGAGGTGAAGCGGGAGACCGTCCAGGAGGCCCGCGAGCGTTACGGACTCTGAGCCTCCCCACCCCGCCCCGGGTGGGGGCACGAGGGCCGGGCACGCCGTCACGGGCGGACCCGGCCCTTCGGTGTGTCCGCCCCGTGCCCGCCCGCACCGGCCTGCACCCGCCCGCGCCCGCTGCCCGCCCCGTGCCCGCCCGCGCGCCCTCTCGCGTCCCGTGCTCCCACCGCCTTGGGGAGACCCCTCCCCGAATACATAAGCCGGTGATATAAATTCCTTATGCATCTTCCCGATGACGACCCGGCCCACGGCCACGCCGTCGACGTGGCGCGGGCCCTGGAGCGGCTCTACCGCATGCTGCGCAGGCTCAGCCAGCCGAGCGAACTGTCGCTGACCACCGTGGCGACGCTGTCCACGCTGGAGCAGTCCGGACCGCTCCGGCTGACCGAGCTGGCGGCCCTGGAGGGCGTCACGCAGCCGGCGATGACCCAGGTCGTGTCGCGGCTGACGGAGGCGGGTCTGGCCGGTCGCGCGGCGGACCCGTCGGACGGGCGCGTGGTGCTCGTCGACATCACCGACGCGGGCCGGGAGGCCATCGCACGGCGCCGCGCCGTGCGTGCCGAGCGGCTCGGGGAGCTGCTGGAACAGCTGAGCCCGGACGAGCGGACGGCCCTGGTGGCCGCGCTGCCGGCCGTGGAGGCACTGACCCGGCTGGGGCAGCCCCCGGCCTCGTCGCGCCTCGCCCAGCGGAGCAATTGATCAGGCATCGGTTCTACGTCGGAGCAGCCACATGACCGCGCATGCGCAACCGTCCCGTTCCGTGAATCCGTTCAAACAGCCCAAGGCCGTGTTCGCGGTCGCCTTCGCCTGTGTGGTCTCGTTCATGGGGATCGGGCTCGTGGACCCGATCCTGCCCGCGATATCGGAGCAACTGGACGCCACTCCCAGCCAGGTGACGCTGCTGTTCACCAGCTACCTGGTGGTGACCGCGGTCGCCATGCTCATCACCAACTGGGTCTCCAGCCGGATCGGCGCCAAGCGGACGCTGATCGCGGGCCTCGCCCTGATCGTGGTGTTCGCGGCCCTGGCCGGCACCTCGGGGAGCATCGGCGGCATCGTCGGCTTCCGCGCCGGCTGGGGCATCGGGAACGCCCTGTTCATCGCCACCTCGCTGGCGGTGATCGTGGCCTCCGCGAGCGGCGGCTTCGTGGGCGCGATCATCCTCTACGAGACGGCGCTGGGCGTCGGCATCGCGGTGGGTCCGCTGCTCGGCGGGGTGCTGGGCAACGTGAGCTGGCGCGGCCCGTTCTACGGGGTCGCGGTCCTGATGGCGATCGCCCTGGTCGCCACCGTCGTCCTCGTGGAGCCGATCCCGCTGCCGGCCCGCAGGACCGGGCTGAGCGAGCCGCTGCGCGCGCTGCGCCACCGCGGCCTGCTGACGATGTCGCTGACGGCCCTCTGCTACAACTGGGCGTTCTTCACGGTGCTCGGCTACGCGCCCTTCCCGATGGGGCTCGGCGCGATCCAGCTGGGTCTGGTCTTCACCGGCTGGGGCGCACTCGTCGCGGTGTTCGCCGTCTTCGGCGCGCCGCGGCTGCAGGCCCGGCTGGGCATCGCCCGGACGCTCTACGCCAACCTCGCGCTGTTCGCCCTCACCGTGCTGGCCATCGCGATCTGGACGGACAACCGGACCGTGCTGATCGTCTGCGTGATCGTCGCCGGTGTCTTCATCGGCGTGAACAACACGGTCACCACGCAGGCGGTGATGACCGTCGCGCCCGTCGACCGCGCCGTCGCCTCCGCCGCGTACGGCTTCGTCCGCTTCATCGGCGGCGGCCTGGCACCGTTCGCCGCCGGCAAGCTGGTCGAGGCGTTCGGGATCCACGTGCCGTTCTACATCGGCGCCGGGGCGCTGGTGCTGGGCATCGTGATCCTCTCCACGGCCCACGGGCTGCTCAAGGAGGCCGAGAAGGTCCAGGCCGAGCAGGTCGACGCCACGGCGGAGCCCGGATCGGAGCCCGCCTCCGGTACCGGCGCCGCCCCGTCGCTGGTGCCGGTCGAGCACGACGCCGTGGTGTCCGGCGACGCGGGCCGCGGTGCCATCGTCGCCGCCGTGGACGGCTCCGCGAACGCCGAGCGGGTCGCCGAGGCCGCCGGCCGCCTCGCGACGATCAACGGCCGTACGGTGCACGTCGTCCACGCCGAGGAGTCCGCCGTCGTGGGTGACGCGGCCGCCGACGCGGAGGACCTGGAGTCCGCCCGGACCGCCGTGCGCAAGCACCTGGACCGGCTCGCCGCCCTCGGCATCCCGGCCGTCGGACACGTACTGCGGAACGCCACCGGGCACGGGGAGGTGGGCCGTCTGGTCGCCGAGCACGCGGAGCGCACCGGGGCCCGCGCCATCGTCGTCGGGGCGCCCGCGCACGGCGGGCTGCCCGCGCTGCTGGACGCGAGCGCCGGGCAGGCCCTGATGCGGTACGCGACCTGCGACGTCGTACTGATCAACCCGCGCTCGGCGGAGCTGCGCGCCGCGGCCTGAGTCCACGGCGGAAGATCACGGTGGCCGCGCCGTCGAAATACCGGCAAACCCGACGTATGGTGGCCTGACGGTGCCATGTGCCGGGGGACGCGGTCACCGTGACTCCCCACGATCGTGACGGCGGCGCCGGAGGCGGCCATGGCCGATCCCAAGGGCTTTCTCACCACCCCCCGCCGCACGCCCGCGCGCCGCCCCGTCTGCGAACGCGTCGAGGACTGGCACGAGGTCTACACCGGTCAGAGCCTGCTGCCGATCATCTCCGCGCAGGCCGGCCGGTGCATGGACTGCGGGATCCCGTTCTGCCACGACGCCTGCCCGCTGGGGAACATGATCCCCGACTGGAACGACCTGGTGTACCGCGAGGACTGGGCCGCCGCGGCCGAACGGCTGCACGCCACCAACAACTTCCCCGAGTTCACCGGACGGTTGTGCCCGGCGCCCTGCGAGAGCGCCTGTGTCCTGACCATCAACGCCGACCCCGTCACGATCAAGAACGTCGAGGTCGCCATCGCCGACCGCGCGTGGGAGGACGGCCTCGCCCGCCCCCGTCCCCCCGAGCGGCACTCCGGCCTCAGGATCGCGGTGGTCGGCTCGGGACCCGCCGGGCTCGCCGCCGCCCAGCAGCTCACCCGCGTCGGCCACACGGTGACCGTCTACGAGCGCGCGGACCGGCTCGGCGGGCTGCTGCGCTACGGCATACCGGAGTTCAAGATGGAGAAGCACCATCTGGACCGGCGCCTGGCGCAGATGCGGGACGAGGGCACGCTCTTCCGCACCGAGGTCGAGGTGGGCGCGGACCTCGACGCGCGGCGGGTCGTCGCCGAGCACGACGCGGTGCTCCTGGCGGTGGGCGCCACGGCCTGGCGCGAGCTCACGGTGCCCGGACGGGAACTGGCGGGCATCCACCAGGCGATGGAGTACCTGCCGCTGGCGAACCGGGTGCAGGAGGGCGACCTGACCGGGTCACCGGTCAGCGCCGAGGGCAAGGACGTCGTGATCGTCGGCGGCGGCGACACCGGCGCCGACTGCCTGGGCACCGTGCTGCGGCAGCACGCGGCCTCCGTCGTGCAGCTCGACATCAACCCGCTGCCGGGCGAGTGCCGTCCCGAGCACGAGCCGTGGCCGGTGCACCCGCGCGTCTACCGGGTCTCCCCCGCCCACGAGGAGGCCCGTGAGCTGGCCCGGCGCGGCGTCTGGGACCCGGCGGAGCACGGCGGTGTGCCGCTGCCCGGCCCGGAGGGCGACATCCGGGTGTTCTCCGCGTCGACGTTCCGCTTCGAGGGCGACGACGAGGGGCGCGTACGGTCGCTGCACCTGGTCGGTGTCGAGCCGCGGCACCGCCGCGCGCAGCAGGGCACCGAGCGGGTCATCCCCGCCCAGCTGGTGCTGCTGGCGCTGGGCTTCTCGGGGGCCGAGCGCGACTGCGGGCTGGTGACCCAGCTCGGCCTGGAACTCGACGGACGCGGCCACGTCGTCCGCGACGCCTGCTTCGCCACCGGGGTGGAGAAGGTGTTCGTCGCGGGCGACGCGGGCCGCGGTCAGTCGCTGATCGTCTGGGCGATCGCCGAGGGCCGGTCGGCCGCGGCGGCGGTCGACCGGTGGCTCACCGGCAGTACGTGCCTGCCGGCGCCGATCACGCCGACGGCCCGGCCGCTGGTGGCGTGACGGCGGCGGAACGCGGGCGCGGCTCGAAGCCCGCGGCGCGGTAGCAGGCGTCGATCATGCGCATCGACTCCACGGCGTCGTCGGCGTCCGTGGGCAGCGGGGCGCCCTCGCGCAGGGTCGCCGCGAACGCCTCCATCTGGTAGGTGTACGAGGTCCGCTTGCCGAGTTCCTCGACCCGCTCGCCGTCCGGCGTGCGGACGACGACCCGGTCGTCGGTGTGCGGCAGCACGAAGCAGGGCGCGGTGGCCTCGCCCCGGCTGCCGACGATGCGCCAGCTCATCTCGAGGGCCTCGGCGTCCATGTGGCAGCGGGCCGAGGCGGTGGCGCCGCCGGGGTACTCCAGGTCCGCGTCCAGCCACTCGTCGACACCGGGGGCGGCGGCGCGCTCGCCGCCGCGCGCGGCCACCAGGCGCGGGGCACCGCCGGCCCACGGGGCCAGGGAACGCGCCGCGTGGAGGGAGTAGCAGCCGAGGTCCATCACGGCGCCGCCGGCCAGCGGCAGCGACCAGCGGGGGTCCTCGTCCGCGGGGGCGGGGATGTTGACCACCGTCTCCACGTGCCGCAGTTCGCCGAGCTCGCCGGACTCCAGCAGCTCGTGCAGGCGCCGGGTGACCGGGTGGTAGAGGTAGTGGAAGGCCTCCATGACGACCACGCCCGCCTTGGCGGCGGCGTCGCGCACCTCGATGGCCTCCTCGAGGTTGCTGGCGGAGGGCTTCTCGCTGAGGACGTGCTTGCCCGCGGCGATGGCGGCCAGGTTCCAGGGACCGTGGAGGCCGTTGGCGAGCGGGTTGTAGACGGCCTCGACCTCGGGGTCGGCGATGACGTCGGCGTACGTGTCCAGCACGCGCTCGACGCCGTGCTCGGCCGCGAAGTCCGCCGCCCGGGAGCGGTCGCGGGCGGCCACGGCGACGAGCCGGTGGCCGGTCGTGCGGGCCGGGGCGGCGATGGCTGCCCCGGCGATGCGGGCGGCGCCGAGGACGCCGATGCGCAACGGTTCGGTGGTCATGCGGTGCGTACCTCTTCCATACGTTCGGGTCGGTGGTCCCCGGGGGACAACCTGCGGGCCTCGGCGATCCCTCCGGCCTCGACCCCGTCGGCGACGGTACACGGCGCGGGCGAACGGCCCGTGGCGGCCCCGGGAATGGGTCCGGGGGGCACTCTCGGGGCGCCGCGGCACGTGCCCGCCGGCGCCCCGGCTCCAGGGTCCCGGTACGGACGGCCGGCTCGCGCTCGACGATGTCCCGGATCTGGGATACCGTCCCGTATGTGAGAGAACCTGATCCCGCGTCCGTCGACGCCCGCCTGGCCGCGCGCCTCGCCGAGCTGCGCGACGAACGCGGCTGGTCCCTGGACCAGCTCGCCGACCGCACCGGCATCAGCCGCTCGACGCTCTCCCGCCTCGAACGCGCCGAGATCAGCCCCACGGCCGCCCTGCTCGGACGCCTGTGCACCGCGTACGAGCGCACCATGTCCCGGCTGCTGGCCGAGGTCGAGAGCGGCGGCGAGCCCGCGCAGCTCGTACGCGCCGCCGACCAGCGCGTCTGGACCGACACCCCGTCGGGCTTCGAACGGCGCTCCGTCTCTCCCCCGCACCCGGGACTGCGTGCCGAGATCGTCGAGGGGATTCTCAGCCCGGGTGCGGACATCGCGTACGAAGGCCCGCCCGTCGCCGGCCTCGAGCACCACGTGTGGCTGCGCGAGGGCGCGCTCGAGGTCACCGTCCGGGACCGCGCCCACCGCCTCGCCCCCGGCGACTGCCTCCGCTACCGCCTGTGGGACGCCTCCCGCTTCCGCTGCCCCGGCCCGGACCCCGCGCGCTACGCCGTGGTGGTCGTACTGCCGTGAAGCCTCCCCGTCCCGAGGCGGGAGGGTCCCCGGCTCGGGAGGCCCAGCGGGTCGGCGACCCGCACGATCTCGCTCCCCCGACACCAGCCGGGCCAGAACCCGGCCGGTCGGGCAACGGGTTTCGCCACGGGCGGAGGCATCCCGTTTCCCGCCCTGCGCCGCAGGGGTCCGATCGCTTCCCGGCCCGGAGGCCGGCCGTCCCCGGAGGAACCTGGTGAAGGACGCCCCCGCGCTCGTGCACACCATCGTCCCGCTGTCGCCAGGAGTCCTCCTGGACGCCGTCGACGACCTCGCCGCCCTCCTGGTGGACGCCGTCGCGGGCGGCGCCTCCCTCGGCTTCCTGGCTCCCTTCACCCACGCCGAGGCGGCCGGGTGGTGGCGCACCCGCGCCCGCGCGGTCGCGTCCGGCGACCTCGTCGTCTGGGCCGCCCGCGACGCCGCCGGCGTCACCGGCACCGTCAGCCTCGCCCGCGAGGCCAAGCCCAACGGCCGGCACCGCGCCGAGGTGCTCAAGCTCATGGTGCACCGCCGCGCCCGCGGCGCCGGCCTCGGCCGTGCCCTCCTCACCACCGCCGAACACGCCGCGGCGGCCGCGGGCGTGTCCCTGCTGCTGCTCGACACGGAGACCGGCAGTCCCGCCGAGCGCCTCTACCGCTCCGCCGGCTGGACCCCCTACGGCACCGTCCCCGGCCACGCCGCCGACCCCGCGGGCGTGCTCAGGCCGACGACCTTCTTCTTCAAGGCGCCGACGGCCGTGTGAGCCGTCGCGACGGTCCTCTAGGCTGAGCGCCCATCCGCACTGCATGGGGGAGAAATGACCAGTAGGTTCACCGAGTTGACCGTCGACTGCCACGATCCGGAGCGCCTCGCGGCCTTTTGGTGCGCGGTACTGGACTTCAAGGTGATCGACCGGAGCGAGGGCAAGGTCGAGATCGGCTCCTGGGAGCCGACCGTCGAGGAGGTCCGGGCCCGCCAGATGGCGCCGACCCTGGTGTTCATCCAGGTGCCCGAGGGCAAGACCGTGAAGAACCGGCTCCACCTCGACGTCAGCCCGATCGACGGCAGTACCGGCGACGAGGTGGCCAGGCTGCTCGACCTCGGCGCGACGAAGGTGGACGTGGGCCAGGGCCCCGGCCGGAACTGGGTCGTCATGGCCGACCCCGAGGGCAACGAGTTCGACGTCCTGCGTTCCCTGGCACCGTCCGGTGCATGACCCGTCCCACGGGTCAGCGGTCGCGGAAGCCGGTCGAACACCCGGGGACAGGCGGGCAGGCTGAAGAGCGCCTCCTTCGCCAGCCGCTCCGCGCGAGCATGGTGTCACACGTGTCACACGCCCCGGGAATCGCTCCGCTGACGTGAAAGCCCTTCCTCGCAGGCGAGGACCCCCCACTATGCTGACCGGCATGAGTGAGGGACTGCTGGAACGGCGTGAGGGCCCGGCGGGCGACGGGGCGGCCTCCGAGGCGATGGTCGTGGTCGAGGACC
>NZ_JBHYMQ010000016.1:82585-154904 GCF_042742985.1 Streptomyces sp. NPDC058864 | reverse complement strand
CCCTCGGGGATGGCCGGGCGCCTTTCGCGCGTCCGCAGGCCCGGGCAGTGCCCGGACCCTCAGGACTCCAGACCGCGCACGATCAGGTCGTTGACCGCGGAGTACGCCGCGTCGATGCCCGGGGTGAACCACTCGGGTGCGTACGCCGGGTCGTGGAAGCGGACGGTGGCGTCCCAGACCGCCTGCGCGGCGGCCTCGGGGTCGCCCGTGGCGAACTCGCCGCCGGCCACGCCGTCCCGGACGATCCGGGCGAGGAGCCCGACCATGACGGCGACGTGCTGGGCCACCACGGAGCTGTGCTCGTCGGTGAGCGCCATGTACGTGGCGAACAGCTCGGGATCGCCGCCCGCCTTGCGCCGCTTGGCCGCGAACAGCGCCTCCAGCCAGGCGCGCAGCCGCGCGGGCGCCGGGCGGTCGCCGTCCTCCGCTATCGCCGACAGCTCCGCGTGGGCCTGGTCCAGCCACCGCTGCGTGACCGCCTCGCGCAGCGCGGCCTTGGTGCGGAAGTGCCGGTAGACGCTGCCGTGGCTGACCCCGAGGGCGCGGGCCACGTCCACCACGGTCGCCTTGGCGGGGCCGTAGCGGCGCAGCACCTCTTCGGTGGTCTCGAGGATGCGTTCGGCGGTCAGCGTCTCGGGTGGCATGGTCGCCATTCTCCCAGGACCGGTCGGGTGGCCGTCAGTGCCGGTGCTCACTGTCCAGATGCGCCATCTGCGACTGCGGGTAGCGCTCGCCCGCGGCCGCGTCGGCCGGGATCGCGGTCTCGATCGCCGTCAGGTCGGCCGCGTCGAGGGTCACCTCCAGCGCGCCCAGTGCCTCGGCGAGCCGCTCGCGGGTGCGGGCACCGACCAGCGGGACGATGTCCTCGCCGCGGGACAGCACCCAGGCGATGGCGGTCTGGGCGACGGTGACCCCCTTCTGCTCCGCGATTTTGCGCAGCGCCTCGACCAGCCTCAGGTTGTGCTCCAGGTTCTCGCCCTGGAAGCGCGGGCTCATCGCGCGGAAGTCGTTGCCGGCCAGCCGGCGGTCACTGGTGAAGTGGCCGCTGATCAGGCCGCGGGACAGCACGCCGTACGCCGTGATGCCGATGCCCAGTTCGCGGGCGGTGGGCAGGATCTCGTCCTCGATGCCGCGGGAGATCAGCGAGTACTCGATCTGCAGGTCGGTGATCGGGGCCACGGCCGCGGCCCGGCGCAGGGTGGCGGCGCCGACCTCGGACAGGCCGATGTGCCGTACGTAGCCGGCCTGGACGAGTTCCGCGATGGCGCCGACGGTCTCCTCGATCGGGACGGCCGGGTCGACCCGGGCGATGCGGTAGACGTCGATGTGATCGGCGCCCAGGCGCTGCAGCGAGTAGGAGGCGAAGTTCTTCACGGCGGCCGGGCGGCCGTCGACGCCCAGCCAGTCGCCGCCGGGCCCGCGCAGGGCACCGAACTTGACGCTGACGAGCGCCTTCTCGCGGTCGGCGGGGGCGGCCGCGCGCAGGGCCTCGCCGATGAGCAGCTCGTTGTGGCCCATGCCGTAGAAGTCGCCGGTGTCGATCAGTGTGATGCCGGCGTCGAGGGCGGCGTGGATCGTGGCGATCGACTCGCCGCGGTCGGCGTCGCCGTAGAGGGCGGACATGCCCATGGCGCCGAGGCCGAGAGCGGAGACGGTGGGGCCGGTGGAACCGAGGGTGCGGCTTCGCAAGGGGGACTCCTTGGTGGGGCTCAAGAGGTCGGGCGGGGATGCTGACAACAGTGACACATGCGCTGACAGATTTCAATATCTGTCAGCGCATGTTCCGTCATCCGCATTCCCGAAGAGGACCGACCCGGGATCCGGCCCGGGCCCGGACCGGGATCCGCGCCCCTCAGGCCACCTGGCGCGGCAGCCGCAGGCTGGCCAGCGCCGTCACGACCACCGCCGCCAGCTGCACGACCAGCACCACGACCAGCGCCTCACGGGTCCCGTGCGAGGAGACCAGGGCGAGGAACAGCGTGCCGAGGGTGGCCACACCCAGGGCCAGCGCCGACTGCTGCGTGGTCACCATGACCCCGCTGCCGACGCCGGCCCGCTCGCCCGGTACGTCCGCGAGCACCAGCCGGAACAGCACCGGCAGTTGCAGTCCCTGGCCGAGGCCGGCGAGCGCCACACCCGGCAGCAGGGCCCACGCCGTCATCCCGGGTCCCCAGCTGCGCGCCACGGTCAGCGCCAGCACCGCGACGCCGACGCCCTGCAGGACGCCGCCCGCGGTGACCACGCGCCCGCCGTACCGGCCCACCAGACGCGGCCCGGCCAGCGAGGCCAGGAAGAACGCCACGGCCATCGGCACCAGCGTCGCGCCCGCCTCCACCGGCCCGAACCGCAGGCCCTGCTGCAGCGCGACCGCGATCACGAACATGAAGCCGCCGAAGCCGATGGAGAACGGCACCAGCAGCGGCAGCGCCCGCCGCATCCCGGCGAGGGCGAACAGGCTCGGCGGCACGAGGGGGATCCGCCCGGCCCGGTCGGCCCGCCGCTCGACCACGAAGAACGCCAGGGCGGCGAACGGGAAGACCGTCAGCGACACCCACGTCCACGCCGGCCAGCCGGCCGCCCGGCCCTCGGTCAGCGGCACCAGCAGGGTCACCAGCGACACCGCCAGCAGCAGGGTGCCGGGCCGGTCGACCGGCGCGGGGCGGTCGGAACGGGTCTCCGGTACCGAGCGCAGCGCGAGCAGCAGCCCGGCCGCCGCGACCGGCACGTTGACCAGGAACACCGCGCGCCAACCGGTGCCCGCGATGTCCGCGGCGACCAGGACGCCGCCCAGGATCTGGCCCGCGACCATGGACAGTCCCGCCGTCGCGCCGTACAGGCTCAGCGCCTTGGCCCTGCGGTGGCCGGCGGTCGCCGAGTGGATGGTGGCCAGCACCTGGGGCAGCATCAGCGCGGCCGCCGCGCCCTGCGCGACGCGGGCGCCCACCAGCACCCACGCGTCCGGTGCCAGGCCGCAGGCGAGCGAGGTCAGGCCGAAGGCCGCCATGCCGGCGAGGAAGAGCCGGCGGCGGCCGAAGGAGTCGCCGAGCCGGCCGCCGAGCACCAGCAGCACGGCGTACGCCACGCCGTAGCCCGCCACGACCAGCTCCAGCAGGGCGGCCCCGGCGTGCAGGTCGGTCTCGATGGCGGGCAGGGCGACGTTGACGATGAAGAAGTCGATGAGCGGCAGCGCCGCACCCAGCAGCACGGTGAACAGGCCCAGCGCGCCGAGGGCCGGTGCGGCCCGGCCGGGCGGCGCCTCGGCGGCCGGTGCCGCGGTTCTCGCCGCCGGGGCCGGGCCGGAGGCGCCGACCCGGAGGACGCGGGGCCGCACCTGGGCACGGGAACGGAGGCCGGCGGAGGCGGGGGGTTCGTTGTGATCGGTCACGTGTGCCACGATGACCTTGTTCTCAGGGGGGTACCAGAGAGCGTTTATCCAGGTATCGCGACCACCTGGCAATGGTCTGGGGAGTCAGGCACCCTGGAGGTATGACGTCTCCCAGCGCCGCCGCGCGGAGCGAGCTCGCGTCCTTCCTCCGCAGCCGCCGTGAACGGATCTCCCCGGAGCAGGTCGGACTCCCGCCCGGCCGCCGACGCCGCACCCCCGGGCTGCGCCGTGAGGAGGTGGCGCAGCTGGCCGCGGTCGGGGTCACCTGGTACACGTGGCTCGAGCAGGCCCGGGAGATCCAGATCTCCGCGCAGGTGGCCGACTCCATCGCCCGGGCCCTGATGCTGGACCCGAACGAGCGCACCCACCTCTTCCTGCTCGCCGGGGTCCCCGACCCCAACCCGCGTGCCCAGTGCCCGGGGATGTCCGACCAGATCAGGGAGATGCTGGCGAAGCTGGAACCGCTGCCGGCCGCGGTCCTCAACAGCCGCACCGACGTCATCGCCCACAACCGCACCTACGCACGGCTGGTCGACGACCTCGACCGGCTCCCCTTCGAGGACCGCAACATCATGTGGCTGGCCTTCACCGACCCCGCCTGGCGCGAGGGCCTGCCCGACTGGCACGAGACCAGCCGGCAACTGGTGGCCAAGTACCGTGCGGCGATGGCCGAGCACCTCGCGGAGCCCGCGTGGAAGTCCCTGGTCAAAAGGCTGGAGCAGGCTTCCCCGGAGTTCTGCGAGCTGTGGGAGAGGCATGAGGTGCAGGAACCGGAGAACCGCACCAAGCGCTTCCTCAACCCCCGGGTCGGCCTGCTGACCTTCCACTTCACGCACCTGTGGCTCGGTCCCAGCCAGGGCCCCCGGCTGGTCACCTACTCCCCGGCGGACGCCGCCACCCGCGAACGGCTGGACCGGCTGTACGAGATCGCCGTGGCCGCGCCGAGCGTCATGCCGATGCCGGTGTGAGGAGCCGCTGCCGCGCCTCCATGAGGGCGAAGCCCAGCAGGTTCAGGCCGCGCCACCGTGCGGGGTCCGCGGCGGCCTCCTCGCCGGCGGCCAGGCCGATGCCCCATATGCGGTCCACCGGGCTGGCCTCGACCAGCACGCGCGAGCCGGTGCCCAGCAGGTAGTCGCGCAGCGCCGGGTCCTGGCCGAACTTGGCGACGTTGCCCTCGACGACGAGTTCCTCGCGGTGCCGCTCCCAGGTGACGTTGTCGAAGCCGCGGACCTGGCGGCCCAGCTTCTTCGCGGCGTTCGGGTGCGGGGCGGCGAGGATGGCGGCGAGGGCCCGCTCGTCGTCGAAGAGACGGGCCTTGCCGGCCATCATCCAGTGCTCCGCCGTGGCGTAGCCGATGCCGTCGACGGTGAACTCCGACGGCCACCACTGGCTCAGGCAGCCCGCGCCCACGCTGCCGTCGCGCTGTGGCCGGTGGCCCCAGAAGAACAGGTACCCGGGGCGGACGCCGCGCGCGGTCAGCTCCGTCAGCGCGGCCCGGGAACGGGCGTCTCGGGGCTCGGTGATCTGCGTCGTCATGTCGGTGACGCTACCGCCGGGCACCGACAACGGCCGCCGGTTTTCCCGCGCGAGGCCGCCCGGAAATAAAGGTGCACAATACAGTAAAAGCCCCGAAAGCGGACTACCTGTGGCAGTACCGTGGAGACGTGCCCAAAACGCAGGTCCCGCGACCGGTTCAGGAGGCAGCCGTATGGCAGATCGACTCGACATCGCGTCGCTGGCCCCCGGTGATCGCGCGGACGCGATCCGCGACTTCTCGTGGTCCGTCAACGGCCGCATAGAGGTGGACCTTCCACCGGACCCGAATCACCTGAGGGCCAGTGCGACCACCAGCGCGATGGGGTCGGTGAAGGTCTCGGAGATCGACTGGAACGTGGACCGCCTCCGCCGTGCCGCTGCCCCGGTGGGCGAGGACATGGTGCCGCACGTCCTCGTCAGCCTGCAGGAAGCGGGGGTCTCCCGGTTCCGCCAGGGAGGCAGGCAGGGTGTGGTGCGGGCGGGAGATCTCGTGGTGCTCCAGAACGCGAAGCCCTACGAGGTCCTCTTCCACGGCACGATCCAGGCGGTGCTGGTGCGTGTTCCCACCCACGTCCTGGGGCTGCGGCCGTCCCTGCTCGACCAGGTCACAGCCGTCCGGCTCGGTTCGGAGCGCCCCGTCGTGGGTGCCACAGCGGCGTTCTTCACCCGGCTGGCCCATGACCGGGCGGCCGTCGGCGAGGCCGAGACCGCCCTGTTCGCGCAGCCCTGCGTCGACCTGATCAGGGCTGTGGTCACCACGGCCATGGGCCGTGACGACCTGGCCGGACCGCCGCTGAACCGCACGCTTCTTCAGCGTGTTCAGGAGTACGTCCGCCTCCATCTGGCGGAACCCGACCTGACTGCCGCACGTATCGCCGCCGAGCACCAGGTTTCGGTACGCCGGCTCTACCTGACCCTGTCCCGAGCCGGAATCACCCTCGGTGAATGGATAAGGACGCAGCGCCTCGAAGAGTGCAGGAGGGAACTGGCCTCGCCGGCGCATCGGTTCATGACGATCGAGGCGATCGCGCACCGGTGGGGGTTCGCCAGCGCGGCCCACTTCAGCCGCGTTTTCAAGGCGGCGTACGGCGTGAGCCCCAGCGTGTCGCGGTTGCAGTATTAGGACCCCGGGTCTTCCCCGGATCACCCCGGTGCGGGCCCCAGCAGCTTGGTCACCACCCGGTCCAGCGCCGCGAGTTCCTCCGGGTCGAGTTCCACCAGGCCCGGCGGGGGAGTGCCCAGGATGCGGTCGGCCTCCCCCGCGGCCTCGGCGCCGGCCGGCGTGACGCTCAGGAGCTTGCGGCGCCGGTCGCGCGGGTGCGGCGTGCGTTCCACCAGCCCCCGCCGGGCGAGGTCGTCGACGACGAGCGTGACGTACGGGCGGTCCGTCATGAGATCGGCGGCGAGGTCGCCCGGGGTCACGGGGGCCGCCGCGATCCGGCGCAGCGCCTTGACCCGGAAGAAGCTCATGCCGAGGGCCTCGGCGACCTCGCGGCGGCGTTCGTTGCGCTCGAGGACGAGCGTGCGCAGGTCGCGCCACACCCGGGCGGCCGTGGCCTCGTTCACCGGGCGCCCACCGGTTCGCGGGCGGCGTCCGCGCTGAGCCGCTCCGCGGCGCGCTCGGCGGTGCCCGCCGCCCAGTGGCCCGAGGTCAGCCACCCCAGCGCCAGGATCGCCACACCGCAGCCGGTGATGATCCACCACGCGGTGAGGTCCAGCCCGGCGGCGAGCGCGGCGCCCATGACGGCCACGCCCAGGGACTGACCGACCTGCCGGCTGGTCGAGGCCACCGCCGCGGCGACCCCTGCCTGGGTGCGCGGCATGCCGGAGACCGCGGTGTTGGTGATCGGCGCGTTGACGAAGCCGAAGCCGATGCCGAACAGGACGTACGCGGTGAACAGCTTGGCGTCCGAGGCGGTCGCGTCCAGCGCGGCGAACATCACGCCGCTGCCCGTGGTGGCCAGGCCCGCCAGCAGCAGCGGCAGCCGCGGGCCGCGGCTGCCGACCATGCGTCCGGACAGCGGGGCACAGACCAGGGCCATGGCCGCCATCGGCAGCAGGTGCAGACCGGCGTCCAGGGCGGACAGCCCGCGTACGTCCTGGAGGTACAGGGTGTTGAGGAAGAGGAAGCCGGCGAGGGCGGCGAAGGCGCTCACCGCTATCACCGTGGCCCCGCTGAAGGGCGCGCTGCGGAAGAAGCGCGGGTCGATCAGGGGTTCCCTGCGCCGCCGCTCGTAGAGGATCAGGGACACCGCGGAGCCCAGGGCGAGCACGAGGCAGCCGACGATGACCGGGGAGCCCCAGCCGGCCGCGGGCGCCTCGATGATGGCGTACGTCAGCGAGCCGAGCAGCGCGATGACCAGCAGCTGGCCGACCGGGTCGATCCGCCGCGGCCGCGGCGCCCGGGACTCGGGCACGTACAGCGCGGTGAGCACCAGGGCGAGCAGCCCGATCGGCAGGTTGATCCAGAACACCGAGCGCCAGCCGACCGACTCGACGAGCGCGCCGCCGATGATCGGCCCGGCGGCCATGCTGATCCCGACGACGCCGCCCCACGCCCCGATCGCCCGCGCGCGCTCGCGCGGGTCGGTGAAGACGTTGGTGATGATCGACATCGCGACGGGGTTGAGCATCGAACCGCCCACCGCCTGCAGCATGCGGAAGACCACCAGCCACTCCAGGCTGGGGGCGATGCTGCACAGACCGGACGCCACCGTGAAGATCACCAGGCCGGTGCGGAAGATCCGGCGCCGGCCGATCCGGTCGGCGGTGGAGCCGGAGAGCATGAGCAGCGAGGCCAGCACGAGCGTGTAGGCGTCGATGGTCCACTGCAGTCCGGAGATGGAGGTGTGCAGGTCCCGGCGCATGGCGGGCAGCGCGACGTTGAGGATGGTGTTGTCGAGGCTGACGATCAGCAGACTCATGCAGCAGATCGCCAGCACCAGCAGGCGTCTGCCCCGGCTCAGCTCGGGCATCGGCTGTTCGGTCTCCTTGATCCGGATTGATTGTACGTGTGTAACCATTTCACGCTACACCCAACACCGGCCGGGCGATACGGGAGAATGGTCCGCATGACTGCTGACGCCACCGCTCCCGCACTCCGCATCGGCCCGCACACCGTGTGGCCGCCCGTGGTGCTGGCACCGATGGCCGGGATCACCAACGCGCCGTTCCGCACGCTGTGCCGTGAGTTCTCCGGCGGCAAGGGGCTCTTCGTCTCGGAGATGATCACCACCCGGGCCCTCGTCGAGCGCAACGACAAGACCATGCAGCTGATCCACTTCGACGGCAGCGAGAAGCCGCGTTCGATCCAGCTGTACGGGGTCGACCCGGTCACCGTCGGCAAGGCGGTCCGGATGATCGTCGACGAGGACCTCGCCGACCACATCGACCTGAACTTCGGCTGCCCGGTGCCCAAGGTGACCCGCAAGGGCGGCGGCTCGGCGCTGCCCTACAAGCGCAACCTGCTCCGCTCGATCCTGCGCGAGGCGGTCGGCAACGCGGGCGACCTGCCGGTCACGATCAAGATGCGCAAGGGCATCGACGACGACCACACCACCTACCTGGACGCGGGCCGGATCGCCGTCGAGGAGGGCGTCACCGCCGTCGCGCTGCACGGCAGGACCGCCGCCCAGCACTACGGGGGCACGGCCGACTGGGAGGCCATCGCCCGCCTCAAGGAGCACGTCCCGGAGATCCCGGTGCTGGGCAACGGCGACATCTGGAGCGCCGCGGACGCGGTCCGCATGATGCGGGAGACCGGCTGCGACGGTGTCGTCGTCGGCCGCGGCTGCCTGGGCCGTCCCTGGCTCTTCGGCGACCTCGTGGCGGCCTTCGAGGGCGGCGGCGCCCCGGCGGCCCCGACGCTGCGCGAGGTGGCCGGCGTCATGCGGCGCCACGCGGGGCTGCTGGGGGAGTGGCTGGGCGACGAGGAGCGCGGGGTCATCGACTTCCGCAAGCACGTCGCCTGGTACACCAAGGGCTTCTCGGTCGGCTCGGAGATGCGCCGCAAGCTGGCGATGACCTCCTCCCTCGCCGAGCTCGACGCCCACCTCGACGACCTCGACCTGGACCAGGAATGGCCGGATGGTGCCGAGGGGCCGCGCGGCCGGACGGCCGGGAGCAAGCGCGTGGTGCTCCCGGACGGGTGGCTGGAGGACCCGTACGACTGCTCGGTGGTCGTCGGCGCCGAGGCCGAGCTGGACACTTCGGGCGGCTGAGGATGTTTCGGCGGTCCGTCGTGACGTCCGGACTGTAAGACAAAGCGCTCCTGGAGCGAGTGATTCTCGCCACGCCTGATAGGGGTATTGCTCAAATGAGCAGTGGGAGTGTCACCACACCTCTCCAATGACTGGCACTGGGTGCCATCGTTGTCGTGGACACATGGTCAAGCCATCCGTCACGTGGAGTGATGGACTCCGAGTGTGGCGATCACGTGGCGAGAGCATGTGTTCGACGGTTGAACGCACTCCTCGCTCACCCGGAAGGGCGCCATGACTTTCGATCTCTCGGCGGATGGGTGGTTACGACCGTGTGACCTGGTGATTGACGTACTGCGGCGCCTTCGAGATGGGTACGCTCCCCGCCGTCAGGGCATCCCGGCCGCGAGGAGCGAGTCCCGTGTCGGAAGAACAAGTAATCCAGAAGTTCGTCTACGACTTCACTGAGGGCAACAAGGACCTCAAGGACCTGCTCGGCGGCAAGGGCGCGAACCTCGCCGAGATGACCAACCTCGGTCTGCCCGTTCCCCCGGGCTTCACGATCACCACCGAGGCCTGCAAGGTCTACCTGGAGTCGGGCGCCGAACCCGCGGCGCTGCGCGACGAGGTGAGTGCGCACCTCGACGCGCTGGAGCAGCGGATGGGCAAGAAGCTCGGGCAGGCGGACGACCCGCTGCTCGTCTCCGTCCGCTCCGGGGCGAAGTTCAGCATGCCGGGCATGATGGACACGGTCCTCAACATCGGCCTCTCCGACGCCTCGGTCGTGGGCCTTGCCGCGCAGGCCGGCAACGAGCGCTTCGCCTGGGACTCCTACCGGCGCCTGATCCAGATGTTCGGCAAGACGGTGCTGGGCGTCGACGGAGAGCTCTTCGAGGACGCGCTGGAGGACGCCAAGCGGGCCAAGGGCACCCACGACGACCTCGACCTGGACGCGGGCGACCTGCGGGCCCTGGTCGAGCAGTTCAAGGCCGTCGTCGCCAAGGAGACCGGGCGGGACTTCCCGCAGGACCCCCGCGAGCAGATGGACCTGGCCGTGCGCGCCGTCTTCGACTCGTGGAACGGCGAGCGCGCCAAGCTCTACCGCCGCCAGGAGCGCATCCCCGGCGACCTCGGCACGGCCGTCAACGTCTGCTCCATGGTCTTCGGCAACCTCGGCTCCGACTCCGGGACCGGCGTCGCCTTCACCCGTGACCCGGCCACCGGCCACCAGGGCGTCTACGGCGACTACCTGTGCAACGCGCAGGGCGAGGACGTCGTGGCGGGCATCCGCAACACCGTGCCGCTCGCCGAGCTGGAGCAGCTGGACAAGACGTCCTACGACCAGCTGATGCAGATCATGGAGACCCTCGAGACGCACTACAAGGACCTGTGCGACATCGAGTTCACCATCGAGCGCGGCAAGCTGTGGATGCTGCAGACCCGGGTCGGCAAGCGCACCGCCGCCGCGGCCTTCCGCATCGCCACCCAGCTGGTCGACCAGGGCCTGATCGACGAGGCCGAGGCGCTGCAGCGGGTCAACGGCGCACAGCTGGCGCAGCTGATGTTCCCCCGCTTCGACGAGAAGGCCAAGGCCGAGCGGATCGGCTGGGGCATCGCCGCCTCGCCGGGGGCCGCGGTCGGCAAGGCCGTCTTCGACTCGTACACCGCCGTGAAGTGGTCGCGCTCCGGCGAGCAGGTCATCCTCATCCGCCGCGAGACCAACCCCGACGACCTCAACGGCATGATCGCCGCCGAGGGCATCCTCACCTCGCGCGGCGGCAAGACCTCGCACGCCGCCGTCGTCGCCCGCGGCATGGGCAAGACCTGCGTGTGCGGCGCGGAGGAGCTCGAGGTCGACACCAAGCGCCGCCGGATGACCGCCCCCGGCGGGGTCGTCGTCGAGGAGGGCGACGTCATCTCCATCGACGGCTCCTCCGGCAAGGTCTACCTCGGCAAGGTGCCGGTCGTGCCGTCCCCGGTCGTGGAGTACTTCGAGGGCCGCATGCACGCCGGCGCCGACGACGCCGACGAGCTGGTGCGGGCCGTGCACCGGATCATGGCGTACGCGGACCGGGTCCGCCGGCTGCGGGTGCGCGCCAACGCCGACAACGCCGAGGACGCCTCCCGCGCCCGCCGCTTCGGCGCCCAGGGGATCGGCCTGTGCCGCACCGAGCACATGTTCCTCGGCGAGCGCCGCGAGCTGGTGGAGCGGCTGATCCTCGCCGACACCGAGTCCGAGCGCGACAAGGCGCTCTCCGCGCTGCTGCCGCTGCAGAGGTCCGACTTCGTCGAGCTCTTCGAGGCGATGGACGGGCTGCCGGTGACCGTGCGCCTGCTGGACCCGCCGCTGCACGAGTTCCTGCCCGACATCACCGAGCTGTCGGTGCGCGTCGCGCTCGCCGAGGCGCGCAAGGACTCCAACGAGAACGACCTGCGGCTGTTGCAGGCGGTCCACAAGCTCCACGAGCAGAACCCGATGCTGGGCCTGCGCGGCGTGCGCCTCGGGCTGGTCATCCCCGGCCTGTTCGCCATGCAGGTGCGGGCCATCGCCGAGGCCGCGGCCGAGCGCAGGAACGCCAAGGGCGACCCGCGGGCCGAGATCATGATCCCGCTGGTCGGCACCGTCCAGGAGCTGGAGATCGTCCGCGAGGAGGCCGAGTCCGTCATCGCCGAGGTCGAGGCCGCAACGGGCACCGAGCTCAGCCTCACCCTCGGCACGATGATCGAGCTGCCGCGCGCCGCCCTGACCGCCGCGCAGATCGCCGAGGCCGCCGAGTTCTTCTCGTTCGGCACCAACGACCTGACCCAGACGGTCTGGGGCTTCAGCCGCGACGACGTCGAGGCGAGCTTCTTCACCGCCTACCTGGAGAAGGGCATCTTCGGCGTCTCCCCGTTCGAGACCATCGACAAGGACGGCGTCGGCTCCCTCGTCCGCTCCGCCGCCGAGGCCGGCCGCGCCACCCGGCCCGACCTCAAGCTCGGCGTGTGCGGCGAGCACGGCGGCGACCCCGAGTCCGTCCACTTCTTCCACGAGGTGGGCCTGGACTACGTCTCCTGCTCCCCGTTCCGCATCCCCGTCGCCCGCCTGGAGGCGGGCCGCGCCGCGGCGCTGAGCAGGGGCAGCGACAGCCGGTAACCCCGGCCCGGAAGACCATCTCCCACCCTCACCGGGGGCGGCACCTTTGTGCGAAGGTGCCGCCCCCGCTTCCGTTCCGCCCCGCTACGAGCGGAACGGGCCGCGCACCTCGTAGGTGATACCGCCGGTCGAACTGCCGCTCGTGCCGCGCTGGGAGGAGAAGTACAGCCGCGTGCCGTCGGGGGAGAAGGCGGGACCGGTGATCTCGGAGGAGGACTGGCCGCTGACCCGCAGGAACGGCGAGACCACGTCGTCCGGGGTGATCAGGCAGATCTCCATGTTGCCGCCGTCCTCGGCGACGTAGAGGTCGCCCGAGGAGCTGCCGGTGATGTTGTCCACGCCCGTCAGCGGGGCGCTGCCGGAGACGAGGGAGTCGTCGTAGGCCAGCGCGTAGGTGCCGGCGGTCAGGTCGAGCCGCCAGACCCGGTTGTCGCCCTTGGTGGTGAACCAGACGGTGTCGTCGGCGTAGTGGCAGCCCTCGCCGCCGTTGAACTTCTTCGCGCCGGAGACCTGGCTGCGGGTGACGGTCGGGGAGCCGTCGGGGTCGGGCACGTTCGCCCAGGTGAAGGAGCCCGAGGCGGCGGTGCCGGCGACCAGCACCTGCAGGGTCCCGGCCGACAGGTCGCCCCAGGTGGCCGGGACGAACCGGTAGAAGCAGCCGTTGGTCTCGTCCTCGGTCAGGTAGACCACCTTGCGCACGGGGTCGGCGGCGGCCGCCTCGTGCTTGAACCGGCCCATGGCGGCACGGCGGACGGCCGCTTCCACGCCGCGGGGGTCGGTCTCGTAGACGTAGCCGAGGCTGACCTCCTCGCAGGACAGCCAGCTGTCCCAGGGCGTCCTGCCGCCGGCGCAGTTCTGCCGGGTGCCGGAGAGGATCCGGTAGGCGCCCGTGACGTTGCCCGAGGAGTTGAACCGGACCGCGCTCGCGCCGCCGCCCGGGTTGATCTCCGAGTTGGAGACGTAGATCCAGCCGGTGCCGTCGGCGAAGCACGCGCCGCCGTCGGGTGCGCTGTGCCAGGTGTACGAGGTGCCCGCGACGGTCTGGCCGGAGCGGGCGATCACACGGCTGGTGAAACCGCCGGGCAGGGCGATGCCGTTGGCGTCGGGCGCCTGCAGCGCGCCGTAGGGGCCGGTACCGGGCTGGGCGGGTGCGGCGTAGACCGCCCCGCGCATCAGGGTGCCGCCGAAGGCGGCCGCCGAGCTGCCGACCACCGCTCCGCGCAAGAAGGTTCGACGTTCCACGATCACTCCAGGGACGACGGGTGGCCCGCCCGGACCCATCGCCGCGGGCGGGTCGCGCACCGGAAGGCTAGGGCGCGCCCCCTGACACCGGAGCCAACGCAGCGTGAACCCTCCGCCACGGTCTGCTGGATTCACCGTCATGGCAGAGGGCGCGCGGACGCACGGCTCACCCCGCCGCGGGCAGCTCGAAGCGGACGCCCGTGAGCTGTTCGGAGGCCGCCCACAGCAGCTCGCCGGCCCGGTCGTCGCGGGTCCACGGAGCGCGCCAGGAGGGCGCGGGGGAGCCCCGCCACCCCTGGAACCGGGGGCCGGTGAAGGAGTCGGGGAGCACGCCGGGCGCCGTGGCGGCGTACAGCAGCGGGAGCGCACCGGCGTCCGCGGACTGGGCGATCACCCGGTTGCCGAGGTTCACCACGCGTTCGACGGTCCGGCGGTTCTCCATGCGGGCGGCGCGGGTCTGCAACCCGGTGCTCGCGTAACCGGGGTGCGCCGCCGCGGCGACGGTGCCCGCGCCCGCGGCCGCCAGCCGCCGGGACAACTCGTGCACGAAGAGCAGGTTGGCGCTCTTGGAACGGGCGTACGCGATCCAACGCCGGTAGCGGCGTTCGCTGTTGAGGTCGCCGGGGTCGATGGCGGCGACCGCGTGCATGCCGCTGGAGACGGAGACGACGCGGGATCCCGGGGTGGCCAGCAGACGCGGCAGCAGCAGCCCGGTGAGGGCGAAGTGGCCGAGGTGGTTCACGCCCATCTGGGTCTCGAAGCCGTCGGCGGTGGTGCCGTACGGCAGGGCCATCACACCGGCGTTGTTGACCAGCAGGTCCAGCCCGGTGTCGTCGTACCCGGCGGCGAAGGCGCGCACCGACGACAGGTCCCCCAGGTCGAGGTGGCGGTATCCGGCGCGGGCGTCGGGGAGTTCGGCCTTCAGGCGGTCGACGGCCTCCTTGCCGCGCGCCTCGCTGCGGCAGGCGAGCAGCACCCTCGCGCCCCTGCGGGCGAGTTCGCGGGCGGTGCAGTAACCGATGCCGCTGTTCGCTCCGGTGACGACGGCCGTGCGGCCGCTCTGGTCGGGGATGTCGTTCGCGGTCCACACCATGCGCGCCAGCGTAGGGCCGCCGCGCCGCCCTTCACACGGGTGCGCGACGGCCCTTCGGCGTCAGGAGTGCGGGGGACGGTCCTCGCCGGTGCTGCCCGAGCCGAACTCGTCGCCCAGCTTGTCCTGAGCGGTGTCGACCTGGCGCTGGTACTTCCCGCCGGTCTTGTCGTCCAGCATGTCGCCGCCCTTGTCGATGCCCTTCTGGGCCTGGCTCTCGTGGCCCTTCAGCTTGGCCTTGATCTTGTCGAACATGGACATCGCTGTCCTCCTCGCCGTGAGTGGCACTGCTCTCAGCATCACCGCCCCGACGAAGATCCGCATCCGGAACCCACGGAGTCCGGAAACCGCAGGTCAGAGGCCTCGCACACGCCGCATCCGCGGCAGCCGCCCGCGTGGCGGCCACCCCCCGGAAGGTGTACGCGAATCCCGGGGCGCGGACCACGGGGGACCACCGGCCGGGGCGACGCGAGCCGACCGTGGCACGCCGGGCACGTCGCCCCGCCCGCCGGGGGCGTGCACGTCGCCCCTGGACAGGCGGCCGGAGGAGAGGCCGGCACGGGGCGGGGCGAGCCGGTGGAAGCCGGACGGGTCCGCGTGCGAGGCGCCGTGCCGGGCGGGGGCGACCGGCGGGTTCGCCGTCGCGCCGGGGCCCTCGGGACGCGTGCCGGATGGGCGACCGGTCAGGGGGCCGGGGAGACCCGGCCGCCGATGTCGACGGTGCCGTCGGGGTGGGGGCGGGTGAGGATCTGGGAGGCCACGCCCTGGCGGACGTCCAGCGGGCGTCCCAGTTCGGCGGTGAGCACCATCGCGGCGGCCCCGGTCGCCTCGTCCTCGACGATCGCGTCGCCGCGTCGCGGGAAGGCCCGCGCGCGGACGCGTCCGGCCGCCTCGTCCGCCCAGGCCCAGGCGTAGAGCCAGCCCTCGCCGGGCGGCGGCGCGGGCAGCGCGTCCACCTCGGCGGGTGAACCGAACCGCCGGGTGCGGCGTCCCGACGCCCACTCCGCGCGCCCGCGCACCCAGGTGAAGCCGCCCTCCGTCCAGGCCCTCACCTCGCCGGCCGGCGGCCGCAGCACCCCGGCCCCGAGCAACCACGCCGCCCCCACCGCCGGATGGCCCGCGAAGGGCAGCCGCACGCTCGGCGTCCAGATGTCGACGACGCCGCGTCCGGCGTCGTCGACGAAGACGGTCTCGCTGTAGCCGAGCTGCGCCGCCAGCCGCTGCCGCGCCTCCGCCCCGCGCACGGACGCGCCGTCCCGTACCACCCCGAGCAGGTTCCCGCCCCGTCCGTCGGGACCGGTGAACACCCGCAGCACCTCGACTTCGGTCATGGGCCGATTCAAGCAGGTCCCGGGCCCGTCACCGCATCCGCACCGGGAAGGCCGGGACCGACACCGCCTCGTCGTCGAGGCAGCGGCCGTTCTCGAGGTCGAAGCGCTGCTTGAGCAGCGGGGAGGCGACGAAGGCCCGGCCCTCGGCGGTGGAGCCGAGCAGCCCGCGGGACAGGACGTAGGCGCCGGTGAAGGGGTCGCGGTTGTCGATGGCGTACGGGCGCCCGTGCCGGTCGGTGAACAGGGCCGCCTGCCGGCCGTCGGGGAGGAGGGCGGCGACGCCGCGGCCGGGGGTGAGGGTGTCGTGGTCGCAGACGGCGAACCAGCCGGCGGTTCCGGGAAGGAGGACTTCGAGGTTCATGCGGTGGTGGTCCCTTCGAGGGTGCGGACGGGGAGCACGGGGCCGGCGAGCAGACCGAGGTCGGGCTTGACCTGGTCCCGCTCGGGGACGAAGCGGACGGAGGGGTCGGGCACGCCGGGCGCGTTGACGAAGGAGACGAAGCGCCGCAGCCGCTCCGGGTCGTCCAGCGTCTCGGCCCACTCGTCGCGGTAGTTGGCGACGTGGTCGGCCATCTGCCGCTCCAGCTCCGCGCAGATGCCGAGCGAGTCGTGCACGACGACGTCCCGTACGTGGCCGAGCCCGCCCTCGATCCGCTCCAGCCAGGCCGAGGTGCGCTCCAGGCGGTCGGCGGTGCGGATGTAGAACATCAGGAAGCGGTCGATCAGCCGGACCAGTTCGGCGTCTCCCAGGTCCTGGGCGAGCAGATCCGCGTGGCGCGGGGTGGCGCCGCCGTTGCCGCCGACATAGAGGTTCCAGCCGTTCGCGGTCGCGATGACGCCGAAGTCCTTGCTCCGCGCCTCCGCGCACTCGCGCTGGCAGCCGGAGACGGCGGACTTGAGCTTGTGCGGGGAGCGCAGGCCCCGGTAGCGCAGCTCCAGGTCGATGGCCATGCGGACGCTGTCCTGCACGCCGTAGCGGCACCAGGTCTGCCCGACGCAGGACTTCACGGTGCGCAGCGCCTTGCCGTACGCGTGCCCGGACTCGAAGCCGGCGTCCACCAGCCGGGCCCAGATGGCCGGGAGCTGGTCGACCCGGGCGCCGAACAGGTCGATCCGCTGCCCCCCGGTGATCTTCGTGTAGAGGCCGAAGTCGCGGGCCACCTCGCCGATCACGATCAGCTTCTCCGGGGTGATCTCACCGCCGGGGATGCGGGGCACGATCGAGTACGAGCCGTTGCGCTGCATGTTGGCCAGGAAGTGGTCGTTGGTGTCCTGCAGCGCCGCCTGCTCGCCGTCCAGGACGTAGCCGGAGGCGCCGATCGACGGGGCGAGCGAGGCGATGATCGAACCGACGGCCGGCTTGCAGACCTCGCAGCCGTCGCCGCCGCGGGCACCGTCACGGCCGTGCCGGTCGAGCAGCTCGCGGAAGCCGGTGATCCGCAGCGCCCGCACGATCTCGAAGAGCTCCTGGCGGGTGTGGGCGAAGCAGCCGCACAGCCCCTTGTCGACCTCGACGCCCGAGGCCTCCAGTTCCGCGGTGACCAGTTGGCCCAGCACTTTCACGCAACTGCCGCATCCGGTCCCGGCCCTGGTGCACTTCTTCACCTCGGGGACGGTGGCGCAGCCGTGTTCCGTGACCGCACCGCGGATCGTGCCCTTGGTGACGTTGTGACACGAGCAGATCACCGCCTCGTCCGGCAGCGCGGACGGGCCCAGCGCCACGGGGGCGCCGGCGCCCGCCGGCAGCACCAGCTGCTCCGCGGGGACCGGCGGCACCGAGCCGGTGAGCGGGCGCAGCATGCCGTACTGCTCGGCGTCGCCGACGAGGATGCCGCCCAGCAGCACACCCTCCGGGGAGACGACCAGCTTCTTGTAGACCCCGGAGCGGGAGTCGGAGTAGACCACGTCGAGGCAGCCCGCGGTCGCGCCGTGCGCGTCGCCGAAGGAGGCCACGTCCACGCCGAGCAGCTTCAGCTTGGTGGAGGTGTCGGCGCCGGTGAAGGAGCCCTCCTCGCCGGCGATCGCCTTCGCCGCGGTCTCCGCCATGTCGTAGCCGGGCGCCACCAGGCCGTACACCCGGCCGTCCGAGGCGAGGGCGCACTCGCCGATCGCGAAGACGTTCGGGTCCTCGGTGCGGCAGGACGCGTCGACGACGATGCCGCCGCGCTCGCCGACCGGCAGCCCGCACTCCCTGGCGAGCTGGTCGCGCGGCCGTACGCCCGCCGAGAAGACCACCAGGTCGACGTCGAGCGCGGAGCCGTCCGACAGCGCCATGGCCCGGACCGAGCCGTCGCCGGCCGTCAGGATCTCCTGCGTGCCCACCCCCGTGTGCACGGCCACGCCCATGTCCTCGACGGTGCGGCGCAGCGCCTCGCCGCCGCCCTCGTCGACCTGCACCGGCATCAGCCGGGGGGCGAACTCCACGACGTGCGTGTCCAGTCCGAGCCCCTTGAGGGCGCCCGCCGCCTCCAGCCCGAGGAGCCCGCCGCCGACCACCGCGCCGGTGCGGGAGGTCATCGCGTACTCCTCGATCGCCAGCAGGTCCTCGATGGTGCGGTAGACGAAGCAGCCGCCCGCGTCCTTGCCGGGGACCGGCGGCACGAAGGGGTAGGAGCCGGTGGCGAGCACCAGGGTGTCGTAGCCGACGGTGAGGCCGGAGCGGGCGGTGACGGTCCTTGTCTCCCGGTCGATCGTCACCGCCGGGTCGCCCAGGTGCAGTTCGATGCCGTGCTCCGCCATGAAGCCGGCCTCCACCAGGGAGAGCGCCTCGGGGCCGGTGCCGGCGAAGTACGAGCTGAGGTGGACGCGGTCGTACGCCGGGCGGGGCTCCTCGCAGAGCACCACCACCCGGGCCCGGGAGGTCAGGCCCCGGTCGGCCAGCGCCTCCAGGAACCGCTGTCCGACCATCCCGTGGCCGACGAGCACGATGGTGGGCGTGGTCATGTGTCAGGACCCTCCGTTGTCGGTGAGCAGGTGGAGCGGGGACCCGGGCAGTGGCTCGTCGCCCTCCCAGGTGCGGGCCAGGGTGCCCACGGTGCTGAGGTCGCCGAGGAGGATGCCGCCGACGAGGCGGTCACCGCGCAGGACGACCTTCCGGTAGGCGCCGCGCGTGGCGTCGGCGAGGCGGAGCACGTCGTCGCCCGGGGCGGGGGCGGTCTCGCCGAAGGAGGCGATGTCCAGGGCCGCCGGGCCGTTGAGGGTGAGCCGGGTCAGCGAACGGGTGCCGCCGTACCGCGGCGCCGGGCCGGCCGTCAGGACGTCCGCCAGCACGTCCGCCTGCTCGGTGGCCGGGCCCGCGAGGCCGTAGACGACCCCGTCGTGCTGGGCGCAGTCGCCGATGGCGTGGACCGACGGGTCCGAGGTGCGCAGCGCGTCGTCCACCACCACCCCCTTGGCGACCGCGAGGCCCGCCGCCTGGGCGAGCCCGACCCGCGGCCGGACGCCGCAGGCCAGCACGACCAGGTCGGTGCCGAGGCGGTAGCCGTCGGCGAGTTCGACCGCGGTGACGACGGGACGCGCCCCCCGGCCGTCACCGGCGGCCCGTCGCGGCGTCCCGGCGGGCCCGCTTCCCGCACGCGCCGCCATGGCCGGCCGCGACTGCCGCGACGGCTCCGCGTCGCCGCCCTCGTCGCGGGCCGGCAGACCGCGCACCCGGCACTGGGTGTGCACCTCGACGCCCAGCCCCTCCAGGTGCGAGCGCAGCAACTCCGAGGCACCGGCGTCGAGATGGCGTTCCATCAGGTGCTCGCCCTGGGTGGCGACGACCACTTCGGCCCCGCGCGCCGCCAGTGCCCGCGCCGCCGACACCCCGAGCAGCCCGCCGCCGACGACCACCGCGCGGGAGCCGGGGCGCACCGCCGCCGACAGCGCCAGGCAGTCGTCCATCGTCCGGAAGGCGTGCACCCCCTCCGGGAACGTGCCGCTGTCCTCCGCGAACAGCCCTCGCAGCGGCGGCAGGACCGGATTGGAGCCGGTCGCCAGCACCAGCCGGTCGTACCGGACCACGCCGCCGTCGTCGCAGACCACGGCCCGCTCGTCGCGGTCGATCCGCACCACCCGGACACCCCGGCGCAGCACCGCGCCGGGCATCCCCGGCAGGGCGACCGCCTCCGGCGCGTACCGGCCCGCCAGCACCTCCGCGAGCAGCACCCGGTTGTACGGGGTGTGCCGCTCCTCGCCGATCACCGTGACGTCCGCGCCGGAGGACGCCAGACGCTGCGCGAGGCGCGCCCCCGCCATTCCGCCGCCGACCACCACCATCCTCATGGCACGAGCCTGCGGTCCCGCTGTTACCCGGCCGCATCCCCGCCGTTTCCCCCGGGGAACAGTGCCCTCAGCGCCCGCCCGGCCCCGCTGTGAGCCCGAAACGGCCTCCGGCTACGGCCGGTCGACCCTGATCATGGCGATACCGGGCCGGACCTTGGCCACCGACGCGAAGTCCTGATCGGCGTGGATCAGCGTCAGGCCGTGGGCCTCCGCGGTCAGCGCGACGAGGATGTCCATGGGCGACGGTCCCCTGTGGTGCCCGATGCCGATCAGATCACGCTGCACGGCGCGGATCCGGCGCCAGGGGTCGTCGAGCGCCGGGCACCAGCCGAAGGTCCGGCGCAGTACGGCGAGGAACGGCTCGTACTCGCGATCGGAGCGCACACCGGTCAACAACTCCGCTTCGACCGGCGGGCACATGGCGACCAGCCCCCGGGCCACGTGCGTGGGCCACGGCTCGGGGATCTGCCGCCGCAACAGGCGCCACACCGCCGAGGTGTCGGCGAGGTAGCTCATCGGCCGCCGCGCTCCTGCTCCGCCAGGTAGTCGAAGTCCAGGACGTCCTCGGCGTGCTCCTGGAGCCATGCGAGCCCGCGGGCACGGTCGTCGGCGCTCGTCCCGGCCGCTATCGACAGGGCCAGGTTGATCGTCTCGCGCTTCGTCTTGGTGCCGAGCTGCCGCTGGGCGAGGGCGAGCATCGCGTCGTCCAGATCGATGACCGTGCGTGCCATGACCACCTCCCGGTTGATATCAAGCAGGATGCCTGTATATCAACAGCGATATCAGACGTCGATGGCCCGCGGCTGCGCCCGCTCGACGCGGACCGCGCACACCTTGAACTCGGGCATCCGTGAGGTCGGGTCGAGCGCCGGATTGGTGAGGGTGTTCGCCCGGCCCTCGCCCGCCCAGTGGAAGGGCATGAAGACCGTGTCCGGACGGATGGCGCGGTCCACCCTGGCCGGCGCCACCGCGCGGCCCCGGCGGGACGTGACGGCCACCGGGTCGCCCTCGGCGACGCCGATGCGCTCGGCCAGACGCGGGTGGAGCTGCACGAACGGGCCGGGCGCGGCGGCGTTCAGCTCCGCCACCCGCCGCGTCTGGGCGCCCGACTGGTACTGCGCAGGCACCCGGCCGGTCGTCAGGTAGAGCGGGAACTCCCCGTCCGGCTCCTCGGCCGCCGGCCGGTGCAGCACCGGCACGAACCTGGCCCGGCCGTCCGGCGTCGCGAACCGGTCGAGGAACAGCCGGGGCGTGCCCGGATGCACGGCGGCCTCCCCGGCCGGGACGTCCGGGCACGGCCAGAACACCCCGTCCTCCGCCTCGATCCGGCGGTAGGTGATCCCCGAGTAGTCCGCGGGCCCGCCCGCCGACGCGCGGCGCAGCTCCGCGAAGACCTCCTCCGGGTCGGCCGGGAAGCCCTTCTCCCGGCCCAGCCGCGAGGCCAGCGCGTTCAGCACGTACAGGTCGCTGCGCACGCCCTCCGGCGGGTCCACGGCCCTGCGCCGCAGCAGCACCCTGCCCTCCAGGTTCGTCATGGTGCCCGTCTCCTCGGCCCACTGCGTCACCGGCAGCACCACGTCGGCCATCGCCGCCGTCTCCGACAGGACCACGTCGCACACGGCGAGGAAGTCCAGCGCCGCGATGCGCTCCGTGACGTGCGCCGCCCGCGGCGCGGAGACCACCGGGTTGGAGCCCATCAGCAGCAGGCCCCGCACGTCCCCGCCCAGCGCGTCCAGCAGCTCGTACGCGCTGCGCCCCGGCCCCGGCAGGTCGTCCGGGTCGACCCCCCACACCCCGGCCACGTGGTCGCGCGCCGCCGGGTCGTCGAGCCTGCGGTAGCCCGGGAGCTGGTCGGCCTTCTGGCCGTGCTCCCGGCCGCCCTGGCCGTTGCCCTGGCCCGTCAGGCAGCCGTAACCCGACAGCGGCCGCCCGGCGCGGCCCGTCGCCAGGCACAGGTTGATCCACGCGCTCACGGTGTCCGTGCCCTTCGACTGCTGCTCCGGGCCGCGCGCGGTCAGCACCATCGCCTCCGGCACGCCGCAGAACATCTCCACCGCCTCACGCAGCCGCGGCACCGGCACCCCCGTGATCCGCTCGACCAGCTCGGGCCAGAGCGTCATCGCCGCGGCGCGCGCCTCCGGCCAGCCGGTCGTCCGTTCCGCGACGAAGCCCTCGTCCACGCGGCCCTCCGCGACCACCAGGTGCAGCAGGCCCAGCGCGAGGGCGAGGTCGGTGCCCGGACGCGGCTGCAGGTGCAGGTCGGCGTGCTCGGCGGTGCGCGTGCGGCGCGGGTCGACGACGATCAGGCGGCCGCCGTTCTCCCTCAGCTCCGTGAAGTAGCGCAGCGCGGGCGGCATCGTCTCGGCCGGGTTCGAGCCGACCAGGATCACGCAGCCGGTCCGCGGGATGTCCGCCAGCGGGAACGGCAGGCCCCGGTCCAGCCCGAAGGCCCTGGTGTGGGCGGCCGCGGCGGAGGACATGCAGAAGCGGCCGTTGTAGTCGATCTGGGACGTCCGCAGCACGACGCGGGCGAACTTGCCCAGGGCGTACGCCTTCTCGTTCGTCAGGCCCCCGCCGCCGAAGACGCCGACGGCGTCGGGCCCGTGGCCGGCCCGCACCCGCAGCAGGCCCTCCGCGACCCGGTCCAGGGCGTCCTCCCAGGGGGCCGGCTCCAGCCGCCCGGAGGCGCGGTCCCTGACCAGCGGGCCGGTCAGCCGTGCCGCCGGGGACAGCACGGCGGGCGCGGTGCGGCCCTTTCCGCAGAGGGCGCCCCTGTTCACGGGGAAGTCCCGCTCCACGACGTCCGGGACGCCTCCCGCGTTGCGGACCAGGCCCATTCCGCACTGCAGGGCGCAGTAGGGGCAGTGGGTGTCGACGGTGCCGTCGGCGCTCGCGCTCATGCCGTCCACGATGCGGCGCCGGTGTTTCGCGCCGCGCGCGTCGGCGTTACGCGGGGCGCACGGGGCGCTCCCTGCGGGGCCGTGCCGGGTGTGAGACGGTGCGGGCGCGTTGTGGTTGCGGTTTGGCTTTTTCCCCGCCCGCCCGTTGCCCCGGGACGGTTGGTGCGGGTCGGCGCCCGGTTTCGTTGGTGGGCCGGGGGCGGGGCCTCCGGGGTGGGCATTCTGTACCGCATATTTATGTGCATGGCGGGCAATCCGAATGGGCGCCGCTCTGCCGCACAACAAATACACGTCAGCGTCCAGAACGCCCACCCCTACGACCCCACCCCCTCCCTATCGCGAGCGACCAACGCCCGGTGGGGGGTGATGAAGCAGTCCGGGGTCACCCCGGATTGCCTCCTCACCGACCCGGCCCAAGGACGGGGGAGGGCAGGCGGGCGGCTAACGGCCGGTGGGGGGATGAAGCGGTCCGGGGTGACCCCGGACCGCCTCTTCACCCCCCTCCGGCCGTCATGCGCCCACTCAGCGGGAGGGGGTGTGGCGGGGTGCGCCCGGAAGCGACGAGCGGTGATGCCGGTGACGCAATGACCCGGCGAATCCGCGAGCGCTGAGGACGTGCGCCGGCGCGCCACCGACCCAGGCACACGGGTGCGAGGCGGTCACTGACCGACCGGGGCCACGGGAGGGCGGGCGGGAGAACAGCCCGCCGCAGGCGCAAACAACCCGCACACGACAACCGGCCGCAACCACAACCCCGGAGACCCCCGGAGGGTCACCGCAGGGCGCGTCGCACCCCGGGCTCGCGGGGGCCGAGGAAACGCGGATCAGGGGTGAAGGCCGCGTCGAAGGCGGCCTTCACCGCTCCCGCGACCTCGCGGGTGCCGCCGTAGTACCAGGTCGCGTCGTGCCGCTCGTCGACCCCGATCCCGTACGCCTCGATCCCGGCGGCCCCGCACAGCGCCAGCGCCCGCCGTATGTGGAAGCCCTGGCTCACCAGCAGCGCCCGGTCGACGCCGAAGACGCGCCGGGCCCGGGCGCAGGAGTCCCACGTGTCGAAGCCCGCGTAGTCGAGGACGACCTTGTCCCGGGGCACCCCGTGCGCGGCCAGGTAGTCCCGCATCGCGGTGGGCTCGTCGTAGTCGGTGCGGCTGTTGTCGCCCGTGACGAGGACCGCCCGCACCTTGCCGGCCGCCCACAGCTCGGCGGCCGCGTCGAGGCGGTGGGCCAGGTAGGGGGAGGGCTCGCCGTTCCACAGGCCGGCGCCGAAGACGACGGCGACGGGTTCCGCCGGGGCGTCCGCCACAGTACGGACCCGGTCGTCCGCCGTGAGCCGCAGCCACGTCGCGGGGAGGAGCGTCAGGACGCCCACCGCCACGGCGGCCCACAGCAGGCGCCGCCGCCCCCGCCTGGACCGCGGCAGCCGCGCGAGCCCCCGCAGCCGCGCAAGCCCCCGCAGCCGCGCGAGCCCGCGCAGCCGCGCGAGCCCCCGCAGGACGGCCTTCACCCGCGCCCCCGGCGCCTTGCGGTTTCCGCTTTCCTCCACGTCCGAGTCGACGTCCCGCACGTCCCTGCGGTTCCATGATGATGATGCGTGACGACCATTCCCGCCTCCCGTTCTTCGTGTACGGGACCTTGCGGCCCGGCGAGATCAACCACTCGTGGCTGCTGCGCGGCCGGACGACGTCGGAGACGCCCGCCGTGCTGCACGGCGCGCTGCTGTTCGACGGCCCCGGTTACCCGTACGCCGTTGGGGACGAGCGCGGCCGGATCCACGGCGACGTGATCCATCCGGTCGAGGACCTGTACCAGGAGGTGCTCGCGGACCTCGACCGTCTGGAGGAGTACAGCCCGGGCGCGTCCGGGAACCTGTACGAGCGTGTGGTCCGCGACGTGCGCACGTACTCCGGGCAGACGCTGCCCGCCTGGGTGTACCTGGCGGCCGCGGACCACGAGCGGGAGCTGCGCGAGAAGGGCCGCCCCATCGCCGGCGGCGACTGGAAGCACCGCTGACGGACGTCGCGCGCGGCCCCTCACGGCGGTGCGCGGGGGGTGTGATGCGGCGGAAACCAGTCGTCATGCCGGTGCAACGGCCCGGCAACGCCCGCTCGCGACACTCGGTCCATGACGGCCGAGGAACCCGCGCCGCACGGCGCGCCAGGACCGGACCACTTCGACAGCACGGCGCAGCTGATGTCCCGGATCACCGCGCAGCTCAGCAGCCGGCTCGCCCGGGTGACGCTGCACTCCGCACGTCCCCCGGTCCTGGTCGCCGTCGCGCACGGCAGCCGGGACCCTGAGGCGCTGCGCACCGCGCGGGCCCTGCTCGACCGGATCAGGGAGCTGCGCCCGGGGCTGACCGTGCGGCTGGGCCACATAGAGATCGACGAGCCCGCCCTGGACGACGCCCTCGCCGCCCTGCACGGCGAGGCGGTCCTGGTGCCGCTGATGCTGACCCGTGGCCACCACGTCGGACGGGACATCCCCGGGGCGCTGGCCCGTGCCCCGCACCTGCGCGGGCGGGTCGCGGCGCCGCTCGGGCCGCACCCGCTGCTCGCCGAGGCGCTGCACGACCGCCTGGCCGAGGCGGGCTGGCGCACCGGCTCCGCGCGGGCCGCCCGGCGTGCCGGGGTCGTGCTGGCCGCCGCCGGGTCCCGGGACCCGCGGTCGGCCCGGGACACCGAGGCGACGGCGGCGCTGCTGCGGGACCGGCTGGGCGGTGACGTCCCGGTGGTGCCCGCGTACGCGTCGGCCGGCCCGGACGTCGCCGCGGCGGTGCGGCGGCTGGCGGCCGCGGGCCGGGACCGGGTCGCCGTGGCGTCCTGCTTCGCCGCGCCGGGCCGCTTCGCGACGGCGACGGCCGCCGCGGCGCCGTGGATCGCCGCCGCCCCGCTCGGCGCGCATCCGGCGATGGCGGCGCTGGTGCTGCACCGCTACGACCGGGCGCGGGCCGGGACGGCCGGTTCCGCCGCCGCGGCGCAGCCGGCCACGGCGTAGCCACCGGTACCCGGTCGTGCCCGCTACCGTCGCGGTATGGACGCGAACCACCCCGCGGCGGCCGACTACGCCCCCTACAGCGAAGCCGACACCGAACGCTATGTGCCCGAGCCCGACAAGCGGCCCGGCCGCACGTCGTTCCAGCGGGACCGGGCCCGCATGCTGCACTCCGCGGGGCTGCGCAGGCTGGCCGGGAAGACGCAGGTGGTGGATCCGGTCGACGACGCCCGGGCGATCAACAGCAGCCCGCGGACCCGGCTGACGCACAGCCTGGAGTGCGCCCAGGTCGGCCGGGAGCTCGGCGCGGCCCTCGGCTGCGACCCGGACCTGGTGGAGACCGCCTGCCTGGCGCACGACATCGGCCATCCGCCCTTCGGCCACAACGGGGAGATGGTGCTCGCCGAGGTCGCGGCCGGCTGCGGCGGCTTCGAGGGCAACGCCCAGAGCCTGCGCATCCTGACCCGCCTGGAGCCAAAGCGTTTCGCCCATGCCGAGGACGGCACCCTGGTCAGCGTGGGTCTCAACCTGACCCGGGCGGCGCTGGACGCGGCGACGAAGTACCCGTGGCCGCGCGGCGGGCACCCCACCGACCCCACCAGCCCGAAGTTCGGCGTGTACGAGGACGACCTGCCGGTCTTCGAGTGGCTGCGCCGCACGGCCCCCGCGGACCGCCCGTACGTGCAGTGCTTCGAGGCGCAGGTGATGGACTGGGCCGACGACGTGGCGTACTCGGTCCACGACGTCGAGGACGGGCTGCACGCCGGCCACCTGGACCCGGCGGTGCTGCAGGCCGAGCCCGAGCGCCGCGAGATCTTCGCCGTCGCCGCCGGCCGCTACGCCCCCGGGGCGGCCGAGGACGAGCTCGCCGAGGCCCTGGACCGGCTGCTGGACATGGAGTGGTGGCCGCACGGCTACGACGGCTCGGCCATCGCGCAGGCCCGGCTGAAGGACGCCACCTCGCAGCTGATCGGCCGCTTCTGCCTGGCCGCCGAGCACGCCACCCGGGACGCCTACGGCACCGGCCGGCTCACCCGCCACCGCGCCCAGCTGGTCGTCCCGCGTGACCAGCGGCTGGAGTGCGCGGTCCTGAAGGCGGTCGCCGACCGGTACGTCATGCAGCGCGAGGCGCAGGAGCGGCGGCGCGCCCAGCAGCGGGTGGTCATCGGGGAGCTCGCCGAGGCCCTGCTGGCCAGGGCGCCGGAGGGGCTGGACCCGCAGTTCCGCGGCATCTTCGACGCGGCCAAGGACGACCGGGCCCGGCAGCGCGCCGTCGTCGACCAGATCGCCTCGCTCACCGACGCCGCCGCGACCGCCCTGCACGCCCGGCTCACCGCCCCCCGGTGAGCCCCCGGCGGGCCCCTGCCCGCCCCCGCGCGCCGTGCCGCCCCCGTTCCCGGTCGGCGCGGCACTCTTCACGTCGGCCCTGCCGTGCGGGACGCTCACATGACTGGCAATTGCCAGAGGGAGGGCCGCCGGGCACCCGAGGACACCAGGGAGGCGCACAGTGGTGGACGCAGACCACACATTCGTCATCGTCGGGGCGGGGCTCGCCGGGGCGAAAGCGGCGGAGACGCTGCGCTCCGAGGGTTTCACCGGCCGCGTGATACTGATCGGGGACGAACGCGACCACCCCTACGAACGACCCGCGCTCTCCAAGGGCTTCCTGCTGGGCAACGAGGAGCGCGACTCGGTCTTCGTCCATCCCGCCTCCTGGTACGCCGAGCACGACGTCGAACTCCACCTCGGCCAGCCGGTCACCGGCCTGGACCGGACCGGCAAGCGGATCACCCTGGGCGACGGCACCTCCATCCCGTACGACAGGCTGCTGCTGACCACCGGCGCCGAGCCGCGCCGGCTGGACATCCCCGGCACCGACCTGGCCGGGGTGCACCACCTGCGCCGCCTCGCGCACGCCGAACGGCTGAAGAACGTGCTGACCTCGCTCGGCCGCGAGAACGGCCACCTGGTCATCGCCGGGGCGGGCTGGATCGGCCTGGAGGTGGCGGCCGCCGCCCGCGGGTACGGGGTCGAGGTCACGGTCGTCGAGCCGCAGCCGTGCCCGCTGCACTCCGTCCTCGGCCCGGAGCTCGGCGAGGTCTTCGCCGACCTGCACCGCGAGCACGGGGTGCGCTTCCACTTCGGCGCGCGGCTCACCGGGATCACCGGCCAGGACGGCATGGTGATGTCGGTGCTCACCGACGACGGCGAGGAGCACCCCGCCCACCACGTGCTCGCGGCGATCGGCGCCGCCCCGCGCACCGCGCTCGCCGAGGCCGCCGGGCTCGCCCTCGCCGACCGCGCCGCCGGCGGCGGCATCGCGGTGGACGCGTCCCTGCGTACCTCCGACCCCGACGTCTTCGCCGCCGGCGACGTCGCCAACGCCGAACACCCCCTGCTGGGCGGCCGGTTGCGGGTCGAGCACTGGGCGAACGCGCTCAACAGCGGGCCCGTGGCGGCGCGGGCCATGCTGGGCCGGGACGTCGTGTACGACCGGGTCCCGTACTTCTTCACCGACCAGTACGACCTCGGCATGGAGTTCTCCGGGCACGCCGCCCCCGGCACCTACGACCAGGTGCTGGCCCGGGGCGACGTCGGCAAGCGGCAGTTCATCGCCTTCTGGCTGCGCGAGGGCCGGGTGCTGGCCGGGATGAACGTCAATGTGTGGGACGTGACCGACACCGTCCAGAAGCTGATCCGCTCGGGCCGCCGGGTCGACACCGACGCGCTGGCCGACCCCACGGTGCCGCTGGCCTCCCTGCTGGAGTGAGCGCGCAGGCGACCGCCTAGCATGGCTGCCATGGAGCCCAGGACCGCCGTCGTACCCGTCGAGGACATCTTCGATCTGCGCTGGAGGGTCCTGCGGCCGGGGCTTCCGCGGGAGTCGGCGATCTTCCTGGAGGACGGTCACCCGCTCGCCTTCCACATGGCGGCCTACGGCGACGGCGGCGACGAGGTCGTGGCGTGCGTCACGTTCTTCCCGGAGCAACTGCCCGGCGACACCGCGATCGCGTACCGGATCCGCGGCATGGCCAGCGCCCCCGAGGTCCGCGGCCGCGGCTACGGGGCGGCGCTGCTGCACGCCGCGCTGGAGCAGGCCCGGCAGCGCGGGGCCGAGCTGGTGTGGTGCAACGGCCGCACCTCGGCCCGCGGCTTCTGGGAGGGGCAGGGCTTCACCGTGGTGGGGGAGGAGTTCGTGCTGCAGCCGGCCGGGCCGCACTTCCTCTTCGTCGCCAAGCTGGTCTGACCTTCCGCGGGCCGCGCCGTAGAATCCCTGTGTGGCTGGGCGGATCAGGGACGAAGACGTCAAGACGGTGCGGGACGCGGTCCCGATCGACGCCGTCGTGTCCGAGTACCTCCAGCTCAGGAACGCGGGCGGCGGCAACCTCAAGGGTCTGTGCCCCTTCCACGACGAGAAGTCCCCCTCCTTCCACGTGAGCCCGAGCAAGGGGCTCTACCACTGCTTCGGCTGCCAGGAGGGCGGCGACACCCTCGACTTCGTGATGAAGGTCGACCACCTGTCCTTCTCCGAGGCCGTGGAGAGGCTCGCCGCCGTGGCGGGCATCACACTGCGGTACGAGGAGGGCGGCTACACCCCGGGCCGCCAGCAGGGCGAGCGGATCCGGCTGATCGAGGCGCACAAGGCGGCCGCGCAGTTCTACGTCGAGCAGCTGGGCGGCGCCGAGGCCGAGATCGGCCGCAAGTTCCTCGCCGAGCGCGGCTTCGACCAGGCCGCCGCCGAGCACTTCGGCGTCGGCTACGCCCCGGCGGGCTGGGACCACCTCGTCCGCTTCCTGCGCGGCAAGGGCTTCACCGACCGCGAGCTGATCGTCTCCGGGCTGGCCAGCGAGAGCCGCCGCGGCGGCGCCATCGACCGCTTCCGCGGCCGGCTGATCTGGCCGATCCGCGACATCACCGGCGAGGTCATCGGCTTTGGCGCGCGCAAGCTGCGCGAGGACGACCAGGGCCCGAAGTACCTCAACACCCCCGAGACGCCGATCTACAAGAAGTCCCAGGTCCTGTACGGCATCGACCTGGCGAAGAAGGAGATCGCCCGCACCAGCCGGGCCGTCGTCGTCGAGGGGTACACCGACGTCATGGCCTGCCATCTCGCGGGCGTCACCACCGCCATCGCGACCTGCGGCACCGCCTTCGGCGGCGATCACATCAAGATCCTCCGCCGGCTGCTGATGGACAACTCGGGCGCCGAGGTCGTCTTCACCTTCGACGGCGACGAGGCCGGCCAGAAGGCCGCCCTGCGCGCCTTCGAGGACGACCAGAAGTTCGCCGCCGAGACCTCCATCGCCATCACCCCGGGCGGTATGGACCCCTGTGACCTGCGCCTCGCCGAGGGCGACGCCGCCGTGCAGCGGCTGGTCGACACCCGTACCCCGCTGTTCGCCTTCGCCCTGACGTCGGTCGTCGCCCGCTACAACCTCGACACCGCCGAGGGCCGGGCCTCCGCGCTGGAGGCGGGCGCGCCCATCGTCGCTGGCATCAAGAACGCCGCCATCCAGCACGAGTACGCGGTGCAGTTGGCAGGCATGCTCGGCATCCTCGACTCGCAGTTCGTGGTGCGCCGTGTCGCCCAGCTCGCCCGCTGGCAGCGCGAACGCCGCCAGTCCGGCGGGCCCTCGGGCCCGGGCGGCCCGGGCGGCACCCGCGGCGGTCCGCCGCAGGGTCAGCAGGCGGCCCCCGCGGGACCCGCCGTGCCGCGCGGTCCGCGGCTGGACCTGCGCAGCCCGGCGCACCGCGTCGAGCGCGAGCTGCTCAAGCTGGCCCTGCAGCACCCCGGGCTGGTCTCCCCGGCCTTCGACGCCTACGGGGAGGACGAGTTCACCGCCCCGCCCTACATCGCCGTGCGCCGTGCCATCACCGAGGCGGGCGGCGCGGAGTCCGCGGACGGCGGGTACCTCGCCCGCGTGCGGGACGTCGCGCCGGACGACACCGTGCGCAGCATGGTGACGGAACTCGCCGTCGAGGCCGTGATGCACAAGGCCCCGGACATCTACGCGGGCGAGGTCCTCGTCAGGGTCCGGCTGCTCGCGGTGGACCGCCGCGTCAACGAGGTCCGGGCCTCCCTCGCCCGGCTCGGCCCGCGTGCGGACGAGGCCCGGCTCGCGGCCGTCCAGGGCGAGTTGTGGGCGCTCCAGCAGTACGGCCAGCGCCTGCGCGAGCAGGGCGCCGCCGCCCTCTGAGCCGGGCCGCGGACGGCCGTCCGGTCCGGGAACGGGCGGGGGCACCGGCGTGACGAGGGGGTTGCCCTCCGTAGCAAAAAAGCGGCGCACGACCCTCGTGGGCACGGTGTGCCGTACGCCACACTGGGGGCGGTGCAAGAGTCCTCGGAGCGCGGACTACCGAGCGGTGTCGATGGTGACGCCACCGGAGTACCGCTGACGGCGAACTCCCGGACGGGCCGCGGCGAGGGCGCCGCGACCGTTCCGCAGGTGCGTGTCTCCGAGTCCGTGGCTGCGCTCACCGTGGAGGTCGCTCCCGTGCACATCCGGACCCTGACGTCCCCGGCGGCCCCGGCCGACGACCTGCTGGAGCGCGTGCCGGTGCAGAACCATGCGGCCGTGCACCCCGAGGAACCGGCCGGCGAACCCGACGAGGCGGAGGCGCAGGCGCGGGCCGAGGCCGCGGCCGAGGCGGGCTCCGACCCGGACCCCGAGTCCGATCCCGACCCGGGGCCGGTACGGCGGCGGTCCGCCGAGGAGGTCTCCGGCCCGTCCGCCGACCTGTTCCGCCAGTACCTGCGCGAGATCGGCCGGATACCCCTGCTCACCGCCGAGGAGGAGGTCGAGCTCGCCCGCAGGGTCGAGGCCGGTCTCTTCGCCGAGGAGAAGCTGAACAGCGCCCCGGACCCCGACTCCCGGCTGGCGGTCGACCTCGACCGGCTGGTCGTGCTCGGACGGATGGCCAAGCGCCGCCTGATCGAGGCCAATCTGCGCCTGGTCGTCTCCGTCGCCAAGCGTTACGTGGGCCGCGGCCTGACCATGCTCGACCTGGTGCAGGAGGGCAACCTCGGGCTGATCCGCGCCGTGGAGAAGTTCGACTACGCCCGGGGCTACAAGTTCTCGACCTACGCGACCTGGTGGATCCGCCAGGCCATGAGCCGCGCCCTGGCCGACCAGGCCCGCACCATCCGGGTCCCGGTCCACGTCGTCGAGCTGATCAACCGCGTCGTCCGCGTCCAGCGCCGCCTGCTGCAGGAGCGCGGCTACGAGCCCACCACCGAAGAGGTCGGCGCCCACCTGGAGATCTCCCCGGAGCGGGTGAGCGAGGTGCTGCGCCTGGCGCAGGAACCGGTGAGCCTGCACGCACCGGTGGGCGAGGAGGAGGACGTCGCCCTCGGTGACCTCATCGAGGACGGGGACGCCGCCTCGCCCGTGGAGTCCGCCTCCTTCCTGCTGCTGCGCGAGCACCTGGAGGCGGTGCTGTCCACGCTGGGCGAGCGCGAGCGCAAGGTCGTCCAGCTGCGCTACGGCCTGGTCGACGGGCGCCCGCGCACCCTGGAGGAGATCGGCCGGATCTTCGGCGTCACCCGCGAGCGCATCCGGCAGATCGAGTCCAAGACCCTCAACAAGCTGCGCGACCACGCCTTCGCCGACCAGCTGCGCGGCTACCTGGACTGAGGACGCGTCAGCCCCCGCCGGCCGGGCCGGCGGGGGCTCACGTCAGGACGCGCGGGCGGTCAGTCGACCTCCGCCACCGCCTGCGCGAACTGCGCCGCGTACAGCCGGGCGTAGGCACCGTCCTTGGTCAGCAGCTCCTCGTGGGTGCCCTGTTCGACGATGTCGCCGTTCTCCATCACCAGGATGACGTCCGCGTCGCGGATCGTGGACAGCCGGTGCGCGATGACGAAGCTGGTCCGTCCGTGGCTGAGCTGCGCCATGGCCCGCTGGATCAGCACCTCGGTGCGGGTGTCGACGGAACTGGTGGCCTCGTCGAGGACCAGGATCACCGGGTCGGACAGGAACGCCCGCGCGATGGTGATCAGCTGCTTCTCGCCGGCGCTGACGCCCGTGCCCTCGTCGTCGATGACGGTGTCGTACCCGTCCGGGAGGGTGCGGATGAAGCGGTCCGCGTGCGCGGCGCGCGCGGCCTCCTCGATCTGCCCGCGGGTGGCTCCCTCGGTGCCGTACGCGATGTTCTCCGCGATGGTGCCGCCGAACAGCCAGGTGTCCTGCAGCACCATGCCGATGCCGGAGCGAAGTTCCTCCCGCGGCATGGACGCGATGTCGGTCCCGTCGAGGGTGATCCGGCCGCCGGTGACCTCGTAGAAGCGCATGAGCAGGTTGACCAGGGTGGTCTTGCCCGCGCCCGTGGGGCCGACGATGGCCACCGTGTGGCCCGGCTCGACGGTCAGCGACAGGTCCTCGATGAGCGGCTTCTCCGGCTCGTAGCGGAACGCCACGTCCTCGAAGCGCACCTCGCCGTGCTGCTGCTTGCGCAGCGAGAGCGTCTTGGGTTCCGGGCTCTGCTCCTGCGCGTCGAGCAGTTCGAAGACCCGCTCGGCGGAGGCGACCCCGGACTGCACCAGGTTGGACATGCTCGCCACCTGGGTCAGCGGCTGGCTGAACTGGCGGCTGTACTGGATGAAGGCCTGGACGTCGCCGATGGACAGCGCGCCGCTCGCCACCCGCAGGCCGCCCACGACGGCTACCAGGATGTAGTTGATGTTCCCGATGAACATCATCGCGGGCTGGATGACGCCCGAGATGAACTGCGCCCGGAAGCCCGACTGGTAGAGCGCCTCGTTCTGCTCGCGGAAGGCCTCGGCGGACTCCTCCTGGCGGCCGAAGACCTTCACCAGGGTGTGCCCGGTGTACATCTCCTCGATGTGGGCGTTGAGCTTGCCCGTGGTCCGCCACTGCTGGACGAACTGCGGCTGTGCCCGCTTGCCCACCGCCGTGGCGACGAACACCGACAGCGGCACGGTCACCAGCGCCACCAGCGCCAGCAGCCAGGAGATCGAGAACATCATCACCAGCACGCCCACGATCGACAGCAGGGCGAAGATGATCTGCCCCATCGTCTGCTGCAGCGTCTGGCCGATGTTGTCGATGTCGTTGGTGGCCCGGCTCAGCACCTCGCCGCGCGGCTGCCGGTCGAAGTACGACAGCGGCAGCCGGGCCAGCTTCGCCTCGACGTCCTGGCGCAGCCGGAACACGGTGCGCTGGATGACCGTGGTGGCGAGCCGGCCCTGGATGATCGCGAAGACCGCCGCGGCCGCGTAGATCGCGAGGGCGGTCAGCAGCACATGGCCCACGGCGTCGAAGTCGATGCCGGCACCCGGGGTGAAGTCGGCGGACTGCAGCAGGTCGGCGAGGGTGTCGCTGCCCTGCTGCCGCAGGTGCTCGATGGCCCCGGCCTTGTCGGTGCCGGCCGGCAGCGAACGGCCGAGCACCCCGGCGAAGATCAGGTCGGTGGCCTTGCCCAGGATCTTCGGGCCGATGACGTTGAGGGTGACGCCGAGCGTCGTGCAGGCCAGCATGGCGACGACCAGGGCGCGTTCGGGGCGCATCAGCCCCAGCAGCCGCTTGCCGGAGCCCTTGAAGTCCATGGACCGCTCGGTGGGCTGGCCGCCCATGAACCGCATCGGCCCGGCCGTGGGCGCGGGCCCCCTGCGGGGCGCGGGGACGCTCATGCCGCCTCCTGCTCGGTGAGCTGGGAGAGCACGATCTCCCGGTACGTGGGATTGCCGTCCATCAGTTCGTGGTGGGTGCCGGTGCCCACCACGCGGCCCTCGTCGAGGACCACGATCCGGTCGGCGTCGCGGATGGTGCTGACCCGCTGGGCGACGATCACGACCGTCGCGTCCGCCGTCTCCCGGGCCAGCGCCCGGCGCAGCGCGGCGTCGGTGGCGTAGTCCAGCGCGGAGAAGGAGTCGTCGAAGAGGTAGATGCCCGGCCTGCGCACCAGGGCCCGTGCGATGGCGAGGCGCTGGCGCTGGCCGCCGGAGACGTTGGTGCCGCCCTGTGCGATCGGGGCGTCGAGCCCGGAGCGGCCGTCCTCGTCCGCGAGCCGTTCCACGAAGTCCCGGGCCTGCGCGATCTCCAGGGCGTGCCAGAGGTCCTCGTCGGTCGCCTCGGGGTTGCCGTAGCGCAGGTTGGAGGCGACCGTCCCGGAGAACAGGTACGGCTTCTGCGGGACCAGGGCGACCGTCTCGGCGAGGTTCACCGGGTCCAGTTCACGGACGTCGGTGCCGTCGATCAGCACCCGGCCGCCGGTGGCGTCGAACAGCCGCGGCACCAGCCCCAGCAGGGTCGTCTTGCCGCTGCCGGTGGAGCCGATCACCGCCGTGGTCTCACCGGGCCGGGCGATCAGGTCGACGCCGCGCAGCACCTCGGCCTCGGCGCCCGGGTACGCGAAGTCCGCGGCCCGCAGTTCCAGCTCGCCGCGCCGCGCGGGCAGCCGCACCGGTTCGGCGGGCGGGGTGACGCTCGGGTCGGTGCCCAGCACCTCCTCGATGCGCTCGGCGCAGACCTCGGCGCGCGGCACCATCATCACCATGAAGGTGGCCATCATGATCGACATCAGGATCTGCATCAGGTAGCTGATGAAGGCGGTCAGCGCGCCGATCTGCATGCCGCCGCTGTCGATCCGGTGGGCGCCGAACCACAGCACGGCCACGCTCGTGATGTTCACGACGGCCATCGCGACCGGGAACATCAGCGTCATCGTCCGCCCGGCGCGCAGCGCGACGTCCGTCAGGTCGTCGTTGGCCTTGCGGAAGCGGTCCTGCTCGAAGTCGTCCTTGACGAAGGCGCGGATGACCCGGATGCCGGTGATCTGCTCGCGCAGCACCCGGTTCACCGTGTCGAGCCGTTCCTGCATGGAACGGAAGAGCGGACGCAGCGTGCGCACCAGCAGCAGCACCAGCACGCCCAGCACCGGCACCACCGCCAGCAGCAGCGAGGACAGTGGGACGTCCTGGCCGAGCGCCATGATGATGCCGCCGAAGCACATGATCGGAGCCGAGACCATCAGCGTGAAGGTCATCAGCACCAGCATCTGCACCTGCTGGACGTCGTTGGTCGTCCGGGTGATCAGCGAGGGGGCGCCGAACTGCCCGACCTCGCGCGAGGAGAAGCGCTGCACCCGGTCGAAGACCGAGGCGCGGATGTCCCGGCCGACGGCCATCGAGGTGCGGGCCCCGTGGTAGGTGGCGCCCACCGAGCAGGCGAGCTGGACCAGGGTCACGGCGAGCATGATGCCGCCGATGCGGAGGATGTAGCCGGTGTCCCCCTTCACGACGCCCTCGTCGATGATGTCGGCGTTCAGGGTGGGCAGGTAGAGCATGGCGAGGGTCGCCACGAGCTGCAGCACGACGAGCACGGAGACGGCGCGCCTGTAGGGCAGGAGATGGGACCGGAGGAGGCGGATCAGCACGACGGATGAGCCTATAGTCCGATGGTTGCCGCAGGCACACGATTTACCGGCTCATGGCCGACACCGGGATCAACCCGGGAACGCCCCCGGATGCGTCTGCTCACGCACCGCGATGTACTGCTGCCGCACCGAGTGCCCGATCGGCCCGTCGTCCGGTCCCGGTTCGACCACGGAGTAGTCCGCCGGGTGCCAGTACGGGGGCTGCTCCGGCGAGGCCGAGCCGTTCACCACGCCCAGCGACCACGCCGCCTGCCGGGCCGCGCCCAGCGCCGCGTACTCGCCCGGCGGCGGCACCACGATCTGCGCGCCCAGCAGCGCCGGGGCCATGGCCCGTACGGCGGGCAGGTCACCCGCCGGGCCCAGCAGGAAGATCCGGCGCACCTCCACCCCGCGCGCCCGCAGCACGTCCAGCGCGTCCGCCAGCCCGCACAGCATCCCCTCGAACGCCGCCCGCGCCAGGTGCTCCGGCTTCATGCTCTCGCGCCGCAGCCCGTGCAGCGTCCCCGCGGTGTGCGGCAGGTCCGGCGTGCGCTCGCCCTCCAGGTACGGCAGCAGCACCAGGCCGTACGAACCCGGGGTGGAGCGCATCGCCAGCTCCGACAGGCCGGCCAGGTCGGTGCCGAGCAACTCGGCGGTGCCGCGCAGCACCCGCACCGCGTTGCGGGTGTGCACGACCGGCAGGTGGCGGCCGGTCGCGTCGGCGAAGGAGGTGATCATGCCGGACGGGTCGCTCAGCGCGTGGTGGTGCACCGCGAAGACCGTCCCCGCCGCGCCCAGCGACACCACCGCGTCCCCGGGGCCGACGCCCAGGCCGAGCGCGGCCGCCATGTTGTCCCCGGTACCGGCCGAGATCAGCAGCCCTTCCGGGGTGCGGCCGGCCGGCTCGGCGGGGGCCAGCACCTCGGGCAGCTGTACCGGATGGCCGAGCGCCAGTTCCACGATGTCCATGCGCCACCGGCCGGTCGCCGCAGACCAGTAGCCCGTGCCCGAGGCGTCGCCCCGGTCCGTCGTGCGTCGCTGAGGGCGGCCCATGAGCTGCCACACCAGCCAGTCGTGCGGCAGCAGCACCTGGGCGGTGCGCTGCGCCGAGGCCGGTTCGTGCTTGGCCAGCCAGCGCAGCTTCGCCACCGGGTACGCGGCCTGCGGCACCGCCCCGACCGCCTCCGCCCAGGCGCCGGGACCGCCCAGCTCCTCGGTCAGGTCGGCGGCCTGGATCTGCGCCCGCTTGTCGTTCCACAGAAGTGCGGGCCGCACCAGTGCCCCGCCGGCGTCCAGCGCCAGCATCCCGTGCTGCTGCCCGGAGACCCCGATGGCCTCCACGCCTTCGAGCATCCCGCTCTTGGCCGCCTCGCCCAGCGACAGCAGCCACGCCTCGGGGTCGACCTCGGTCGGCATCGCGGCGCCCTCACCGCCCGGCAGGGGGTGCGGGGCGTGCGTCTGCCGGAGCACGGCTCCGCTGCCGGTGTCGCACACGACCACCGTCGTGCCGGTGCCCGAGCTGTCGATCCCCGCCACAATCCCCATGCGGGCATCATGCCGCACCCGGTGCGTACGGCGGAAAACCGGGCACCCGTACTCGTACCCTCACCCGTACCCGTGTTCGTCCGCGGCCGGACCGGCGTCGTCAGGTGTTGCTGGTGCCCCAGTCGTCCTCGACGGCCGAGCCGTTGCCGCGCACCCGGCGCAGCCGCTCCGCGACCGCCGGCGGCAGCCGGTCCCCGACCTTGGCGGTCACCGCGTCCACGGCCTTCACGGCCGCCCCGCGCCCCGCCTGCCCCGCGGACTCCACGGTGTTCCGCACCGCCGGGTTCTGCGCGATGCGCTGGGCGCCCTTGCGCAGCTGCTCGTACCGGTCGCGGCCGGCCCGCGCCCCGAGCACGTACCCGACGGCGACCCCGCTGATGAACGTCAGCCGGTAGCGCATGGCTCCACCCTCTCCTCGTCTCGGGGCTGTGCTTCGCGCCTACCCTTCGTGGCCTGCGGACAACCACGGAGATACCGGTTGGCGGAGCACCCCCCACCTTGCGCTAATGTATGTGTCGCAGCGAGCGCACGCCGTCCGGGATGCCGGAAACGGGTGCATTCGGTGCAAGCGGAGCGATCCCCTGTAGCTCAATTGGCAGAGCAGCCGGCTGTTAACCGGCAGGTTACTGGTTCGAGTCCAGTCGGGGGAGCTCGCGCTCCTCTATCCCCTGTAGCTCAATTGGCAGAGCAGCCGGCTGTTAACCGGCAGGTTACTGGTTCGAGTCCAGTCGGGGGAGCAGCGCTCAAGGACCCCCTCGGGGGTCCTTTTTCGTGACCCGGGGAACCGATCGCCGGGCGATCCCACTCCACCAGGTGGTGCGTCTGTGACCCGCGAGGGCGACAGATCGTATGAGCAGCTATGCTGCGGCAGACGGAGTGCACGGGATGGTGACGGCACGCCGTGCGGGGCGGTAGCTCAGCCGGTTAGAGCAGCGGACTCATAATCCGTCGGTCGTGGGTTCGAGTCCCACCCGCCCCACCAAGGGCCGTGCGCCCGCAGGTTCAGGGCCTGCAGCGAGATAACGAACGAAGCCCCTCCGGGTCACCGGAGGGGCTTCATTGATCGTCGGCCGGCCCGCCGCGGACCCGAGTTGCCTGCGATCACGCCTGGCGCGCGCATGGCGACAACCCCTATGTGAGCGCCAACCTTGTCGTGTCGGACGAAGCCTGACGTGCCCCGTATTGATCACGGACCTGTTACGTCGCGCGCCGGCAACTACGTGTTTGACGTGCTCTTCTGACACGGTGTCCCCTGCACGTGACAACCCAGGGGGGACGCTATGTCTACGCCTCAGTACCCGCCGCCGCCGGGACCGCCGCCGGGACCGCCGCCGGGACCGCCGCCGGGGCCGCCGTATCCGCCGCCCGGGTGGCAGCAGCCCGGGTGGGCGGGTCCGCCGCCGCAGCCGCGGAAGTCCAATGCCGGGAAGATCATCGGGTTCAGCTGTCTCGGCGTCGTCGCACTGGCCGTCCTCGTCGCCGTCAGCGGAGTCGTCGGGCTCCTGATGACCAAGGGCGACAGCGGCGACCCGAAGCCCGGGGCGTCGAAGGAGTCCAGGCGGGCCCCGGCCGCCCCGTCGGAGTCGAAGGACGCCGGCGGCGACGAAGCGGAGTCCGAGGCCACGGGTGAAGTGAAGATCGACGCGTGCACGATCGACGACCTCATCAAGTGGCCGTCGGCCGAGCTGACCATCACCAACCGCGGCTCGAAGACGTCGGACTACGTGGTGCAGGTCGAGTTCGTGGACTCCGGCGGCAAGCGCATCGGAGAGGGCCTCGCCGCTACGAAGAACCTCGGACCGGGGCAGCAGGCGAAGGAGACGGCGCAAGGCCTGGAGAAGGCCACGGGGAAGATCACGTGCCGGGTCACCGAGGTGACGCGCTACGTGTCCTGACCTTGCGTGGTCATCACGGGAGCGCCCCGCCGTCCCGGGGGACGGCGAGGGCAGGTGCCCGCGTTCGCGGGGGAGTCCGGCGCCGTAGGAGGGCGCGTCACACCGTGGAGAGGTCGATTGCCCGGTCGGCGTCGGCGGGGCGCAGGACGCGGAGGATGGCCTCGAGGAGGTAGTAGTCGGCGTAGGGGACGGAGACCTCCACGCCGTCCTCGGCGGGGCGGTTGCGGGTGCAGCGGGCGACGACGGCCTGGGCGCGGGTGGAACGGGTCGTCAGGCAGGTGCCGCAGAGGGCGAGGAGCAGGCGCAGGGCGCTGTCGCGGTAGCGGGCCGTGCCGGTGGCCGCGGCGAGGTCGAGCAGGCCGCAGGCCAGGACCGCGCCGGCCGAGGCGTCCTTGACGTCGTTCGGCTGCTGCGGGGCGAGGTAGTCCCAGACGGGTACGTGATCGGGCGTCAGCGCGCCCAGCGCGAAGTCGGCGAGCCTGCGGGCGGTGGCGAGGAACTGCGGATCGCCGGTGCGCCGGAACATCGTGGTGAAGCCGTAGACGCCCCAGGCCTGGCCGCGGGACCAGCAGGAGGCGGGGCTGTAGCCCTGCACGGTGTTCGGGCCCACGGGGGCGCCGGTGGCCGGGTCGAAGTCGAAGACGTGCGGGGTGGAGCCGTCGGGGCGCAGGAAGTGGCGCTGGGTGGTCCGCGCGTGCGCGACGGCGATGTCGAGGTAGGCCGGGTCCCCGGTCTGCCGGGTGGCGAAGGCCAGCAGGTCGAGGTTCATCATCGTGTCCATGATCGCCCGGCCCGCGTTGTCCGCGCTGCCGAGCGCGCCCCAGGCCCGGATGAAGCGGCCCGCCGTGTTGTACCGCTTGATCAGGCCGGCCGCCGCCTGCAGGGCGCCGTCGCGCCACTTGGGGTCGCCGGTGAGGCGCCACGCGGTCACCCAGGACGGGTAGAAGAGGAAGCCGAGGTCGTGCGTTCCGGTGTCGGTGCGCCGGGGCGCCAGGCGTTCCGCGGCGGCGAGGGCCAGGGAGCGGAACTGCGCGTCGCCGCTGTGCAGCCACGCCATCCACAGCGTGCCGGGCCAGAAGCCGCCGACCCAGTCGCCGCCCGCGGAGTAGGTCCACTTCTCGAACTTCGTGATGACGGGGAACGAGGTCACGCCGGGTGCGACCGCGCGCAGCTTGGCCACGGCGTAGTCCGCCGCCTCCCGCAGCGTGCGGGTGGTCGCGGCCGGGTCGTCGGCGTACGCGGTGAGGGCGTCGCGCGCGTCGGGCGCGGCCTGTGCCGGGGGTGCGAGCGCCGCGGTCGCCGCGGCGGCGCCGGCGGCGGTGGTCAGCAGGTGGCGCCGGGAGATGCCCATGGGTGCCTGCCCTTCGGAGTGGGGGGAGGTTCACGAGGAGGCCGGGCTCAGCGTGGCATGGCTATGACATCTCTGTACACCTACGTGGCGAAGGTTCCTGTATGTGAACGCCCGGGTGGAGGCCATGGCCGGAGGGGCGCTCTTGACGCTTCTCCGGCCCCGCTCTAGGTTCCGGTGGCGCGTTCATGGAGTTGAGCTCTGTTCACATAGGAAGACAGAGGGAGAAGAGACATGCGCACCCCCTGGGGTCACCCGCGGCGCCGCGCAGGCGTCGCGGCCGTCCTCGCCGCCGTCCTCGCGGCCCTCCTCGTCCCGCCGGCCTCCGCCGCTCCCGCCGCGGCGCGGCCGGACGGACACCACGGCACGGCCGGCGGGCCCGCCGCGGCACCGCGGACGGTCGTCCTCGACGGGAAGGACCTGGTACGGGCGAAGGCCCGGCTGCGCGCCGGCGATCCGCAGGCCCGCCGCGCCCTGCGGGACCTCGTCGTCCAGGCCGACGCCTGGCTGGGGCAGGGTCCGTGGACGGTCGTGGACAAGGACCGCGTCCCGCCCAGCGGCGACCCGCACGACTACTTCAGCCAGGCCCCCTACTGGTGGCCCGGTGCGCCCAGGACCCCCGACAACCCGCAGGGCTGCCCGTACGTGCAGCGCGACGGGGAGCGCAACCCCGAGGTCGACGGGCTCACCGACCACGACGAGCGGGGCAAGGTCTTCGAGTCGGCCTACGAGCTCTCCCTCGCCTGGTACTACACCGGCAGGCGCGCGTACGCCGAGCACGCCGCCCGCATCCTGCGCACCTGGTTCGTGGACCCGGAGACGCGGATGAACCCCAACCTGGGCAACGCGCAGGCCATCCCGTGCCGTTACGACGGACGGGCCATCGGCATCATCGACTTCTCCCAGGGCTTCACCAGCCTCCTCGACGCCACCGCCGTCCTGGACCTGGGCGCCCCCGGCTGGTCGGCGGGGGACCGTGACGGCATGCGGATCTGGGAGAACGGGTTCCTCGACTGGCTGGTGGACAGCGACTTCGGCAAGCAGGAGGGTGCCGCCGCCAACAACCACGGCACCTTCCACCACATGCAGGTCGCCGCGCTCGCCGCCGCCACCGGCCGCACCGCGCTCGCCCGGGAGACCGTCGCCGCCGCCCGGGCCGGGCTGATCGACCCTCAGATCGCCGCCGACGGCAGCCAGCCGCAGGAACTCGCGCGCACCCGCAGCTGGCACTACTCCACCTTCAACCTGGTGGCCTTCACCCGGCTCGCCGCCGTCGGGGACCACGTCGGCGTCGACCTGTGGCACCACACGGACACGGACGGCGCGTCACTGCGGCGGGCCGTCGACTTCCTGCTGCCGGCCGCCACCGGCGCCGGGCCGTGGCCCCACCCAGAGCTGGCCTTCCACGCCTACGCCGCCTCCGACGTGGTCCACGCGGCCGCCGACCACGGCGACCGGCGGGCGCGCGCCGCGCTCCCGGACCTGGAGGCGCCCCCGGGCGGCGACCTGTGGGCGCTGCGGCCCGCGCCGGAGCAACTGGACGGCATCACGGGCTGAACGGGGACGACCGGGGCCCCGGATCCTCCGGATGCGCCATCCGGGTGACTGTGATGTGCTGGGTCTTGTCGATGACGGCCCGGCACCGCGATCCGGGTGCCCCGGGCCCCGGCTATCCCGCCCCTCCCCAGGGGGCCGGTGATCCGCGCTCCCTCGCAGGCACCGTCGTGTGCCCGGTGCCTCGGGAGCGCCGGCACCGCCGATCCGACCACCCGACCCCGAGGTGGACCCCATGTCTCTCTCGAAGAAGCTCGCCGCAGGAACGATCGCCGCGCTGGCGGCGGGGGCCCTGGCCCTCGGCGGGACCGGTACGGCCCTCGCCGACGACGGCTGCCAGGGCGGGGACGGGCAGGGCGGTTCCCCGGCGCACTGCCTGCCGGGTGCCTCGGGATGGTCCACGGCGGACGTCCAGGAGGCGCTGCAGTCCTTCCTGCAGGCCCATCCGGACATCGCCGCCGATCCCCATGTGCAGGCCTTCACCGCCCTCGCCACGCAGTGGCTGCAGGCGCATCCCGGGATGACGGCCGACCAGTTGACGGCGGCGCTGGCACCGGTCGTCTCCTGCCTGGAGGCGGGCGGCGCACCACAGTCCTGCGTGACGTCGCCGTCCTGACGGAACCGGCGGAGCACCGCGATGACCTCCGACCGCCCGATGATCCTCGTGACCGGTGCCGCGGGCAGCGTGGGAGCGGTCGGGCACACCACCGTCGAGCTGCTGCGGGAACGCGGCTTCCCCGTCCGGGCCTTCGTCCACCGGGAGGACGAGCGGGCGGAGCAGTTGCGGGCCACCGGGGCGGAGGTGTTCGCCGGCGACCTGATCAGGACCGCGGACGTCGCGCGGGCGGCGGAGGGCTGCGGCCGGATGTACTTCGGGATGGGCGTGTCGGCGCAGTACCTGCAGGCCGCCGCGACGACGGCGGCCGTGGCCCGCGCCCACGGCGGACTCGACGTCCTGGTCAACATGTCGCAGATGACGGTCTCGCAGATGGAGCTCACCAGCACCACCGAGTCCAAGCAGCAGTGGCAGCAGTGGCTGGCGGAGCAGGTCATGGACTGGTCCGGGGTCCCGGTGTGCCACATCCGGCCGACGGTCTTCATGGAGAACCCGCTCTTCCTCGGGCTCGGGTTCCGCTCGATCGCCCGGGACGGCACGATCCGCCTGCCCTTCGGCGACGGGCGCACCTCGCCCGTCCTGGCCCGCGACGTGGCCGAGGTGGTCACGGCGGTACTGGCCGACCCGGCGTCGCACGTCGGCCGGGTCCACGAGCTGACCGGGGCGGAGTCCCGAGACATGACGGCGATCGCCGCCGAGTTCACCGAGGCGCTGGGGAGGAAGGTCCGCTACCTCGACGTGCCGTACGAGGAGTGGGCCCGGGACCTGGACGCGCTGGGGCTCCCGGACCACGTACGGCAGCACATCGCCACCATGGCCCGCCTCCACGCCGCGAACCGCTACGACCGCGCGACCGACGACATCAGGGAGATCCTGGGCAGACCGGCCTCCGGCATACCGGAGTTGGTCCGGGAGCACCCGGAGGTCTTCGGCTGATGCCGCCCGAGGGCTTACCGCTCTCGGACGCACCGCGGCTCCAAGCTCTCCGGCGGGCAGAGCCTCGGCAACACGGTCGCCGCCGGGCCCGTCTCACCGCGGGAGAGACCTACTGTCGCCCGGTCGTTCACCGGGAGTTTCCTCGCCCGTCCGGGACATGCGTCATCCTTGCGCTCCTCATTCCGATGTGATCAAGGAAGCCCGCATGGCCCAGCTGCCCGACCTCCTGCCCGATTCCGCCGTGAAGCCCGACAGATGGGCCCAGTTCCGGGGACTTTCCCCGTGGCAGGCCGGGGGCACGTTCCTTCCGCTGGTGCTGATCGTCTTCGGCGGGCTCCTCGGCGGAATCGCCGGCGGAGCGGCCACCATGATCAACCTGAAGATCGCCCGTTCCGGGTTGCCCTCCGCGGTGAAGGCGCTCGCCATGGTGGGCGTCATCGTCGCCGCCGTGATCGCCTACCTCGTGGCCGCCGCTCTCCTGTCGGCGGCGCTCGGTTAGGGCCCGTCGAGGCGGCCGCAGGGGCGAAGGGACGAAGCGCCACGAGCCGGCTCTTAGGGTGGGGTCATGGCCACCTCGACCCCACCGAACGCCGAGCCGGACGCCGTGCCGGACGCAACGCCGCCCGGGCAGGCACCCGTTGGCCCCGCCGAGCTGATCGCCGATCCCTACGGGGCGTACGGCAGGCTCCGCGAGGCCGGTCCCGTCCACCGTGTGACCGGCACCGACGGGCATCCCGCCTGGGTGGTCACCCGGTACGAGGACGTGCGCCAGGCGCTCGGCGACCCGCTGCTGTCCCTGGACAAGCGCAACGCCCTGCCCGGCAACTACTCCGGGTTCGCGCTGCCGCCCGCTCTCGACGCCAACCTGCTGAACATGGACCCGCCGGACCACACCCGCATCCGGCGCCTGGTGTCGCAGGCCTTCACCCCGCGCCGCGTCGCGGACCTGCGCGAGCCGGTCCGCCGTACCGCCGCCGGACTCCTGGACGCCGTCGCCCCCGACGGCCGCGCCGACCTGATCGCCGCCTACGCCGCGCCGCTGCCGATCAGCGTGATCTGCGACCTGCTGGGCGTGGCCCCCGGCGACCGCCGCGACTTCCGGGGCTGGACGGACGCGCTGGTCGCACCGGACCCGGCGCGTCCCTCCGCGGCGAAGGAGGCGGTCGGCGCCATGCTCGCGTACTTCGGGCAGCTCATCGCCCGCAAGCGCGCCCACCCCGAGGACGACCTGCTCTCCGCGATGATCGCCGCCCGCGACGACGGCGACCGGCTCAGCGAGGACGAGTTGATGTCGCTGACCTTCCTCGTCCTGTTCGCGGGGTACGAGAACACCGTGCAGCTCATCGGCAACGCCGTCCTGGCGCTGCTGACGCACCCCGGGCAACTGGCCGCCCTGCGGGCCGAGCCGGGCTCGACCGCGGCGGCGGTCGAGGAGCTGACCCGCTGGGACGGACCGGCCCCGCTGGCCATCCGGCGCTTCCCGCTGGAGGACGTCACCATCGGCGGCGTCACCGTCCCCGCCGGCGAGACGGTGCTGCTGTCGCTGGCCGCGGCCAACCGCGACCCCGCCCGTTTCCCGGAGCCCGACCGGCTCGAACTCGGCCGCGCCGACACCGCGCACCTCGGCCTCGGGCACGGCATCCACTACTGCCTCGGCGCACCCCTGGCCCGGCTGGAGACCGAGATCGCGCTCACCGAACTGCTGGCCCGCTTCCCCGGGCTCGCCCTGGACGCGGACCCCGCGGAGCTCCGGTGGCGCCCCTCGATGCGCACCCGCGGCCTGGTCGCCCTCCCGGTCCGCTTCTGAGCGGCCGTACGGGAGGACGGGTTACCGGCGGGCGGCGACGGTCGCCGCCCCGGCCACCGCCAGCGCGCACCCCGTGGCCGCGCCGAGCGCCGCGGGCGGTGTCACCAGGAGCACCAGCAGGCCCCCGGCGAGGGCGCCGGCCACCAGGGCGGCGACGCTCAGCGCCTGGCGCACGGCCACCCTCCGGTCGTGCGCCGCGGCGCCGGTGTCACCGAGCAGCCCGACGAGGGTGCGGGTCATCACGGTTGTGGTCAGCCCGGCGATGCCGACGCGCCCGGCCATCGCGTTCTGGATGCCCATCGCCACCGCGCAGACCGCCACCAGCACGCGCCGCGGCCCGTCCAGCGCGTGCAGTGCCGTGGCCGAGGCGAACAGCGCGGTCTCGCACAGAGCGGCCGCGCTCACCAGCGCGACCGGGGGACCCAGCCGGGACAGCGCCGCCCGGCAGAAGAGGATGCCCACGGCGAAGCCGCCGAGGGCCACCAGCGAGGTGACGACGGAGAACTCGGCCGCCCCGGCGAGGCCCAGGCTGACGAAGACCAGGTTGCCGGTCATGTTCGCCACGAAGACATGGCCCAGGCTGAGGATGCTCACGGCGTCGACCAGCCCGCTGAGCACGGTGAGGACCAGCAGCAGCACGGTCAGCAGGCGCCGCCGTTCCCCTTCCGGGCCACCGCTCATGTCCAGCCGCCTTCCGCAGGGGTTCGGTGCCGCTCCTGGTCAGGATGCACCGGGCCGGGGCCCGGAGCAGACTTGAGCGTGTCCGCCCGGCCCCGGGCGCCGCCCCGACACGAAGGAGCGTGGTGATGGCGGAACCGCTGCCGCAGCCGGTGCTCAGCCCTCTCACCACGTCCGCGATCTTCCTGGTCGTGACGGTCGACCCCGGCGGGGAGAGTGCCGTCCGCGATCTGCTGGAGGACCTGTCCGGTCTGCAGCGCTCGGTCGGCTTCGGCACCCCGGACGGGCGGCTCAGCTGCGTCGCCGGCGTGGGGTCGAACGTGTGGGGCCGCCTCTTCGCGGGACCGCGCCCGGCCGGGCTGCACCCCTTCGCCGAGCTGACCGGGGCCCGCCACCAGGCGCCCGCCACCCCGGGCGACCTGCTCTTCCACATCCGGGCCACCCGGCTGGACCTGTGCTTCGCGCTGGCCTCGCTGGTGATGGACCGGCTGCGCGGCCACGTCACGGTCCGTGACGAGGTGCACGGTTTCAAGTACCTCGACGTCCGCGACCTGCTGGGGTTCGTCGACGGCACCGAGAACCCGGTGGGCCCCGAGGCCATCGAGGCGGTCCTGACCGGCGACGAGGACCCGGACTTCGCGGGCGGCAGCTATGTGATCGTGCAGAAGTACGTGCACGACCTCGACGCCTGGAACGCCCTGCCCGTGGAGGCGCAGGAGCGGGTGATCGGCCGCAGCAAGCTGGGCAACGTCGAGATGGCGGACGACGTCAAGCCGGCCGACTCCCACGTCGCCCTGACCACGATCGTCGAAGCGGACGGCACCGAACGGCAGATCCTCCGCGACAACATGCCGTTCGGCCGGGTGGGCACCGCCGAGTTCGGGACGTACTTCATCGGCTACGCGCGGACCCCCGAGGTCACCGAGCGGATGCTGCGCAACATGTTCCTCGGCGACGGGCAGGCGAGCCACGACCGGATCCTGGACTTCTCCCGGGCCGTGACCGGCACGCTGTTCTTCGTGCCCTCCGCCGACTTCCTGGACGACCTTCCCGATCCCCCCGCCGTCGCGGCCGTCCCGGCCGCGAAGTCGCTGGGGATCGGCGACCTGAGGAAGACCGTCACGTCATGAACAACCTGCACCGGGAACTCGCCCCCATCTCCGAAGCCGCCTGGGACGACCTGGAGGAGGAGGCGCGGCGCACCTTCAAGCGCCACGTCGCCGCCCGCCGGATCGTGGACGTGCCCGAGGCGGCCGGCCCCGCGTTCGCCGGGGTGAACACCGGCCACCTCGACCCGGTCGAGGCGCCCCACGAGGGCGTCGTCGCCCGCGTGCGCCGCGCGCAGCCGGTCGTGGAGCTGCGCGTGCCCTTCACGGTCGACCGCAGCGAGGTCGACATCGTGGAGCGCGGCGCCCAGGACGCGGACTGGCAGCCCGTGAAGGACGCCGCCCGGCGCATCGCCTTCACCGAGGACCGCGCGGTCTTCGAGGGGTACGCGGCGGCCGGCATCACCGGCATCCGCGCGAGCGCCTCGAATCCACCGCTGAGCCTCCCCGCCGACGTGCGCGACTACCCCAACGCCGTCAGCCAGGCCATCTCGGCGCTCCGCCTCGCGGGCGTCGGCGGCCCGTACACGCTCGCGCTGAGCGCCGACGCGTACACCGCCGTCAACGAGACCTCGCACTACGGCTACCCGATCCACGCCCACCTGGCCCGGCTCCTCGACGGGGAGATCGTGTGGGCACCCGCCATCGACGGGGCGTTCCTGCTCTCCACCCGCGGCGGCGACTTCGAGCTGCGCATCGGCGAGGACGTCTCCATCGGCTACCTGTCGCACGACGACACCAGCGTGCGGCTGTACTTCCAGGAGACCCTCACCTTCCTGGTGCACACGGCGGAGGCGGCGGTCGCGCTCACGGCGGCGTGACGCCGACCGACGACGGGTGACGGACGACCGGTGACGGACGACGGGTGACGGGGGTCCGGTACGGGTATTCGCCCGTTATGACCGGAAAGCACAGGAAGTCATCGCTCTGGCCGCACCGCTCCCAGGTCAGGACGGGTGGGCCCGCCCGCCACGCCGCCCCGCAGCGCGAGGACGGCCGCGACCGCGAGCGCGTCCCCGAGGACCTGCCGCCCGCCCACGCCCCGGTGGTGCCCGGCACCCACGTGGACGGCACGGAGGCGCCCCACCATCGCGCGTGAGAGCGGGCCGCGCACCGCTTCCGGACCGGACGCTCCGAGTCCGCGACCACCGGCGCGGGAAGGCCCGCTGACGGACCCTCACGAAGTGTGCCCCCGTCCGGGTGGAGCGGGCCGGGAGGGTGTGTCACGTTCCGTCACCGCGGGGACCGATTGTGTGATTATTCGGCCCGCTCGGTTGGAGGTAGTCCCCCCATGAATCCAGTGACGGAACGTCTGTCCGGCCACCGCGCCGCGGAGGTGCGGAACCGATGACGATGCACACCGAGAACGAGATCGTCATCGACGCACCCCTGCGGTACGTGTGGCTGCGGACCAACGACGTCGCCGGCTGGCCCACCCTCTTCAGCGAGTACGCCGAGGCCGAGATCATCTCCCAGGAGGGCGACACCACCCGCTTCCGGCTCACCATGCACCCCGACGAGAAGGGCCGCATCTGGTCCTGGGTGTCCGAGCGCACCGCCGACCCCGCCACCCGCACCGTGCGGGCCCGGCGGCTGGAGACCGGCCCGTTCGAGTTCATGAACATCTACTGGCAGTACGAGGAGCTCGGCCCGGAGAGCACCCGCATGCGCTGGCTGCAGGACTTCCGGATGAAGGTGGACGCACCCGTCGACGACGAGGGCATGCGGCAACGGATCAACAGCAACTCCCGTGTCCAGATGCAGCTGATCAAGGACCGGCTGGAGTCCCGCCGGATCCGTCCCGTCGGCACCCTGGACACCCATGCCGACACCCGCCGCGGCGGCGACATCCGCACCCTGCTGACGACCACCTCGGTCGGTACGACCGACGGGTTCTGCGGCATGGTCACCGTCGGCCCCGGCGAGGCCGTCGCCGAGCACCACCACCCGTACTCGCAGGAACAACTGGTCGTCGTGGAGGGCGAGGTGCGGGTCGACCTTGACGGCTCGCCGCGCAGCGTCGCCGCCAACGAGGCCCTGCTGATCCCGCGCGGGGTCCGCCACCGGCTGGTGAACACCTCCGGCTCCGTGGCCCGCGCCGTGTTCTTCCTGGCACCGCTCGCGCCGCGCCCCGAACTGGGGCACGTCGACACCGAGACCCGCGAGCAGGCCGCCGCCATCGCCCGTGCCGCGACCGCGGCGGGACCCGCGACGGAGGGCCCGGCACCGGGCCGCGAACTGGTCGACCGGTGACCGCGGGCCGTACCGCGCGCAGGGTGGTGGTGACCGGCGTCGGGGCCGTCGCCGCCGGCGGCGTCGGGCGGGAGGCGTTCTGGGAGCGGATCGTCGGGGGCAGGCCGGCGATCCGCCGGATCACCCGCTTCGACCCCGCGCGGTACCGCTCGCGGATCGCCGCCGAGGCCGACTTCGACCCACTCGCGGCCGGCCTCACCCCCCGGGAGACGCGCCGCAACGGCCGGTTCGCCCAGTTCGCGCTCGCCGCCGCCGCCGAGGCGCTCGCCGACAGCGCACTGCGCACGGAGGCCGAGGACACCGACCGCATCGGGGTCTGCCTCGGCACCGCCGTGGGCGCCACCGTCACCCTGGAGGACGAGTACGTCGTCGCCAGCGACGGCGGCCGGCACTGGGAGGTCAGCCCCGACCACGGCATGCCCTTCCTCCACCGGGCGATGCACCCCTCCTCGGCCGCCGCCGAACTCTCGCTCCGGCACGGCCTGCACGGTCCGTCCTCGGTCGTCTCCACCGGCTGCACCTCCGGCGTCGACGCGATCGGCTGCGCCTTCCGGACGCTGAGCGACGGCGAGGCCGACGTCATGCTGGCGGGCGCGGGCGAGGCGCCCATCTCCCCGGTCACGGTGGCGTGTTTCGACGCGATCGGCGCCACCACCGCCTTCGCCGGCGACCCCGAACTCGCCCCGGCACCCTTCGACGCCCGGCGCGACGGCTTCGTCCTCGGCGAGGGCGGCGCCGTGCTCGTGCTGGAGGAACTGGAGCACGCCCGTGCCCGGGGCGCGTCCGTCTACTGCGAGGTGGGCGGCTGGGACAACCGGACCGGCGCCTACCACATGACCGGTCTGCGCCCCGACGGCTACGAGCTGAGCGAGGCGATCATCTCCGCCATGTCGGAGGCCGGCATCGCCCCCGAGCAGCTCGACTGGATCAGCGCCCACGGCTCCGGCACGGTGCAGAGCGACCGCTACGAGACCGCCGCGTACAAGCGCGCCCTCGGCGAGTACGCGCGCAAGGTCCCGGTGAGCTCCGTCAAGTCCGTCATCGGCCACTGCCTCGGCGCGGCGGGCGCCCTGGAGATGGCCGCCTGCGCCCTCGCCGTGCGGCGCGGGGTGATCCCGCCGACCGCCAACCTGCTGCGGCCCGACCCGCAGTGCGACCTCGACTACACGCCGGTCCTCGCCCGCGAACGGCGGGTACGGCACGCGCTGTCGGTGGCCTGCGGCCTCGGCGGTTTCCAGTCGGCGATGGTCTTCTCGGCCCTGGAGCCGGACCCCGAACGGGAGGCGGAGGCATGACCACACGCGCGGTCCTCAGCGGGCTCGGGGTCGTCGCCCCCACCGGCGTCGGCGCCCGCCGCTACTGGCGGGCCACCGTCGCGGGGCGCAACGGCATCCGGCCGATCGGCAGGCCCGACGCGAGTCGCTCCCCGGTCGTACTGGCCGGGGAGGTCACCGGGTTCGACGCGGCGCGCTGGATCGACGACACGCTCCGCGCCGAGACCGACCGCTGGACCTGGTTCGCCCTGGCCGCGGCCGAGATGGCGCTGGCCGACGCGGCGCTGCGGCCCGCCGGCCACCCCCCGTTCCACCTGTCGGTGGTCACCTCCAGCGGCTCCGGCGGCAACGAGTCCGGCCAGCGGGAGACGCACGCCCTGTGGGCGCGGCAGCCCGGTGAGGCCGGCGCCCACCAGTCGATCGCCTGGTTCCACGCGGCCGGCGCCGCCCAGATCTCCATCCGGCACGGGCTGACCGGCGGCTGCGGCGTCGTCGCCGCGGACGGCGCGGGCGGTCTCGACGCGCTCAAGCACGCCTGGCGGCTGCTGCGGCGCGGTGGCAAGGCCGTGATCGTCGGCGGCACCGAGGCGCCGCTGTCGCCCTACGCGCTCGCCTGCCAGTCCACCCTGCCCACGGTGCACCGCGGCACCGACCCCGAACGGGCCTACCTGCCCTTCAGCCCGCACGCCTCGGGGTTCGTCCCCGGGGAGGGCGGCGCCCTGATGGTCCTGGAGGAGAAGGCGCACGCCGCGGAGCGCGGGGTGCGCGGCTACGCCGAACTGCTCGGCCACGCCGCCACGCACGACGCCCACCACCACACGGCGCCCGCGGCCGACGGCGTCCAGCTGGCCCGGGCCGTCACCACGGCGCTGGAACAGGCCGGCCGTGCCCCCGGGGACGTGGACGTGGTCTTCGCCGACGGCGCCGGCGACCCGGCCGGGGACGCGGCGGAGGCGGCGGCGCTCCACCGGGTCTTCGGCGACCGGCTGGCGGAGGTCCCGGTGACGGTGCCCAAGGCGGGCGTCGGACGCCTCACCTCCGGCGCGGGCGCCCTGGACGCGGTGGCCGCCGCCCTCGCCCTGCGCACCGGGGTGGTCCCGCCCACCCGCGGCGGCGACGCGCGGGCCGCCCGCGATCGGTACGGCATCCGACTCGTCACGCGCTGGACGCGGCCGGAACGGCTGACGACGGCCGTGGTGCTCGCCCGCGGGACCGGCGGTTTCAACAGCGCCGTGGTCCTCGGGTCGTTGGACGCGGACTCCTCGTATTAGCGGCGTGCCCTACGGCCTGGGAGTGAATGAGGGAGAACCTGGAGCAATGCCCGTCACGTCCGCCCGGCGGGGGGCGTTGCTCCTGGTGTCGGCGTCCGGAGGACGTCGTTGAACTCCCAGAGGAGAAACTCCCCATGCTGAAGAAGGCTCTTGCCTGCGCTTCTCTCGCCGTCGCGGCCGCCGGCGCCGTGGCACCCGCCGCCGTGGCCTCCGACACCTCGGGCGGGAACTACTCGCAGAACGTCAACCTGATCCCGCACCCCTGCATCGACGTGAAGCGCGTCAACGTGCTCAACCCGGTGGTCGCCGACCTGCTGACCGAGACCAGCGGCCAGCAGTGCAACGAGAAGTCGAAGGTCGTCGACGGGCACAAGTCCGCGCTGTCGGACCTGATCGACGCCGGCGCCTACCAGAACTGACGGACCGGGCCCTTTCCGGTGTCCGGTGCCCGCTTCCGCCCGGTGGACGTGCTCTCCCCGGCGTACGCACGAACGGTGGCCGCCCCCGTTCGCCGGGGACGGCCACCGTGGATCCCGCCGTGGAGTCAGTTCTGGTACGCGCCGACGTCGGCGAGGTCGGACAGCGCCGACTTGTGCCCGTCCACCACACTGGACTTCTCGTTGCACTGCTGGCCGCTGGTCTCGGTCAGCGCGTCGAGCGCGACTGGGTTGAGCACGTTGACGCGCTTCACGTCCAGGCAGAGGTGCGGCAGGACGTTGACGTTCTGCGAGTAGTTCCCGCCATGGACGTCGGAGGCCTGCGCGGTCGGCGCGAGGGCCGCGGCGCTGCCGGTCGCGGCCACCGCGAGGGTGGCGCAGGCGAGTGCCTTCTTCAGCATGTTGCGGAGCTCCAGATGAGGTGCGGGCGGATGGCGGGGCGTCCGGGGGCGGGCGCCGCCGTCAGACGTTGAAGCAGGCGTTGCCGGCCGTGGGGTTCAGCAGCGCGCCGGCGTTGATGCCGTTGCCGCAGATGTTGACCGGGATGTTGACCGGGATCTGGATGACGTTGCCGCTGAGGACGCCCGGGGAGCCGACGGCCGCAGCCTCGGCCGAGGCACCGCCGCGGTCGTGGTGGCGGTCCTTGCCGCCGTCGCTTGCGAGGGCGCCACCCGCGCTGCCCATCACCGCGACACCGGCCGCGACGGTCAGCACTGCGGCCTTCGAGAGACGCTTCACGAGCTCTTCCTTTCCTTGGGTCACAGACGTGCGGTCTGGTCAACGACGCGCAGCGCGGGGCGGATGCGGAGCGTCACCCGATCAGCCGCCGGAACCGGGCGCCCGGGATGGTGAGCTGATAACCAGAAACCTGGGGGGTCGTCAGTTCCCGACACCGGTCAAGGAGCTCCGCAGATGCGAATTTCCTTGCGGCGGACGGCTTCCGCCGCTCTGACAACCGCCCTTCCCGCCCTCGCCCTCGCGGCGCCCTTCCCGAGCGCGGCGGAACCGCGGCCCGGTCCTCCCGGGGCGATTCCGGACCAGTACATCGTGACCCTGGACCGCGGCACCGCACCGCGGACCGTCCTCGACGGGCTGGGAGTCCAGCCGCTCTTCACCTACCGGCACGCGCTGGCCGGCTTCGCGGCCCGGCTCACACCGGCGCAGGTGGAGCGGGTACGCGCGGCGCCCGGCGTGGACGAGGTGGAGCAGGACGCGGTGGTCGCCATTCCGCTCGGGGAGGACGCCCCCGCCGACAGCGACCTGGAGCCCCCCTACCCCGGGGGCGTCCCCGGTGAGCCGACCGGCCCCGTCGACTTCCCCCAGGACACCGGCGCACCCGGGGCACCCCTGCCGGTGGGGCCGGGACCGGCCGGGCAGCCGCTGGAGCAGTCCCCCGAACAGTCACCGGAGCAGGCGGTGCCGGAGCTGTCCGGTCCGGCCCCGGCGGCCCCGGATCAGACGGTGCCGTTCCAGGCGGCGCCGGAACCGGCCGGACCCGGGCAGGCGGTTCCGTATCCCGCACCCCCGGCGGAGTCCTTCGCCCCGCGGCCGGGGACCAAGCCCGTCCCCGTCCCGCCGGCGGCGACCGGCCCGGGCACGCCCTCGGCCCCGGTGCCGGACTCCTCCGGACCCCGGTCGAAGGGGCTGCGCGGCCTGGGCGGGTTCACGCCCTGGGGCCTGACCCGGATCAACAACCGGGCCCTCGGCGGCACCGGTTTCGAGGTGCGGGCCACCGGCGCCAAGGTCACCTCGTACATCGTCGACAGCGGCATCGAGTTCTCCCACCCGGACTTCGGCGGCCGTGCCGTCCCCGGTTACGACGCGATCGGCGACGGCCTGGACGGCGGGGACTGCAACGGACACGGCACCCATGTGGCGGGCGTCGTCGGCGGCAGCTACACCGGTGTCGCACGCAAGACGACGCTGGTGTCGGTGCGGGTCTTCCCGTGCGTCGGGCGGACCTCCGACTCCGCGGTGATCGCGGGCATCGACTGGGTCGCGGGGAACGCGAAGAAGCCCGCCGTGGCGAACCTGTCGCTCTCCGGGCGCTGGTCGCAGGCCACCAACCGGGCCGTCGAGGGCCTGGCCAGGGCCGGGGTGTTCCCGGTGGCCGCGGCGGGGAACGACAACCTCAACGCGTGCTTCGTCTCGCCGGCGAGCTCACGGACGGCCTTCACGGTCGGGGCGATCGACCAGGAGGACCGCCGCGCCTGGTTCAGCAACTGGGGCACCTGCGTCGACATCCACGCACCGGGCATGGGCATCCTGTCGGCGTACCTCAACGGGAGCTTCCGCGACATGGACGGCACGTCGATGGCCGCCCCGCACGTCACCGGGATCGCGGCCCTCTACAAGGACACCCACGGGGACGCCTCCTTCGCGACGCTCAGTGCCTGGCTCACCGGCCACGCCGTCCGCAACGTGCCCATCGACGGCGGCTACGGCACCGCGCGGCTGTCGGCGTACACCAACGACCTGTGACATGGCGGGGCCGCCGGAGGATGGTGCCCTCCGGCGGCCCCGGGTGGTGCGACGGTGTGCGTCAGCCGTTGATGCAGACGTTGCCCGCGGTCGGGTTGAGCAGGCCGATCGCGTTCAGGCCGTTGCCGCAGACGTTGATCGGGATGTTGATCGGCACCTGGATGACGTTGCCGCTCAGGATGCCGGGCGAGCCGACGGCGATGGCGCGGGCGCTGGCACCGCCGCGGCGGTTGCCGTAGCCGTAGCCGTCGAGGCCGTAGCCCTTGCCGTAGCTCTTGCCGTAACCCTTGCCGTGGCTCTTGCCGTAACCCTTGCCGCCGCCGTCGTAGCCGGCGGCGAGGGCGGTGGTGGCGGAACCGAGGACGAGGGCACCGGTGGCGACAGTCAGCGCGACAGCCTTGGAGAAACGCTTCACTTCTGTTCCTTTCGGACTGGAGGGGACCAAAGGTCGTGATCTGATCAACGACCCTATTTGTCCATGGATGCGCATGATCACCCGAATAGTCGTACCGGATTCGGATACCGCATGACGGTGCGTCGGTTCGCCGGGTCGCGGGCGGCGTCGGGACTCGCCCCGGCTTCGGTGGCTGCCCCGGTTCGGGCCTCCGCCCCGGCTTCGGCGTCCGGTGGGGGACGGCCAGGGCGAGGCCGGGAACAAGCGAGGACGGCCGCCCGGTCGGGGCGGCCGTCCTCGGCTGTCCGGTTCTCCCGCGTCCCTCAGCGCCGCGCCAAGTGCTGCCGCACCGCCGCCATCCGGGTGGAGGCGCGCTGCCGGGGCGCACGGTGCCGGCCCCTGACCGTACGCCGGCCCCGCCGTGCGGACAGGGCGCCCGCCACCCGGCGCCGCAGCACGCTGCACCGCCAGACCAGCAGCGGGACCAGGCAGGTCAGCAGTGCGATCGCCGCCCAGGCGCGCATCGCCGGGTGACCGTGGCCGAGGAGCACCGAGGCCAGCAGCGAACCGGCGAACAGGGCAGCCCACACCAGGTGGACACCGAAGGTGGCGAGCCGGTCCGGGCGGACCCGGGCGCCCCCGGCCGCGGTGGCCGGGCCCGGTGTGCGCCGCAGCAGCGTCGAAACGAGGGCGAGCACGTACTGCGGCGCGGCCACCGCGGACATCACCGCCCCGGCGACGCCGAAGGAGCCCTTGGGGCGGTGCGGGCTGACGCTGCGTCCGCGGTTGCCCACGCGGAGGGCGAGGCGGAACGCGACGGCGGTGCAGTGGAGGGCCAGCCACGCCGCGGGGTCGATGGGGGACCCGGTGGCGCCGAGCCCCAGGAAGAGGACGCAGGCGAGCGCGGTGAGGACCCAGCCGAGACCCGCCAGGGGGTGGTGGGCGGCCGTCAGCGTGTAGGAGAGCAGGCTGCCGGGACGCAGCTTCCACGGGGCCTTCCAGAACTGACGCAGGAGGGACTCGCAGGTGCCGCGGCTGCGGCGCTTCTGCTGGTCGAGGAAGCCGGCCCAGGAGGACGGCCCCTCGCCGACGGCCACCACGTCCGGGGTGTGCACCGAGCGCCACTTGCGGCCGGTGGCGGGGTTGCGGCGGCTGTGGATCTCCAGCCCGGTGGCCAGGTCGCCGGCGGCGGAGTCGTACAGCCCGCCGGCCTGCCGCAGCGCCGAGACGCGGACGACGTTGGTGGTGCCGGTGAACAGGGCGGAGCCGTAGCGGTTGCCGGCCCGCTGGGCCGACGCGTCGACGAGGAGCCGGTGGCTCTCGGCGGCCCGCGCCACCGTCGTGCCGTGGTTGCCGTGGACCTGCGGGCCGACGACGAAGGCGACGTCCGGGTCGCGGAAGTAACCGAGCATCCGCTCCAGGTAGTTGGGGAGCGGCACCTGGCCGGTTCCGAGGCAGGCCGTGAACTCGTAGGCGTCGCCGTGGGCGTCGAGCCAGGCGTTGTGGTCGCCGTGCCGGGCACCGGTGCGGAGGGCGCCGGAGGGCCGGTTCCAGCGTTCGACGCCCTTGCGGGTGAAGTGCCGTACACCCAGGGACTCGCAGAGCCGCCGGACCTCGGGGTCGTCGTCCTCGTCCAGCAGCCACACGTCGACGGGTCCGTCGTGCCGGACACGTACGGCGCCCTCCAGGGTGGCCCGCACCCCCACCAGGGACTCCTCGCCCGGGGCGGAGGAGGTCAGCAGGGCGATCCGGGTGCCCGGTGCCGGGGCGACCGGGACCGGGTCGCGGGCGACCAGGGTGGCATGGGCGTACGAGACGACGGAGACCAGCCGGAAGAGCTCGACGAGACCGAGGCAGACCAGCATCGCGACGTCCGCGACGTGCGCCCACTGCGGCACGGCCTCGCGGGCCGTCCAGTGACGCGGCTGCAGGAGCCAGACCAGCACCCCCAGCGAGGCCAGGGGCGCGGCGGTGAGCAGCAGCCAGGTGCGGACCCGGTGCCCCTCGCGCGACATCAGGCTGCGGTACCTGACCCGGTACAGCACCCCCGGCCGGGGCGGGTCGTTGAGGGGTCCGGTGAGCGTGCCGTGGCGCGCGTAGTCGTGGCGGCGGGGGGCGCCGGGGTCCGGGGCGGGCCGGCCGCCGTCGCCGGTGGCCGGGGAGGGGACGAGCCCGCCGGGCCGGGTGGGCGTCTTGCGCATGCTGCTGGGCGTGATCGTCACGGCGACCCCGTAGGAGGAGAGAGGTGAAGGAATCACCGAAAGGTGGAAAGTGGGACAAAGTCCCTGATGGGCAATGAGAACGTAGCAAACGGCCCTAGACTTGTCCGACAAGCAGACAATCGGCGTGGCGTGGTGCGCGCCCATTGCCCGTTACGACCTGGCGCGGATACGCTGCGTTCGCGATACCGATCGTTATACGGAATCTCGAACAGGCGCCGGAGAGAGCGAGCAGAGATGGGACGTCTCGTACCCGCCGTGACCAGAGCCCTGGACATCCTGGAGCTCTTCCTCGAAGGCGACGGCACGATGTCCGCGCCGGAGATCACCCGCAGGCTCGGTCTGCCGCGCACGACCGTGCACGAGCTGGTGACGACCCTCGCCGCGCGCAACTACCTGGTGCCGCAGCCCGGTCAGGCCGGCCGCTACCGGCTCGGCGTGCGCTCGTACCAGCTCGGCAGCCGCTACGCCGAGCAGCTGGACCTCGCGGCCGAGGGCCAGCAGGTGGCCCGTTCGGTCGCGGAGACCTGCGACGAGACGGTGCACGTGGCGATCCTGGAGGGCACCGACGTCATCTACATCGCCAAGGTGGACAGCACCCACGCGGTGCGGATGGTGTCGGCGGCCGGGCGCCGGCTGCCCGCGCACTGCACCTCCGTCGGCAAGATGCTGCTGGCCTCGCTGCCCCCGGACGACCTCGACGAACGCCTGCCCGGGGACGGGCCGCTGGCCGCGATGACCGAGCACAGCATCACTACCGCCGGCGAACTGCGGCGCCAGCTCGACGCGGTGCGTGAGCGGGGCGTCGCCGTCGAGCGGCGCGAGTCCAACCCCGACGTCTCCTGCGTCGCCGCCCCGGTCCGCGACTCGGCGGGCCGGGTGGTGGCCGCGCTGAGCATCTCGGTGCCGATGATCCGCTGGAGCGAGGAACGCCGGGCCGAACTGGAGGAACTGGCCGTCAAGGGCGCCGCCGAGCTGTCCGAGCGCCTCGGCCACCGGGGCGGTGCGCGGTGAACGGGGTCGAACTCGCGCTGAAGGCGGAGGCGCGGCTCGGCGAGGGACCCACCTGGGACCCGGTCGGCGCCCGGTTGCTGTGGGTGGACATCCTCGCCTCCCGGGTGCACTGGTACGACCCGGCCGGCGGCGGCCGGAGCGTGATGGCGACCGGGCAGCACGTCGGCGCGGCCAAGCCGCGCGCGGCCGGCGGCGTGGTGGTCAACCTGCGTGACGGCGTGGGCCTGTACGACGCGGACGGCGCCTTCCGCTGGCTGCACCACGACCCCGTCCCCGGACGCCGGGCCAACGACGCCGCCGTGGACGCCGCCGGCACCCTGTGGGCCGGCACCATGCGCTACGACGAGGCGCCCGGCGGCGGGACCCTGCGCCGGATCGCCCCGGACGGCACGGTCGTGCCGGTGCTGGACGACGTGACCGTCAGCAACGGCACCGACTGGAGCCCCGACGGCTCCCTCATGTACTACGTGGACAGCCCGACCCGGCGCGTCGACGTGTTCGACGTCGACAAGGACACCGGACTCGTGCGCGGGCGGCGGCCGTTCGCGGTCGTCGAGGAATCCGCGGGTCTGCCGGACGGGCTCACCGTGGACGCCGAGGGCTGCGTCTGGGTGGCCCTGTGGGACGGGGCGGCCGTCCGCCGCTACACCCCGCGCGGCGAGCTGGACCGGGTCGTGGAGGTACCGGTACGGCGTCCCACGGCCTGCGCCTTCGGCGGCCCTTCCCTGACGGATCTCTACATCACCTCCGCGAGCACGGGTCTTGACGCCCGGGAACTGGCGGAGCGGCCCCTGTCGGGATCGCTGCTGGTGGTGCCGGGAGCCGGGCAGGGGATGCCCGATGTGCCGTTCGGTGGTTGATTCCGTGGTGGTTCGGGGTTGATTCGGGGCTGATCGGCGCCCTAAACCCGCATGTCCCGGGTTTCACAGAGGTTTCACGGGATCGACGGGCAACTCATATGTACGTCGTATCGGTGCGTCCCATACGCTGCCAGGGCAATGGACTACTGCGCAGCCTGCCGACGGCACATCAACGGCGCCCTTTCCTGCCCGGGGTGCGGAACGCCCGCCCACCAGCTCGGTGCGCAGGGGCCTGCCGACGCACCCGCGCAAGGACCCGAGACGGGCGACGGCGAGACCGCCGCCCCCGAGGGCGGCCGCGCCGAACGCCGCAAGGGCGGGGGGCGGGGCTCCGCGGAGGGCGCCCCGCGCCGCTCCGGCAGCCGGGCCCGTACCCGCCGCGTCCGCACCCGCCGCCGCTCGCGGCTGCTGGTCGGCACCCTGGTGGGCGCCGCCATCGTGCTCGTCGGCTGGAGCGTGGCGGAACTCCCGCTCGCCGGCTACGTGACGGGCGCGAACTCGGCCGCCTCGGAACACACGCGGACCGACGGCGCCTCCCCGAGCACGACCTCCTCGCCCGGCGGCAAGACCTCCGGGGACCCGGTGACGCCCGACTCGGAGGCCTCGGCGTCCGAGAGCGCGAGCACCTCGGCGTCGCCCAGCGCCTCGGAGAGCGCCAAGAAGTCGCCGTCCCCCAAGGTCTCCGTCTCCGCCACGGCCAGTCACTCATCCGCCGGCTCCGGGTCCACGGCCCCTGCCGGCGGAGCCCCCACGGTCTCGGCCCCGCCGCAGTCCGCCCCGGCCTCGCAACCCCCCACGCACACGCCGAAGCCGACGCCCTCCTGCACGCGTTTCCTGTGGTGGTGCACCTGACGGGCACCGCCCCGTCCGTTCCGCCCCCGATCCTCCGCTCCTCCGAACCCCGGTCCTCCGCGCCGGTCGGCCCCGCCGGCCGGCGCTCCGGTGTGCGACGGGACACGCCCGTGCCGATTTATTTGACTTCCTCAAACATCCAGGCTCATGGTTAGTTAAGAACCTAAAGCTTTGGAGGCGCTCCCCCATGCCGAAGAGCCGTGAATGGCACCTGGTCGCCCGCCCTCACGGGTGGCCGAAGCCCGAGGACTTCGCGCTGCGCGAGACCGAGGTCCCCGAGCCCGGGCCCGGCGAGATCCTCGTGCGCAACCTCTATGTGTCGGTCGACCCCTACATGCGCGGCCGCATGAACGACGCGAAGTCGTACGCGGAGCCGTACCGGCTGGACAAGCCGATGCACGGCGGCGCGGTCGGCCGGGTGGTCGCCTCGGGCGCGGAGGGCTTCGCCCCCGGCGACCACGTGCTGCACCCCCTCGGCTGGCGCGAGTACGCCCTGGTCAAGGCGGAGGCCGCGGTCAAGGTCGACCCCGGCCTCGCCCCGCTGAGCACCTACCTGGGTGTGCTCGGGATGACCGGTCTCACCGCCTACGCGGGCCTGCTGCGCGTCGCCGGGCTCAAGGAGGGCGACACGGTCTTCGTCTCCGGCGCGGCGGGCGCGGTCGGCAGCCAGGCCGGCCAGATCGCCAAGCTCAAGGGCGCCTCCCGGGTGATCGGCAGCGCCGGCTCGGACGAGAAGGTCAAGCTCCTGGTCGAGGAGTACGGCTTCGACGCCGCCTTCAACTACAAGAACGGCCCCGTGGCCGAGCAGCTGGCGGCGGCAGCGCCCGACGGCATCGACGTCTACTTCGACAACGTGGGCGGCGAGCACCTCGAGGCGGCCATCGGGGCCCTCAACCTGCGCGGACGGGTGGCCGTCTGCGGCATGATCGCCATCTACAACGCCACCGAGCCCGCCCCCGGCCCGCGCAACCTGTCCCGGCTCATCCAGAACCGGCTGCGCATCGAGGGCTTCCTCGTCGGCGACCACTACGACCTGCAGCCGCAGTTCGTCCAGGAGGTCGGCGGCTGGATCCGCGAGGGCAGGCTGCGCTACCGCGAGACCGTCGTCGACGGGATCGAGAACAACCTGGAGGCCTTCCTCGGCGTCCTGCGCGGCGACAACACCGGGAAGATGCTGGTGCGTCTGCCCGAGTGACCGCGGGCGCGAACGGGGACGAGGGGCGTGCCCGGGCGGGCGCGCCCCTCACGCGCCGCCGGGTGGTTCCCCGTCGTCGCGGCCCGGGTCGAGCAGGGTGACGAAGTGCCGGAAGACCGCCGGCATGTCCACCTCGCCGGGGTCGTGCAGCCACTGCAGCTGCAGACCGTCCATGACCGCCACCAGCAGCGGGGCGGCCTGCTCGGGTGTGAGGCCGCCGGGCAGCGCGTCGCCGTACTCGGCGCGCAGCGAGTCGGCGGCCCAGCGGCGCACCCGGGTGTAGCGGTCCCGGAAGTACTCCCGTGCGGGGTGGCCCTCCGTGACGCTGTCGCCGGCGAGCACGGTGAAGACCTGGACGACGCCCGGCCGGGTGGCGTTGTACTCGACCAGGCCGGCCACCATCTCCATCGGCCAGGCCGTGCCGTGCGGCACCGCGGGGGCCATGTCCCACCGGTCGCGGACCTCGAGCACCGCGACGAGCAGGGCCTCCTTGGTCGGGAAGTAGTGGAGCAGGCCCTGCTGGGTGAGCCCGACCCGTTCCGCGACGGCGGCCAGCGAGGCGCCCCGGTAGCCGCGTTCGGCGATCACTTCGAGGGCGGCCCGGACGATCCCGGCCTTGCGGTCCTCGCTGCGGACCGCGCGGCCGAGTCCCCGGCCGCGGTCGTTGGCAGTCACAGGCGCGAGCCTAGGCCCTGTCCTCGCACATGGCGGCCGAATGTAACGAAGAGATGACGACACCTACCGATCAACAGGGCGCGGGCCGGAGGATGGCGACCAGTCAGGCAGGCAGGCGACGGGTTGTCAGGTCCTCACGAAGGAGTCCACCCCATGAGCGACACCTCCGGAACCCCGCTCGACGACGCGGTCGAACGCGCGCTGGGCAAGCTCGACCTCGACGCGAAGACGCGGCTGCTGGCCGGGCAGGACATGTGGTCGCTGCCCGCGCTGCCCGAGATCGGACTGGGCTCGCTGGTCATGTCGGACGGGCCCATCGGGGTGCGCGGGGTGCGCTGGACCGCGGACGACCCCTCGATCGCGCTGCCCAGCCCCACGGCACTCGCCGCCACGTGGGACCCCGCCCTCGCCCGCCGCGCCGGGCGGCTGCTCGCCCAGGAGGCCCGTCGCAAAGGCGTGCACGTCCTGCTCGCCCCGACCGTCAACCTGCACCGTTCGCCGCTGGGCGGACGGCACTTCGAGGCGTACTCCGAGGACCCGTACCTCACCGGTGCGATCGGCACCGGCTACGTCGCGGGCGTCCAGGACGGCGGGGTCGGCACCACCGTCAAGCACTTCGTCGCCAACGACGCCGAGACCGAGCGCTTCACCGTCGACAACGTGATCGGCGAGCGCGCCCTGCGCGAGCTCTACCTCGCGCCCTTCGAGGCCGTCGTCCGGGACGCCCGCCCCTGGGGTGTCATGGCCGCCTACAACTCCGTCAACGGCACCACCATGACCGAGCACCACCGCCTGCAGAACGGGGTGCTGCGTCAGGAGTGGGGCTTCGACGGCTTCGTCGTCTCCGACTGGGCGGCCGCCCGGGACACCGTCGCCGCCCTCGCGGGCGGCCTCGACGTCGCCATGCCCGGGCCGCGCACCGTCTACGGGGAGGCGCTGGCCCGCGCGGTGCGCGAGGGGCGGGCCGAGGAGTCCGCCGTCGACACGGCGGTGCGCAACGTGCTGCGGCTCGCCGCCCGGGTGGGCCTGCTGGCGGACACCCCGGCGGAGGTGCCCGCCGAGCGGATCCCCGCCGCGATCGACGGACCCGCGCTGGCCCGGGAGATCGCCCGCCGTTCCTTCGTCCTGCTGCGCAACGAACCGCGCGGCGAGCGGCCCGTCCTCCCCGTCGACCCCGCCGCGGTGCGCCGGATGGCGCTCATCGGCGCGGCCGCGCGCGACGCCCGGGTGCTCGGCGGCGGGTCCGCGCAGGTCTTCCCCGACCACGTGGTCGCCCCGCTGGACGGCCTGCGCGCGGCGCTGCCGCGGGGCACCGCCCTGGCCTACGCCGTGGGCGCCGACCCCAACGGGGAACTGGCGCCCGCCGGGCCGGGGTTCGCGCTGCGCGCGGTCTGCCGGGACGCCGCCGGCGAGGTCCTCGGCAGGTGCACGCTGCCCGGTGGCCACGTGCAGTGGATGGGCAGCGACCTGCCCGACGGCGTGACGCACGACGCCCTGCACTCCGTCGAGGTGACCGGCACCTTCACCCCGCGCGAGAGCGGCGCCCACCACTTCGGCACCCGCGGGCTGGGCGGTTTCCGGCTCGTCGTGGACGGTGCGGTGGTCTTCGACGGGACGCAGGTCGCCGGCCCCGAGTCCGGCCCCTTCGAGGGGATGTTCGGCGCGCCCGTCGAGCGCGGCCGGGTCGAACTGACCGCCGGGGAGCCCGTCGAGGTCTCGCTGACCCACGTCCTGCCCCGGGACGGCAGGGGGCCGGTCCGGGCGGTCGTCTTCTCGCTCGTCCACGGGGAACCGCAGCGGGACGGGGACGAGTTGATCGCGGAGGCGGTCGCGGCGGCGCGGGACGCGGAGGTGGCGGTGGTCGTCGTCGCGACCACCGAACGGGTCGAGAGCGAGGGCTTCGACCGTGCGGACCTGCGGCTGCCGGGCCGGCAGGACGAACTCGTGCACGCGGTGGCCGCGGTGAACCCGCGGACGGTGGTCGTGGTGAACGCCGGCTCACCGGTGGAGATGCCATGGCGCGAGGAGGTCGCCGCGGCGCTGATCGGCTGGTTCCCCGGGCAGGAGGCCGGCGCGGCGCTCGCCGACGTGCTCCTCGGCGCGGCCGAGCCCGGCGGCAGGCTGCCCACCACCTGGCCGGCCCGGCTGGCCGACGCCCCGGTCGCCGAGGTCGTGCCCCGGGACGGGGTGCTCCGCTACGACGAGGGCGTCTTCATCGGCTACCGCGCCTGGGAGCGGGCGGGGACGGCGCCCGCGTACCCCTTCGGGCACGGGCTCGGCTACACCGACTGGGCCTACGAGGACGCCTCCTTCACGCCCGCGGCGGGCCCGGCCGCGGACGGCGGCCCGGACGTGCTGGGCACGCTCACCGTACGGCTGCGCAACACCGGCGACCGGCCCGGCCGCGAGGTCGTCCAGGTCTACCTGGCGGCGCCCGCGGGGGAGGACCCGGCGGTCGGCCGCCCGGCCCGCGTCCTGGCCGGATTCCTCTCCGTCGAACTCCCCGCGGGCGCCGTGACGGAGGCCCGTGTCGCGCTCGCCCGCCGTGCCGCGCAGATCTGGGACCCCTCGGAGGGTGACTGGCGCACTTTGGCGGGTACGTACACCGCCGAGGTCGCGCGCAGCGTCGCCGACCGCCGTCTCACGGTGCCGGTGGCCGTGGACGGCTGACCCACCACCCCGGGGAGGTCCCTGACAGCCTCCCCGGGGTGCGGGGTCGTCGACCGGGTTCCCCGCGCCGTGCCCGCGCGCCGGTGCGGTCCGGCGCCACGTCCGGGAGGAGATGCGGCCGGGCCGGGGACGTCCGCCGCTCGGTGACGGAGCGTCAGGCGGTGTGCCGGTGCGGTCCCCCGGGCGGACCCCGCCCGATTGCGGGCGGCGTGCCGTGACGTGACGCTCGTGCCAACCGCGCCCCACTCCAGGCGTCCATCCGAGGAGCAGCGATGACGGCACGTACGCGCACCCGTCCGGTCCTGGCCGGCGCGGCACTCCTCCTGGCCGGCGCGTCCGTGCTGCCGGCCGGTTCCGCGCGGGCCGGCGAACCGCCCGCGCCCGTCGTCGCCGGCTGCACGGTGAACGGCCTGCCGGTCACCGGTGCCGTCGTCGCCGGCACCGAGGGCTTCGACGAGATCGACTGCGCGCACGGCGTCCCGGCCGGCGTGGTGGTCGCGGGGGGCGGCGGCGTCGACGTCATCACCGTCCACGGCGGCAACGCGGGGACCGTCGACGGCGGCGGCGGGGCCGACATGATCGAGATCAACGGCGGGAACGGCGGACGCGTGACCGGCGGCGACGGCGACGACCTCGTCGACCTGATCGGCGACGCCGACGCCAACTCCGGCATCGCCGGCGGCGGGCCGGGCGACGACGTGCTCTTCCTGAGGGCCGGGGACATCGCGGGCACCGGCGTCGTCTCCGGTGACACGGGTTCCGACGTCTGCCTCTTCGACCCGGACCCCTCGGGCGCCCGGGACTGCGAGGTCGTGGTCTGAGCCGTACCGCCCGCCCGCGGTTCGCATACCCTGTCGCGCATGCGAGATCTTGCCTCCGGTATACGGCTCTTCGTGGACGGCCAGCGCTGGGTGCTCCGGCACGGCCGCTGGTTCGGCTTCGGGCTGCTGCCCGCGCTGATCACCCTCGTCGGCTACGCGGCGGCACTGGTCGCCCTCGCCTTCTGGGCCGACGACGCGACCGCCTGGGCCACGCCCTTCGCCGACGACTGGGACTCGCCCTGGCGCGGCCTGTTCCGCGGGCTGCTCACCGCGGTCGCCTTCGGCGGCGGCCTGCTGCTTGCGGTGATCTCCTTCACCGCGGTGACCCTCCTGGTCGGCCAGCCCTTCTACGAGTCCCTCGCCGAGCGGGTCGACGTCTCCGAGGGCGGTGCCCCGGACGGGCCCGACGTCCCGTTGTGGCGGGAGCTGCTGCAGTCCGCCCGGGACAGCCTGCGGGTGCTGGTCCGGGTCGCGGCCTGGGGCATCCTGCTCTTCGCCGCCGGCTTCATCCCCTTCGTCGGCCAGACCGTCGTCCCAGCGATCGGCTTCTGCGTCTCCGGCTACTTCCTCGCGCTCGAACTCAGCGGCGTGGCCTTCCAGCGGCGGGAGGTGCCGCTGCGGGAGCGGATGCGCATGCTGCGCGGCCGGATGGCGCTCACGCTCGGCTTCGGGGTGCCGTTGATCCTGTGCTTCCTGGTGCCGCTGGTCTCCGTCCTGCTCATGCCCGGTGCGGTGGCCGGCGCCACGCTTCTGGTGCGGTCCCTGATGCCGCCGCAGGAGGACCCGGAGCCGCGGCCGGAGCCCGGCGCGCCCGTGGGTCCGCTGGACCTCCGCAAGCCGTAGCCGCCGGAGGCGATCCGGAGGGAACCATTCCGCACCTGCGGCGTGACCTATGTCCGGAGGACGAGCACGCGAGGGGGAGGCGCGCCATGGCGCAGCGCACCAACCAGTACGACGACGACCCGCAGAGCTACCGCACCTACTGGGTGGGCCGCGGCTACGAACACGACGCGGAGGTGGCGGCGTTGCGCCGGCTGCTCGAAGGGCGGCACTTCGGCCACGCGGCGGACGTCGGGGGCGGCTTCGGCCGGCTCGTGCCCGTGCTCCGGGAGTTCGCCGACCGGGTCACGCTGGTGGACGCCAGCCGCAAGCAGCTGAACGACGCGGAGGAGTACCTCAAGGGCATCGCCGGGGTGAGCATGCGGCTGATGAGCGCGGGCGGCCTCGGCCTGCACTCCGACAGCGTGGACCTGGTCACCCTGATCCGCGTCATGCACCACCTGCCCGACCCGCGGCCCGCCCTGGCCGAGATAGCCCGGGTGCTGCGCCCGGGCGGCACCGCCGTCGTCGAGACCGCCAACCTCGCGCACGCCGCCAACCGGCTGCGCTACGCCGCACACCGGCGTCGGGTGCCGTTGTCGCCGGTGGACATCCGCTCCGCGGAGAACCGGGAGCGCGACAGCATTCCGTTCGTGAACCACCACCCGAGGACGGTCGCCGCGCAGTTGGAGGCCGTAGGACTGCGCGTGGACCGGCGGCTGTCGGTGTCCAACCTGCGCAGTGCGCGGCTGAAGCGGGTGGTCCCGCACTCGACGCTGGTACGGGCGGAGGGCGCGCTGCAGTCCCCGCTGGCCCGCGTGGGGTTCGGGCCGAGCATCTTCTTCCTCGTCCGCAAGCCGGGCAGGGCCCTGACGTCCTAGGGCACACCGCGGCGCTCGACCGCCGGGGTGGCGGAGCGGAGCCCCGGTGCGCCATGCTCCGGGCGGCCGACCCGTACCCGACCGCCCGGAGGTTCCCCGCGATGCGGCTGCCGCTCCAGCCCGGTGTGCCCACCGACGTACCGCCGCCCACGGCCGAGGAACTGCGCCTGGAGGGGGCGGTGCCGCGCGAGATCCTGCGGCGCAGCGGCTTCCACACCGCGGCTCCGCGGTTCGCCCGGGCGCTGGCGGAGGCCCGCGACCCGGCCGCGGCCGCCCGGACCGTACGGCGGCACGGGCGCGCCCTGTGGCGCTCCGCGGTGGACCGGGCCCAGGGCCGCGGGCCGGTGGCGGGGGACCTGGACCACGACGACGACCGGCCGCTGTACTGGGCCCGGCTCGCCCTCGGCAGGGAACTGCGGCGGTGGGAACCGGCGTTCGCGCTGTCCGCGACCTTGCGCGCGGCGCTGCCGGCCCGTCTGGAGCGTGCCTCGCGGGGACAGGACGCCGTCCGCCCGCCCGTGGCCGAGGGCGTCCGCCGCGTCCTGCTGACCGGCTTCGATCCCTTCCGGCTGGACACCGACATACGCCGCAGCAATCCGTCCGGGGCCGCGGCGCTCGCCCTGGACGGCGTCACGCTGGAGACCGCCGCGGGCCCGGCCCGCGTCGAGACCGTGGTCTTCCCGGTGCGCTGGGGCGACTTCACCGACGGCACGGTCGAGAGCGTGCTGCGCCCCCGGTTCCGGCCCGGACCGCGCCGGGTCGACCTCTTCACCACCGTCAGCCAGGGCCGGGACGGGCGATTCGACCTCGAACGCTTCAACGGCGCCTGGCGCGGCGGCCTCCCCGACAACGCCGGTCTGTCCGTCACCGGCCCGGTCCCGGTCGCCGCCCCCGGCCGGCAGCCGCAGTGGACGGCGTCCACGCTCCCGTACGGGGCGATCGCCGCCGCCGGCACCGGAGCCTTCCCGGTGCACGACCGCACCACCGTCACCGAGATCCCCGCCGGGGCCACCGGCCCCGTCACGCGCGACGGCGGCCCGACGGCCGGCTCCGCCGCCCGCGCCGGGGGCGGCGGCGACTACCTCTCCAACGAGATCGCCTACCGGGCCACCCTGCTCCGGGACGGGCTCGCGCTGCCCGCCCCGGGCGGCCATGTCCACACCCCGGTGCTCCACTTCGGCCCCGGCAACACCGATCCGGCCACCGGCACGGTCACCGACCCCGCCTTCGTCGCCCGGCGCCTCGCGGTCACCGCCCAGATCCGCGCCCTCCTCGTCGCGGCCGCGGGCACGCTCGGCTGAACGGAAGCGCGGCCCGGCCCGTATGAGACGCGGGAAGGCCGCAAGATAGCCGGACCGTGCACGACTTGTCCCACAAACGACCCACATGCGCCAGATGTGAGGGATGTGCGACAAGGTGGTGAAGGCAAGGGGAAGCGGGCCGCCGCGGCGTGGCCCCCGTGATCGAGGGAGGTCCTGCCGTGACCGTCGCTGTCGGCGTCACCGGTAATGCCACCGAGTTGTTCCGCGCCAACACCGCGCACAGTCCCTCGTACTTCGCGCTGCGCCGCGCCGCCGGCGGCCTGTCGTCCTCCGGTCAAGGACACGACATCGTCGACTTCTGCATCCCGTGCAACCCGTACTTCCCGAGCCCGGCCATGTACGACAAGCTCCAGGAGTCGATGCGGGACATCCTCACCTACTACCCGAGCAGCACCGACGTCATCACCAACGAGCTGTGCTCGCTGCTCGGCCTCAACCCGCAGACCGTGGCCATGGGCAACGGTTCCACCGAGCTGATCACCTGGATCGACCACCTGCTGGTCCGCGAGAGCCTGGCCGTCCCCATACCGACCTTCGGCCGCTGGACGGACCAGCCGATGGAGACCGGCAAGCGCGTCGACATGTTCCTCCTCCCGGAGGCCGCCGGATTCGCCCTCGACCCGGCGGCCTTCGTCGCGTTCGTCCGCGCCCGCGGCTCCCGTACGGCCGTGATCTGCAATCCCAACAACCCCGACGGCGGCTTCCTCCCCAAGCACGCCGTCGTGGCGCTCATGGACGCCCTGGCCGACCTCGACCTCGTCGTGATCGACGAGTCGTTCCTCGACTTCAGTGACGCCGAGGCCTGGCCGAGCGTCGCCGACGAGGCCGTCCTGCGGCCCAACGTGATCGTCCTGCGCAGCCTCGGCAAGAACTTCGGCCTGCACGGCATCCGCTTCGGCTACCTCGTCGCCAACCCCGCGCTGGCCGGGAAGGTCCGCCGCATGCTGCCCAAGTGGAACCTCAACTCCTTCGCCGAGGCCGTGGTCTTCATGCTCAAGGACCACCGCGAGGAGTACGCGCAGAGCCTGCGCATGGTCTCCCGCGACCGCCAGGAGATGACCTGGCAGCTCGCGGCGCTGCCGGGGCTGACCGTCTACCCGTCCCAGGGCAACTTCGTCTTCGTCAAGCTCCCCGACGGCGTCGACGGCGCGGTGCTGCGCGACCGGCTGCTGGCCGAGCACGGGGTGCTGGTCCGCGAGTGCGGCAACAAGCTGGGCAGCAGCAGCCGTTTCATGCGGCTGGTGGTCCGCCCCCAGGCAGACGTCCAGCGGCTGCTCACGGGGCTGAGCACGGTGCTGTACGGCAGCACCTGGTACGCCGCACCCGCACCCGCGCCGGGGGCCGCCGCGCCGGTCCAGGAGCAGCCTCCGCAGCCCGCTCCGCAGCAGCTGCCGCAGATCCAGGCGGCCCCGCCGGTGCAGCCCGCCGTGCCGCCGGTGCAGCAGCTGCCGCAGATCCAGCAGGCCCCGCCGCCCCAGCCGATGTACGAGCAGCCCTTCGCGCCGCCCCCACCGCCGCCGCAGCCGGTCTACGAGTTCAGACCCGAGCCGCAGCCCCAGGCCCAGCCGCAGATCCAGCCGCAACCGCAGGTCCAGCCGCAGCCGCGGGCCGAGGCGCCCGCCACGGAGATGTACCCGGCGCTGGCCGCCGAGGTCCCGCCGGCCTTCGCCTCGGTGCCGTCCGGCACCCCGCGGCCGGCGCTCTACTGGCAGGACGCCTCCTGACGCACCACGCCCGCGCGGGCCGGTCGCCCACCGGCCGGCGCGGGCGCGAGGTCACCTGGCCGAGCGGAAGGAGCGGCTCTCCAGGGTCTTCCACTCCCCGCACGAACTCTGCTTGCCCGGGGTCTCGTGGAGGGTGCAGTGCGTCTCGACCACCCGGCCGTCCCGGGTGATCGCCTTGACCCACACGCCGTCGCCGACGGAGGTCACCGTGGCCCCGCAGACGCCGCGCGGGTAGCCCCGGTTGCCGCTGAGTGAGTGCCAGACGAAGCGCCCGCGGGGAAGGGTGCGGCCGCCGATGAAGACCCGGCCCTCGAACACCGCGACGGAGATCTCCTGGTCGCGCTTGCGGAGGGTGGAGTCGATGCTCACGCAGTCGCCGCCTCGGGCGTCACGCCCGTCGCCCCCGTCGTCCCGGCGTCCGTCGTCGCGGTTGCCGCCCTGGTCGTCGCGGCGCTGCTGCTGGGGCCGGTCGTTCCGCTGGTCGCCGCGGTCGTCCCGGCCCTGGCCGCCCTCGTTGCCCTGGTCTCCCTGGTCACCGCGACCGCCCTGGTCGCCGCCGTCGTCCCGGCGGTTCTCGGTGCGCTCGTCCTCGCCCTGGTCGCCGCCGTTGTCGCCGCGGTCGGTCTCCCGGCCGCCCCGCTGGTCGGTGCGCTCGCCGTCGCCGCCGTCGTCGTCGCGGGCCTCGTCCTGGCGGCCGCCGTCCTCGCCCTCGTCGCCCTCCTCGCCTTCGTCGTCGTCGGCGGCGACGCTCCGCGTGCCGGGCGGCCGGGGGTCGTTCACGGCCGCCCTCGTGCCGGCCGCGGTGGTCACGGCGCCGGGGGTCGTGGCGAGCACGGGCGCCGACACCGCGGCCGCGGCGACGGCGAGCGGCACGACCACGCCGGTCAGCCGTCCGTACCGCCGGAACCTGCGCGGCGAAGGCGACCTGCCGTCAGGACTCATGGGGGACTCCTCGTCGAATGCGAAAGCCGCAGGGCTTGATCGACGGGATGCGTACCCCCCGGCGCGCGGACTCTGTGCCGCTGTCATTCCGGTGGCCCAGAACATTCCCGTACGGCCCAGGGGAAGTTCACCCGGAGCCGTCCCCCAAGTCGACAGGCGGGGGGGGGGGGGGCGGGGGGGGGGGGGGGCCCCCCCCCCCCGGGGGGGGGGGATGAACAAAGGGGGGGCCCCCCGTCGCCGTGGGGTAGGGTATTAACAAAAAGAAGGGAAAAAAGGAGGG
>NZ_JBHYMQ010000016.1:0-82575 GCF_042742985.1 Streptomyces sp. NPDC058864 | reverse complement strand
TTCTTTTGGCGGGCTGCTATTTTTTTTATAACTTCCCCCCCCGCCGCCCCCCCCCCCCCCCCGGGGGGGGGGCGCGGGGCATCCACCCCGGGCCCCCCCCGCCCGCGGGGAGGGTGGAGCCGCTCAGTGGGTGCCGAAGGAGTGCACGGTGGTGGAGCGGTAGGTCTGCCCCGGCCGCAGGACCGTCGACGGGAACGAGGGCTGGTTGGGGGAGTCCGGGAAGTGCTGGGTCTCCAGGCAGAAGCCGTCGCCCTGCCGGTAGACCCGGCCCGAGGAGCCGGCGAACGCCCCGGTCAGGAAGTTGCCCGTGTAGAACTGCACACCGGGCTCCGTGGTGGCGATCCGCATGACCCGGCCGGAGACCGGCTCGGTGACCGTCACGATGTGCTCGGGCGCGGCCGTACGGCCCTTGTCGAGCACGAAGTTGTGGTCGATGCCCTGCCCGTACAGGATCTGCTGGTGGGCGGAGCGGATGTCGCGGCCGATCGTCTTCGCCGAGCGGAAGTCGAACGGGGTGCCCGCGACGGGCGCCAGCTCACCTGTGGGGATCAGGGTGGAGCCGACCGGGGTGTAGCGCCGGGCGGCGATCTGGACCTCGTGGTCGTAGATGCCGCCGTCGCCCTCGCCGCGCAGGTTGAAGTACGTGTGGTTGGTGAGGTTGACGACCGTCGCCTTGTCCGTGGTGGCGGTGTAGTCGATCCGCCACCGGGCGTCGGCGGTCAGGGTGTAGACGACCTTGACCTTCAGCGTGCCCGGGTAGCCCATCTCGCCGTCCGCGCTGGTGTAGCGCAGCACGAGACCGGCGTCCGAGCCCGCCTTGAAGCCCTCGACCGCCCAGACCCGCTTGTCGAAGCCCCGGTCGCCGCCGTGCAGGCTGTTCGGGCCGTCGTTGACGGGCAGCTGGTAGGTGTGGCCGTCCAGGGTGAACTTCCCGCCCGCGATGCGGTTGCCGTAGCGCCCGATCAGCGCGCCGAAGTACGGGCTGCTCGCCACGTAGCCGGCCAGGTCGTCGAATCCGAGGGACACGTTGACGCGGCGGCCGCGCCGGTCGGGCAGCTCCAGGGTCTGGACGACGCCGCCGTACGAGAGCACCTTGAGGGTGATCCCGCCGTTGCTGACCGTCCAGATGTCGACCTTGGTGCCGTCCTCGAGGGTCCCGAAGTGTTCCTTGCTCACCTTGCTCCTGCCCGCGGGCCTGTGCCTGGCGTCGGCGGTCTGCCGCGCCGTGGCGGCCTTGCCGGCCGCCCAGGCGTTCGTCCCGCCGATCGCGGGCGCGACCGCCCCGAGCGCCGCGCCCGCGATCAATGTACGTCTGTTCACTTGCGGCTCCTTCGATAGGTAGCTGCTTTACGAACCGACCTTGCGCTTGTTCCAGACGTCGAAGCCGACCGCGGCCAGGAGCACCAGACCCTTGATGACCTGCTGGTAGTCCGTGCCGATGCCGACCAGCGACATCCCGTTGTTGAGCACCCCGAGCACCAGGCCGCCGATGATGGCGCCCAGCACCGTGCCGACGCCGCCGGTGGCGGAGGCACCGCCGATGAAGGCGGCCGCGATGGCCTCGAGCTCGAAGTTGATGCCGGCCTGCGGCACACCGGCGTTCAGCCGGGCCGCGTAGACGACGCCGGCGAGCGCGGCGAGCACGCCCATGTTCACGAAGACCAGGAAGACGACCCGCTTGTCCTTGACGCCGGAGAGCTTGGCCGCCGCCTGGTTGCCGCCGAGCGCGTACACGTGGCGGCCGACCACGGCGTTGCGCATCACGAAGCCGAAGACGATGAGCAGCCCGGCGAGGATCAGCAGCACGATCGGCACGCCGTGGTAGCTGGCCAGGGTCATGGTGAAGGCCACGACGCAGGCGACGATGGCGAGCAGCTTCAGCAGGAAGAAGTTGCGCGGCAGCACGTCCAGGTCGTACGCGAGCTGCTGGCGCCGGTCGCGGATCTCCTGGACGACGGTGATGGCGATCACCACGAGACCGATGAGCAGCGTCAGGTTGTGGTAGTTCGTGTGCGGCCCGACCTCGGGCAGGAAGCCGTTGCCGATCTTCTGGAAGCCGCTCGGGAAGGGCGAGATGGACTGGCCCTCGAGGAAGATCTGCGTACCGCCGCGGAAGAGCAGCATCCCGGCCAGGGTCACGATGAACGACGGGATCCCGACGTACGCGATGAAGTAGCCCTGCCAGGCGCCGGCGACCGCGCCGATGAGCAGGCAGGCGACCAGGGCCAGCGGCCACGAGACGTGGTGATGGATGATCATCACGGCGGCGGCCGCGCTGACGAAGGCCGCGAGCGAGCCGACGGACAGGTCGATGTGTCCGGCGATGATCACGACCATCATGCCGATCGCCAGGATCAGGATGTAGCTGTTCTGGCCGATCAGGTTGGTGACGTTCTGCGGTTTGAGCAGGATGCCGCCGGACCAGATCTGGAACAGCGCCGCGATCAGCACCAGGGCGATGATCATGCCGTACTGGCGCATGTTGCGCCGTGCCGCCTGCAGCAGGAGGCCGGCGGCTCCGGCCCGCGCGCCGCCGTCCGCGGCGGCCGCGGCCGCGCCCCCGGCGGGCGGCGGAGGAGTCTTGTCGGTCTTCACCGGGCTGCCCATCTCAGTTACCTCGGTCCATGGTCATGTGGCGCATCAGCACTTCCTGCGTCGCGCTCTCGCGCGGGATCTCCCCGGTCAGCCGGCCGGCCGACATCGTGTAGATGCGGTCGCACATGCCGAGCAGTTCCGGCAGTTCGGAGGAGATGAAGACGACGGCCTTGCCCTGGGCCGCCAGGTCGTTGATGACCGTGTAGATCTCGTACTTGGCCCCGACGTCGATGCCCCGGGTGGGTTCGTCGAGGATGAGGATCTCGGGCCCGGCGAAGATCCACTTGCTGAGGACGACCTTCTGCTGGTTGCCGCCGCTGAGCTTGCCCGTGGTCTCGAAGACCGTCGGGGTCTTGATGTTCATCGTCGAGCGGAAGGACTCGGCGACCCGGGCCTCCTCGTGCTGGTTGACGACGCCGCGCCGGGCGACCTTGGACAGGGCGCTGAGGGAGATGTTGCGGCTGATGTCGTCGATGAGGTTCAGCCCGTAGTGCTTGCGGTCCTCGGTGACGTAGGCGATGCCGTGGCCCACCGCCTCCGGGACGCTGCGGGTGCGGATCTCCTCGCCGTGCAGGTAGACCCGGCCGCTGATGCCACGGCCGTAGGAGCGGCCGAAGACGCTCATGGCCAGTTCGGTGCGGCCGGCCCCCATCAGCCCGGCGATGCCCACGATCTCGCCGCGCCGGACGTTGAGGGAGACCCCGTCGACGACCTTGCGCTGCTGGTCGATCGGGTGGTGCACGGTCCAGTCCTCGACGGCGAAGGCCACCTCGCCGATCTCCGGCTCCCGCTCGGGGAAGCGGTGGTCGAGGTCGCGGCCGACCATGCCGCGGATGATCCGCTCCTCGGTGACGGTACTCGCGCCGTCCTCGTCGGTGGCCTTCATGTCGAGCGTCTCGATGGTCCGCCCGTCCCGCAGGATGGTGATGGAGTCGGCGACCCTGGCGATCTCGTTGAGCTTGTGCGAGATGATGATGCAGGAGATGCCGTGCTCCTTGAACTCCAGGATGAGGTCCAGGAGTTTGCGGCTGTCCTCGTCGTTCAGGGCGGCGGTCGGCTCGTCCAGGATGAGGAGCTTGACCTCCTTGGACAGCGCCTTGGCGATCTCGACGAGCTGCTGCTTCCCGACACCGATGTCGGCGACGCGGGTGGTGGGCGGGTCGGTCAGCCCGACCCGCTTCAGCAGCCGGCCCGCGTGCCGCATCGTCTCGTTCCAGCTGATGACACCGCGGGTGGAGTGCTCGTTGCCGAGGAAGATGTTCTCGGCGATGGACAGGTACGGCACCAGGGCGAGCTCCTGGTGGATGATGACGATGCCGCGCTGCTCGCTCGCGCGGATGTCGCGGAACTCGCAGGCCTCACCGCGGAAGAGGATCTCCCCTTCGTAACTGCCGTGCGGATAGACCCCGCTGAGCACCTTCATCAGGGTCGACTTGCCCGCACCGTTCTCACCGCAGATGGCGTGGACCTCGCCCTCGGCGACAGTCAGGGTGACGTCGGAGAGCGCCTTGACCCCTGGGAAGGTCTTGGTGATGGAGCGCATTTCGAGGACGGGTCCGGCCATTCCTGCTTTCCGTTCTCCTCGGGTGGTGGAAGGGGAAGATCGTCGGTCGTGTTCCGGCTCCGGGACTACTGGAGCTCGGACTCCTTGATGTAGCCGGAGTCGACGACGGTCTCCTTGTAGTTCGACTTGTCGACGCTCACCGGCGGCAGCAGGTAGGTCGGGACGACCTTCTTGCCGTTGTCGTAGGTCTTGGAGTCGTTGGTCTCCGGCTTGCCGCCGGTCAGCACCGCGTTGCCCATCTGGACAGCGACCTTGGCCAGTTCGCGGGTGTCCTTGTAGACGGTCTGGGACTGCTCGCCCGCGATGATCGACTTGATCGAGGCGACCTCGGCGTCCTGGCCGGTGACGATCGGCAGCGGCTTCTTGGCGGTGCCGTAGCTCACGCTCTTCAGCGCCGAGATGATGCCGCGGGAGATGCCGTCGTACGGGGACAGCACCGCGTCCACGTCGTCGGAGGTGTACGACTTGCTGAGCAGGTCGTCCATGCGGGCCTGGGCGGTGGCGCCGTCCCAGCGCAGGGTGGTGACCTGGTTGAGCTCGGTCTGGCCGCTCTTGACCACCAGCTGCTTCTTCTCGATGTACGGCTTGAGGGTGTCCATCGCGCCGTTGAAGAAGTACTTGGTGTTGTTGTCGTCGGGCGAGCCGGCGAAGAGCTCGATGTTGAAGGGGCCCTTCTTGCTGCCGTCCTTCAGGCCCAGCTTGTCGAGGATGTAACCGGCCTGGAGCTGGCCGACCTTGTAGTTGTCGAAGGTCGCGTAGTAGTCGACGTTCTCCGAGCCCAGGATGAGGCGGTCGTAGGAGATCACCTTGATGCCCGCGTCGTGGGCCTGCTGCAGCACGTCGCTGAGGGCCGAGCCGTCGATGGCGGCGATGACCAGCAGCTTGTCGCCCTTGGTGATCATGTTCTGGATCTGGGCGACCTGGTTCTCGACCTTGTCGTCGCCGTACTGCAGGTCGGTCTTGTAGCCCTGGGCCTTGAACTGCTTGACCATGTTGTCGCCGTCGGCGATCCAGCGCTCCGACGACTTGGTGGGCATGGCGATGCCGATGGTGCCGCCCTTCCCACCGTCCTTGTCGCCGCCGCCGGTGTTGTCGCTCTGCCCGCAGGCGGTCGCGGTGGCCCCGAGGGCGAGGGTGGCTATCAGCGCGGCTGTGGTGCGCAGACGTGCGGCTCTGGCGATGCGCATGGCTGATCAGATCCTTTCGGCGGCCAGGCGGGGGTCGGTCGCCTGGTCCGGGTCGGTCGCGATGTCCTGGGGGAAGCGGTGGAGCGGGCCCGGCAGCCGCGCGCCCAGCGGGGAGTGCCCGCCGTCCGCGCCCAGCCGGGAGAGCAGGTCGAGCACAAGGCGGCCGCGCCGGACCCGCTCGCGGGCGGTCGACAGGGCGACCTCCCGCAGCTGGCGTCCGTACGGGTAGATGCCGGGAGCCTTGCTCAGCCCGAACTTGAGGTAGATCGGTGCGCCGCGGCGGATCAGCTCCGCCGCGTCGTAGAGCCGCACGAAGCCGCCGAGGTCGTCCGGGGCCTCGATGTAGAAGTCCATCGGCGCCCGGCTGACCCGGCGGATCTCGGTGATCTGCTGGAGGGTCAGGTCGGAGGGGATGTTGATGGAGTCGGCGCCCAGCCGCTCCCACACCGCGTAGGCGGCCGGGTTGACCGGGCCGACCAGCGCCGAGACCTTGAAGGTGGTGTCGGCCGGCAGCAGCCCCTGCTCGCGCAGCTGGTGCAGCAGCCACAGCACGCCCTCGTCGGCGACGAGCAGGCAGCGCACGCCCAGGGCGGCCGCCCGCAGCGCGTCCTCGACGCAGCCGGCCACCTGGTCGTGGCCGCGGGCGCGCAGGCCCCCGCCGCGGGAGTCGGTGCGGGTGGCGGCGCCGATGTCCCAGGTGCCGCGGGGACCGGTGAACAGGCAGAGCTCGACGTCGCGTTCGGCGCAGGCGGTGACCATCTCGGTGATCTCCGCGTCCGTCAGCATCCAGATGCCGCTGCCCTGGCTGATCCGGTGCACCGGCACCTCCAGGCGCTCGCTCTCCTCCAGCACGGTGGCCAGCGCCTCCGGGCCCTCCACGGAGGGGATCTCGGTGCGCCAGGTGCCGCCGTCGGGGAAGGAGTGCGGGGAGGAGTCGGCCGGGTCGTCCGCCGGCGCGCCGTGACCGAGGAGGGTGAGCGCGTACTGGCCCGGGTGACGGGGACCGGAGGCGGTGCCGCCCGTTCCGGGGCTCGGGGTGGGTGCGTCGGTCACGGTGCTCCTTCGTTCTCGCCGTACGAGATATCGGACGACGTTCGGTTCATTGGGTATGGGAGGACACGGATGGGACATCGTGTGTCCGCCGTGCACGGAGCGGTCACGGACGCAGCAGCACCTTCCCCACCTTGGGGTCCCGGCTCCCCAGCAGCTCCAGGGCGTCGGCGTACTCCTCCAGGGGCAGGTCGTGCGTGATCAGCGGAGCGGGGTCCAGTATCCCGGCGTCGAAGGCCCGTACGGTGTGGGCCCAGGCGGCGGGCGGCGCCCCGAAGACCGTGTGCACGGTCAGCTGGCGCACCACCAGGTCGGTCGGGTCGAGTCCGAGCGCCCCCGGCGCGGGGATGCCGGTCAGCGCCATCCGGCCGCCGCGGCGCAGCAGCCCCGCCGACACCCGGGCCGCCGAGGCGGATCCCGCGGCCTCGACCACCAGGCCGTACTCCCCTTCGGCGTCGCCCAGTTCGGCGGCCGTGCGGAACCGCGTGGCGCCGAACGAGGCGGCCAGCTCCTCCCGGACCCGGCCGGTGCCCACCACCAGCAGTTCCGCCGGGGACACCGCGGCCAGGAACTGCACGGCCAGCATGCCGAGCGTGCCGGTGCCGACGACCGCCACCCGCTCGCCCGGCGTCGCCGGGGCCTTCAGCAGCGCCGCCGCCACGCACGCCGCCGGCTCCAGGAGCGCGGCGGTGCGCAGGTCGGCCGCGTCGTCCAGGACGTGCAGCAGCCGGGCGGGCAGCGTCAGGGTGTCCGCCATCGCGCCGGGCTGCGTGAATCCGGTCTCCTCGTACGGCGCGCTGCACAGCGTGGTCTCCCCGGCGTGGCAGCGCTCGCAGACCTGGCAGTTGCGGAAGCCTTCGCCGACGACCTTCCGGCCCACCAGGCCGGGCGTCACGCCGGCGCCGACCGCCTCCACCGTGCCGGACCACTCGTGGCCGGGGGTGACGGGGTAGCGGACGTAGCCCTCGGGGCGGGTGCCCGCGTACATCTCCCGGTCGCTGCCGCAGATGCCCGCGGCGTGCACCCGGACCAGGGCCTCGCCCGGACCGGGCGGCACCGGTCCGGCCGGCGCGATCCGGTGCCGGCCGGGCCCGTCGAGCACGACGGCGCGGGGGGTGTGGACGGTCACTGCGCGCCCTTCGGCTTGCGGCGCTCCCAGCCCTCGGCCCACAGGTCGAAACGGGCCTGCTGCTGGGGGAACTCGGCGGCGGCGTCGACGTCGAGCTCGACACCGAGGCCCGGCGCGTCCGAGAGGGTGAAGTACCCGTCCTCGCCGACCACGGGGGCGCCCTTGACGACCTTCTTGATCTCGGAGTCCGCGAAGTCGTTGAAGTGCTCGAGGATCTTGAAGTTGGGGGTGCACCCGGCGAGCTGGAGGCTCGCGGCGGTGAGCACGGAGCCGCCGACGTTGTGCGGGGCGACCAGCACGTAGTGGGTCTCCGCGGTGGCGGCCAGCTTGCGGACCTCGTTGATGCCGCCGATGTGCCCGAGGTCGGGCTGGATGACGTCGGCGGCCTGCAGCTCGAACAGCTCGCGGAACTCGTAGCGGTCGTGGATGCGCTCGCCGGTCGCGATCGGCAGATCGGTGTGGGCGGCCACCTTCGCCAGGGCCTTGAGGTTCTCCGGCGGCACCGGCTCCTCGATCCAGCTGGGCTTGAAGGGTGCCAGCTCCTTGGCGACGCGGATCGCGGTCGCCGGGCTGAACCGGCCGTGCATCTCCACCAGCAGCTCGGCCTCGGGACCGATGGCGTCGCGCACGGCCTCGATGAGGGAGATGGAGTAGGTCGTCGCGGCGTGGTCCAGCTCGAAGTGGCCGGTGCCGAAGGGGTCGATCTTCAGCGCGCGGTAGCCCCGCTCCACCACGGCGCTCGCGGCCTTGTGGTAGGCCTCCGGGGTGCGCTCGGTGGTGTACCAGCCGTTGGCGTACGCCTTGACCTTCTCGTTCACCTTGCCGCCGAGCAGCTGCCAGACGGGGACGCCGAGCGCCTTGCCCTTGATGTCCCAGCAGGCCATCTCGATGACGGCGATGCCGGACATGACGATCTCCCCGGCGCGCCCGTAGTCGCCGTACTTCATCCGGCGGACCAGGTCCTCGACCGCGAAGGGGTCGGAGCCGGCTATGTGGTTGACCTCCGCCTCGCGGAGGTAGCCGAGCAACGCGTCGGTGTGGCCGAGCATGCGGGTCTCGCCGACGCCCGTGAGCCCCTCGTCGGTGTGGACGAGCACATAGGTGAGATTCCGCCAGGGAGTGCCGACCACATGGGTGCTGATGCCGGTGATGCGCACGGAAGCCGCCCCTTACAGGGTGTGTCGTTCGAGATTTCGTCACACGTTCGAAATGTTGAAGGGAACGTAGTTACGGGCTCCCGGCGGTGTCAATGGGTGTGCCGGGGAGGTGACGGCGATGTTGCCGAAGTGAGTCCGTTCGCCCGTGGCGCGTACCGCGCCGTGTCCGAAACCCCGAACGAGGGGACGGGATCGGTCCGGCTATCGGCCGGCCGCGCCCGGCCCGAAGGCCGCCGCGTAGACCAGTCCCGCCAGCTTGGCCTGGCCCTCGGCGCTCGGGTGGAACCAGTCCCAGGGGCTCAGCTCCTTCTGGGTGAACCGGTAGTCGAAGACCATGCCGCCGTCGTAGCGGCAGCGTTCGTGGCGCGCGCACTCCTGCCGCAGGACGTCGTTGTAGGCCATGACCCTCTCGCGCACGGTCAGCCGCCGTTCGCGGGCGGCCGTGCTCATCGACTCCGCGTCGGAGAGCATCGACGGGCACAGGCCCAGCTTCCAGATCTGCCGCCCCAGCACGTTCTGCCGGCCGATGTCCCACAGCCGCATCAGGTCGGGCACGCTCGCCACGAAGACCTGGGCCTTCGGCAGTTCGCGGTCGAGGGTCTGCAGGGCGGCGGAGAAATCCTGGCGGTATTCGGCCACCGGGGTCATGCGGTCGGTGCTGCGCGCACACGCGTCGTTGGCCCCCATCAGGATCGTCACCTGCTGTGGGCGCCGTTCGGCCGCCTTGTGCGCCTGCGCCGGCAGGTCGTGCATCTTGGCGCCGCTGGCCGCCAGGTTCCAGCTCTTGGTGGCCGGCTTGTCCAGCAGCCGGGAGGCCACGCTCTCCACGGAGCGGCGGCTGCCGGTCGCCCAGGACAGGTCCGGACAGTCCGTCAGGATCCCGCAGGCGTCGAAGGCGCGGGTGATGGAGTCCCCGAGCGCGGCCAGTGAGGCGGGGGTGGTGTCCCACACCTGTGCGGGGCGCTTCGCCGTGCCCGCCCGCCCCGCGGCGCCGGCCTCGGTGCTGCCCGGGCCGTTCGCGGCCGAGCAGCCGGCCGCAAGTGCCGTCGTGAGCAGGGTGACCAGCGCGATCAGGGCGCCGATGACCCCGCGCGGGAGCGACTGGCGCATCCGTTCTCCCTCGGACGAGTGGGTGACTTCTCGCTGATCCCGACAGTACGTCACTCCTCGCCTGACGCCGCACGGTAGCTTTTTCCCTGACAGGTGGTGCGAAAGAGGTGATCAGAGGTCAGATCTTGTCTCATTCGTTATGATTAGTGCAGAATGTCCACTGCTGTCCCGGATGGCTCGGTTATGGGCATGAGGCCGCTGGGGAAGGCGTACCTCGTCCCACACTGGAGGTCCCGGTGACGACACGTGGAGTTCTGTACGTGCACTCCGCGCCACGCGCGCTGTGCCCGCACGTCGAGTGGGCCGTCGCGGGCGTGCTCGGCGTGCGCGTGAACCTGGACTGGATCCGCCAGCCCGCCTCTCCGGGCACCTGGCGGGCCGAGTTCTCCTGGCAGGGGGAACCCGGCACCGCCTCCAAGCTGGCGTCCGCACTGCGCGGCTGGCACCTGCTGCGCTTCGAGGTCACGGCGGAGCCGTGCGCCGGAGCCGAGGGGGAGCGCTACAGCAGCACCCCCGAACTCGGCATCTTCCACGCCGTCACCGGCATCCACGGGGACATCCTCATCCCCGAGGACCGGCTGCGCGCCGCGCTCGCCCGCGCCCGCAAGGGCGAGGCCGACCTGGAGACGGAAGTCGCCAAGCTGCTCGGCAAGCCCTGGGACGACGAACTGGAGCCCTTCCGCTACGCGGGTGAGGGCGCCCCCGTCCGCTGGCTGCATCAGGTCGTCTGACGCTCCGCCACCCGCGGCGGTGCCGCGGCGCCTTCCGGCGCCGGCGGCCCGTCGCCCCGGCGTGCCGCGGCGCCCGGCCACCACACCTTCGGGCCGATGTCCCGTACCAGCGCGGGCAGCAGGAACGAGCGCACCAGCAGGGTGTCCAGCAGCACCCCGAAGGCCACGATGAAGGCGATCTGCAGCAGGAAGGCCAGCGGGATCACGCCGAGCGCCGCGAAGGTCGCCGCGAGCACCACGCCCGCCGAGGTGATCACCCCTCCGGTGGCGGTCAGCCCGCGCAGGACGCCCTGCCGCGTGCCGTGGCGCAGCGTCTCCTCGCGGACCCGGGTCATCAGGAAGATGTTGTAGTCCACACCGAGGGCGACCAGGAAGACGAAGCCGTACAGGGGCACCGAGGCGTCCGTCGCCGAGAAGCCGAACACATGGCGGAAGACCAGCGCCGACACCCCCAGGGTGGCGGCGAAGTTGAGGGCCACCGTGGCGACCATGAGCAGCGGCAGCAGCAGACTGCGCAGCAGCGCCGCCAGGATCACCAGGATGATCGCGAGGACGACGGGGACGACCAGCGTGCGGTCGCGCTCGGCGGTCCGCTGGGTGTCCAGTTGCTGCGCCGTGTATCCGCCGACCACCGCTTCCGCGCCGGGCACCGCGTGCACGGCCGTGCGCAGCCGCTGCACCGTGGCCTTGGCGGCGTCGCTGTCGGCGGCGTCCTTCAGCGTCACCTCCAGCAGAACCCGGCCGCCGGCGACGAGCGGCCCGCCCGTACCGGGACGGCCCGAGGCGGTGCGCGGGGCGACGGAGTCCACGCCGTCGGTGCCGGCCGCGGCCCGGGTCACCGGGTCGAGCCGGTCCGCCTGCGCGATGACCACGGCGGGATTGCCCGCACCGCCGGGGAAGTGCTCGCCGAGGACGCGCTGGGCGGTCACCGAGGGGGCCTGGTGGACGAAGATCTCGTCCAGCGGCACGCCCCGGGCGGTCAGCGCCGGGGAGAAGGCCGCACAGCCCACCAGCACCACCAGGCTCACGGCCCAGACCCGGCGCGGCGCGCGGTCCACGAGGGCCGCGATCCGCCGCCACACGCCCTCGCCCTCCGGACGCCTCTCCCGCGGCCGGGCGGGCCAGTAGGCGGCCCGGCCGAGCAGCAGCAGCGCCGCCGGCAGGAAGGTCAGGCTGCTCGCGACGGCGCAGACGATCCCCACGGCGCCGACCGGGCCGAGGGCGCGGTTGTTGGTGAGGTCACTGGCCAGCAGGGCGAGCAGGCCGAGGGCCACGGTGGCCGCGCTCGCCACGATCGCCCCGGCCGAGCGGCGCAGCGCGGCGCGCATCGCCGTGAACCGGTCGCCGCGGGCCGCGAGTTCCTCCCGGAAACGGGCGGCGAGCAGCAGGGCGTAGTCGGTGGCCGCGCCGATGACGAGGATCGACAGGATGCCCTGGACCTGGCCGTCGACCCGGACGACGCCGTGGTCCGCCAGCACGTACACCACCCCGCAGGCCAGGCCGAGCGAGAAGACCGAGCCGACGATGATGACCAGGGGCAGCAGCAGGGCGCGGTAGACCAGCAGCAGGATCGCCAGCACCACGCCGAGCGCGGTGAACAGCAGCAGCCCGTCGATGCCCGCGAAGGCGTCGCCCAGGTCGGCCTGCGAGGCCGCGGGCCCGGCGACGTGGGCGGTGGTCCCCGCGACCCGGGCCGCGGTGTCCTCGATCCGGCCGACGGCGTCCCCGACGTCCCGGCCCAGGTCGGGGCGGAGCTGCACGACGCCCTGCAGGGCCCGGCCGTCGTCCGAGCGCAGCGCGGGGGAGGGGCGCCCGGTCACCCCCTCGGTGCCGGCGAGCGAGGCCAGCGCGGCCGTGGCGGCCTGCTGCTGGGCGTCGGTCACCGGGCCGCGGTCGGCGGTCCAGACGACGACCGCCGGTACGGTCCCGTTCCGGCTGAAGGCCGTGCGCTCGGCGACGGCCTTGGTGGACTCGGCGCTGCGCGGCAGGAAGGCCGCCTGGTCGTTGGTGGAGACCTCGCCCAGCTTGCCCGCGTACGGGCCGAGGGTGCCCCCGATGCCCAGCCAGGCGACCAGCAGCACCACTGGCAGCAGCCATCGGACGGCACGCGGCAGGGATGTCATCGCTCTCTCCCGTGGGATGCGGAACCGGGGGATCTCCCCGCGAGGAAGGATATATCTCAGCGATTGAGTATCTTAATAATCGAGATTATTTACGATGGGGGGGTGCCCGACAACCTCCAGGACGAGTCCCCGACCGGGCTGCACGCCTTCGCCGTGCAGCTGCGCCGGATGAACAGCGAGTTCAACCGGATCGCGCAGGACTTCGCGCAGAGCCAGAAGCTGCACCACACCGACGTGCAGGCGCTGGTCGCGATCCTGGACGGCGACGGCCAGGGCGGCGCCATGACCCCCGGTCTGCTCCGCGAACGCCTCAACCTGACCTCCGGTGCCGTCACCGCCTGCCTGGACCGGCTCGAACGCGCCGGCCACATCCGCCGCACCCGCGACGCCGCCGACCGCCGCGTGGTCCATCTGCACTACGCCCCGCGGGGGATGGCGGTGGCGCGGGAGTTCTTCCGCCCGCTCGCCCGCGGCACCGACGCGGCGCGCGCCCGCTTCACCGAGGACGAACTCGCCGTCGTGATGCGCTTCCTCGCCGCGATGAACGACGAGCTGACCGCCCTGCGCGCCCCCGTCACGGACTGACCGGGCCGTATCGCTACGGCCCCGCCGCGCCCTCCCGGGCCGCTGCGGCTATGTTGCGCGCCATGCCGCCGAACACCACCGAGTGGAACGGCGACACGCTCCACCAGTACGCGTGCCCCGCCAGCCCCCGCGGGTGGAACAGCGCCCGCTGCCCGTAGACGGTGCGCCCGGCACCGTCCCGGCCGGCCGTCAGCTCCAGCCAGGCCAGACCCGGCAGCCGCATCTCGGCGCGCAACCTCAGCAGCCGGCCCGGGACGATCTCCTCCACCCGCCAGAAGTCCAGCGAGTCGCCCGCCCGCAGGTGCGCCGCGTCCCGCCGCCCCCGGCGCAGCCCGACCCCGCCCACGAAGCGGTCGAGCCAGCCGCGCACGGCCCAGGCCAGCGGGAAGGAGTACCAGCCGTTGTCGCCGCCGATGCCCTCGATGACCCGCCACAGCGCCTCGGGCGAGGCGTCCACGACCCGCGTCCGGCGGTCGGTGTACAGGGAGCCGCCCGCCCAGTCCGGGTCCGTCGGCAGGGGGTCGCTCGGCGCGCCGGGCACGGCGGCGGACGACCAGCGGGTGATCACGTTCGCCTCCCGGATGCGCTGCAGCGCCAGGCGCAGCGCCGCCTCGACGCCGATCAGGCCCTCGGGCGGGTCCGGCACCCAGCGCGCGATGTCGTGGTCGTGGCAGACCACCTCGTGGCGCAGCGACTCCGTCAGCGGCCGCGCGATGCCCGCCGGCACCGGGGTCACCAGCCCCACCCAGTGGCTGGAGAGCCCGGGCGTCAGCACCGGCACCGGCACGATCAGCCGTGGCGGCAGCCCCGCCACCCCGGCGTACTTGAGCATCATGGCGCGGTACGTGAGCACGTCCGGGCCGCCGATGTCGAAGGCGCGGTTCACCTCCGGCGGCAACGTGGCGCAACCCACGAGGTAGCGCAGCACGTCCCGTACGGCGATCGGCTGGATCCGGGTGCCCACCCAGCGCGGGGTGACCATCACCGGCAGCCGTTCGGTGAGGTAGCGCAGCATCTCGAAGGAGGCCGAGCCGGAGCCGATGATCACCGCCGCCCGCAGGGCCGCCGTCGGCACGCCGGAGGCGAGCAGCACCCGGCCCACCTCGGCGCGCGAGCGCAGATGCGGCGACAGCTCCCGCTCGGGCACCCCGGCGGGGGTCAGACCGCCCAGGTAGACGATCCGCCGCACACCCGCGGCCCGCGCGCGGGACCCGAAGACCTCCGCGGCCTCCCGGTCGGTCCGCTCGAAGTCCCGCCCGCTGCCCAGGGCGTGGACGAGGTAGTACGCGACGTCCACGCCCGCCATCGCCGCCGCCACCGAGTCCGGGTCGGTGACGTCGCCCTTGACGACCTCCACCTCGCCCGCCCACGGGTGGTCGCGCAGCTTGCCGGGCGTACGGGCCAGGCAGCGCACCCGGTGCCCGGCCTCCAGCAGTTCCGGGACGAGCCGGCCGCCGATGTAGCCGGTGGCGCCCGTCACCAGGCAGGTGAGGCTCATCGCGCGCTCCCCGCGTCGCGGGCGAAGGGGCCGACCGCCGGCTCGGGCGGGACCAGGGTGCGCAGCAGGGCTGCCAGTGCCGTCAGGACTGTCAGGGCTGTCAGGGCTGTCAGGGCGAGGGTGAGGTGGAGCGGGACGAGCCGGGTCCGGGCGGCGTGTGCGGCCGGGGTGGGGCCGGGCGGTCCCGGGGCAGGGCGGGCGTCGGTTCGCGGGCGGGGGTTCATCGTGCTCCCTCCGTTCCCGGGGTGGTCAGTGCGCCGGCCACTTCCGGTGGCAGCGGGCGCAGCCGCAGCAGGCCGGCGACCAGGCGCGCTGTCAGGGCGTGCCAGGTGCCGGCGCCGCGCAGCATCGCGTGGTCGCCGCCCGGTACCACCAGGTGGCAGGTCTGGGCGCCCGCGGCCCGCGCCCGGTCCGCGAGGGTGAGCGAGCCGGCCGGATCGGTGACCCGGTCCCGGTCGCCGTGCAGCAGCACCAGACGGCGCCCGGCCAGATGCCCCACCGGCTCGTCCTCGGGGCACCACGGCGCCAGCCCCACGACCGCGCCCACCAGCGGATGCCCGGCCACCCGCAGCGCGGCCCGGCCGCCCATCGAGTGCCCCACCAGCACCACGGGCACCTCCCCGGCGCGTTGCCGCAGGGCCTCCAGCGCGCGCAGGGCGTCCCGGGCGGCGTCCTGCCGCGCGCCGTTCCAGCCGCGGTGCCGGTAGCGGACCCCGGCCAGCGCCACCCCGTGCCCGGCGGTGGCCCGGCCGATCGCGCGGACGAACGGACGCATCCGGGCCCCCGGAAGGTTCCACGGCGGGGGCGGCTCCAGGCCTTCCGCGCGGCCGCCGTGCAGCACCAGCACGGCGGCGCACGGCCGCCGGGGCAGCACGTACGGGACCAGCGCCGGGCGCGGCGTACCGCCGCCCGATTCGTCACCGTACGTCATCGGATCCGCCTCTCTCATGTGCTCTCCGTCAGTATCGGCCGCCCTCCGCGGCCACGCCCGTCACGTGCCTCCACCCATGGATTCGCCACCGCGGGCACGGCGGATTGCCGTGCGGACCAATCCGCCGTGCCGCGGGCTCCGAACCACCAGCAGGGAGAGGACCACGACGAAGGGACGGGACGTGACCGACAGAAGGCGAAGGGTGGCCGTCGTGGGCAGCGGCGTCGCCGGGCTCACCGCCGCCTACCTGCTGCAACGGCACTGCGACGTAACGCTGTTCGAGGCCGACGACCGGCTCGGCGGGCACGCCCACACGCACGACGTACCCTCCTCCGACGGCCGGGTGACCGCCGTCGACAGCGGCTTCATCGTCCACAACGAGCGCACCTACCCCACCCTGCTGCGGATCTTCGCCGAACTCGGCGTCCCCACGCAGGAGTCCGAGATGAGCATGTCCGTTCGCTGCGAGGGCTGCGGACTGGAGTACGCGGGCGCGCGCGGCCCGTCGGGGATCTTCGCCCAGCCGCGCAACGCGCTGCGCCCCGCATACCTGCGTATGCTGGCCGAAGTGCCCCGATTCCACCGCCTGGCCCGGCGGCTGCTCGCGGAGGGCGGTTCCGACGACACCACCACGCTGGGGCGGTTCCTCGGCGCGGGGCAGTTCTCGGCGTACTTCACGGCCCATTTCATGACGCCCCTGGTGGCCTGCGTCTGGTCCTGCTCGCCGCGGACGGCGGTGCACTACCCGGCGGTCTACCTCTTCCGGTTCCTGGACCACCACGGGATGCTCTCGGTGGGCGGCTCACCCACCTGGCGGACCGTCACCGGCGGATCACGCGTCTACGTCGAGCGCATCGTCAAACGGCTCACCGCGATCTGCACCGCCACCCCCGTGCGCGCCTTGCGGCGGCACGCCGACGGCGCCGACCTCCTCACCGACGACGGGGAGACCGAGACGTACGACGCGGTCGTCGTCGCCACCCATCCCGACCAGGCACTGCGGCTGCTCGCCGACCCCACCGCGGACGAGCGCGAGGTGCTCGGCGCCATCCCGTACTCCCGCAACCCGACGCTGCTGCACACCGACACCTCGGTGCTGCCCCGCAGCCGCGCCGCGCTCGCCTCCTGGAACTACCTCATGCCCACCTGCGCCCCCGACCCCGGCGGGGTCCGCGTCAGCTACGACATGAACCGGCTCCAGCGGCTGGACACCCCCGAGCGCCACATCGTCACCCTCGGCGACGACGACCGTGTCGACCCCGCCCGGGTGCTCGCCCGCATGGTGTACGAGCACCCCGTCTACACCCCCGCGTCGCTGGCCGCGCGACGGCGGCTGCCCGCCCTCACCACCCCCGTCACCGCCTACGCCGGTGCCTACCACGGCTGGGGCTTCCACGAGGACGGCTGCCGCTCCGGCGCCGAGGCCGCCCGCCGGCTGGGGGTGCGCTGGTGACCCCCGCAGGCCTGCCGGCCCAGGCGCCCGCCCTGTACGAGTGCACGATCACCCACGTCCGCACCCGCCCGCAGCGATACGCCTTCACCCACCGCACCTACATGTGGCTGACCGACCCCGCCCGGCCGCCCCGGTTCCCCGCCGCGCTGCGCCCGCTCGCCCGGTTCGACCCCCGCGACCACTTCGGGGGCCGGCACCCCTCCGTACGGGCCGCCCTCGACGCCTACCTCGCCGCGCAGGGCGTCGACCTGCGGGGCGGCCCGGTCCGGATGCTCTGCCACGCCCGGGTCCTCGGCCACGTCTTCAACCCGCTGACCCTGTACTGGTGCCACGACCCGGCCGGCACCCTCGTCTGCGTCGTCGCCGAGGTCCACAACACCTACGGGGAGCGGCACGCCTACCTGCTGCGCACCGACGAACGCGACACCGCCCACGTCGCCAAGGACTTCTACGTCTCCCCGTTCTTCCCCGTCGACGGCGGCTACCGCATGCGGCTGCCCGAGCCGCACGACCGGCTCCACCTCACCGTCCACCTGGAACGGCCCGGCGGCGGCGCCCCGTTCACCGCCACCGTGCGCGGCGAGCGGCGCCCGGCCACCGCGCCGGGCCTGCTGCGCGCCGCCGCCCGCCACCCCTGGTCCACGGCCGCGGTGTCGGCCGGCATCCGCCGGCACGGCATCCGGCTGCTGCTGCGCGGACTGCCCGTGCAGCAGCGTCCCGTCCACGCGCCCCAGGAGGGTTTCGAGTGACCATGTCCACCACGTCCGTCCCCCTCTCCGCCTCCGCCTCCGGCGTGGACCCGCGCCGCTGGCCGGACGTCGCCGCACCGCCGCGCTGCTCACGCCTGCGGGCCGCCGTCGCCGGTGCCGTCGTACGCCGCGCCCTGAACGGGCTCCCGCTCCACTGCCGCCTCGGCGAAGGCGGCCCGGTCCTCGGCACGGGCGGCCCCGCCGTGCTGATCGCCGACCCCGGGGCCTTCCACCGCCGCGTCGGCGCCGGCGGCCTCATCGGCTTCGGCGAGTCCTACATGGCCGGCGAGTGGGACGCGCCCGACCTCACGGCCGTCCTCACCGTGCTCGCCTCGCACGTCACCGAACTCGTCCCCCGGCCGCTGCAGCGGCTGCGCGCGCTGTGGGCGCACCGGCAGCCGGCCGAGCGGCGCAACACCCTCGACGGCGCCCGCGGCAACATCCACGACCACTACGACCTGTCCAACGAGCTCTTCGCCCTCTTCCTCGACGAGACCCTCACCTACTCCTCCGCCGTCTTCCGCGGCTTCCCCGCGCAGCGCGCCCAACTGGCCGCCGCACAGCACCGCAAGATCGACCGGCTGCTGGACCTGGCGGCCGTCGGAGAGGGCACCCGGCTGCTGGAGATCGGCACCGGCTGGGGCGAACTCGCCGTCCGCGCCGCCCGCCGCGGCGCCGAGGTCGTCTCCGTCACCCTCTCCGAGGAACAGCGCCGGCTCGCCACCGCCCGGATCGCCGCAGCGGGGCAGCAGGACCGGGCCACCGTGCAGCTGCGCGACTACCGGCAGGTCACCGGGAGCTACGACGCCATCGTCAGCGTCGAGATGATCGAGGCGGTCGGCGCCGAGTACTGGCCGGTGTACTTCGCCGCCCTGGACCGGCTGCTCGCCCCCGGCGGCACGGTCGCCCTCCAGGCGATCACCATGCCCGACGAGCGCATGCTGGCCACCCGCGACACCCACACCTGGATGCAGAAGTACATCTTCCCCGGCGGCCTCATCCCCTCCCTGGAGGCGATCGACCGGACCCTCGACGAGCACACCGCGCTGCGCGTCACCTCCTGTGACGGCTTCGGCCCGCACTACGCCGAGACGCTGCGGCTGTGGCGGGAGCGCTTCACCGAACGCGCCGCCGACGTCGCCGCCCTCGGCTTCGACGAGACCTTCCGCCGTATGTGGACCCTCTACCTCGCCTACTCCGAGGCAGGCTTCCGCTCCGGCTACCTCGACGTGTGCCAACTGCGCCTGACGCGTGGGGAGGCCACCGGGTGAAGGGCGCCGCGGACACCCTCGGCCCGCTGCTGGAGCGGTTCACGGGCGGCCCGCTGCCCGTGCGGCTGCGGGCCTGGGACGGCAGCACCGCCGGGCCGCGCGACGCCCCCGTGGTCGTCCTGCGCTCCCGGCGCGCGCTGCGAAGACTCCTGTGGCAGCCCGGCGAACTCGGCCTCGCCGAGGCCTACATCACCGGCGACATCGACGTGCGCGGCGACCTCACCGAAGGCCTGCGCGCCGTGTGGCACGCCTCGCGCGACGGCGGGCTGCGCCCTCCCCGGCTCACCGCGGCCGACCGGCTCCGCGCCGCCGGCGCCGCCGTACGGCTCGGCGCGGTCGGGCCCCGGCCGCCCGCCCCGCGCGGCCGCGCCAGGCTCAACGGCACCCCGCACACCAGGAGCCGCGACCGGGCCGCCGTCAGCCACCACTACGACCTTTCCAACGACTTCTACGAACTCCTCCTCGACCCGTCCATGGCCTACTCCTGCGGCTACTGGACCCGCGACGACGACCCCGCGTACGGCCTCGCCGACGCCCAGCGCGACAAGCTCGAACTCGTCTGCCGCAAGCTGGACCTGCGGCCCGGCATGCGGCTGCTCGACATCGGCTGCGGCTGGGGCGCGCTCGCCCTGTACGCCGCGCAGACCCACCGCGCGCAGGTCCACGCGGTCACCCTCTCCCGCGCCCAGCGGGACTTCGTGACCGACCGGGTCCGCGAACGCGGCCTGGAGGAGTACGTCACCGTCGAACTGCGCGACTACCGCGACCTGGAGGGCAGCGGCGGCTACGAGGCGGTCACCGCGATCGAGATGGGCGAGCACGTCGGCGACGAGCACTACCCACGGTTCGCGGGCGCCATCCACCGCATGCTGCGCCCCCGGGGCAGGGCGCTGGTGCAGCAGATGTCCCGCGGGCGGGTCGCCCCCGGAGGCGGTGCCTTCATCGAGACCTACATCGCCCCCGACATGCACATGCGGCCGCTCGGCCGGACGGTGGCGCTGCTGGAGAACGCGGGCCTGGAGGTGCGCGCCGTGGAATCGCTGCGCGAGCACTACGTGCGCACCGTGCGGGCCTGGCTGGCCACCCTGGAGCGGCGCTGGTCCGACGTCGTCCTCCTGGCCGGCGAGGAGACCGCCCGCGTGTGGCGGCTCTACCTGGCCGGAGGGGCGCTGGCCTTCGCCGAACGCCGCATGGGCGTCGACCAGATCCTCGCCGTACGGCCCACCGCCGACGGCACCGGCGGTACGGCCGGCACGCCCGCCGCCTGGTACACGGGGTGGTGAGGGCCATGGACGGCTTCCCCTGGGGCGCGTTCGGGGCGGGCGTGCCGGTGGCGGCCGGGGCCGCGCTCGCCGTCATGCTCGCCACCTTCGCCTTCGCGCTGTCCCGTGGCAGGCACCGCTACGTGGACGTCGCCTGGGGCGTGGCCTTCACCGCGGTCGCCGCCTCCGCGTACGGCATGTCCGCCGGGCACGGCGACCCGGTGCGGCGCGCGCTGGTGCTCGCGCTGACCGCCGTCTGGGGCCTGCGGCTCGCCGTCCACATCGCCCGCCGCGGCCGCGGCCACGGCGAGGACCCCCGCTACGAGGCCTTCCTGGCCAAGGCCCGCGGCAACCGGGCCGCCTACGCCTTCCGCGCGGTGTACCTGCTGCAGGGGGCGCTCGTCCTGGTCGTCTCGCTGCCCGTCCAGGCAGCCTCCTACATCCCCGGCCCGGTCGGCCCGGCGGCCGCGGTCGGCGGGCTGCTCTGGCTCACGGGCCTGCTCTTCGAAGCCGTCGGCGACCACCAGCTGGCCCGCTTCAAGGCCGACCCGGCCAACCGGGGCCGCCTCATGGACCGCGGCCTGTGGAGCTGGACCCGGCACCCCAACTACTTCGGCGACTTCTGCGTCTGGTGGGGCCTGTTCGCGCTCACCTGCGACGCCTGGCAGGCCGCGGCGGTGTCGGCGGTCTCGCCCCTGCTGATGTCGTACCTGCTCACCCGGGGCAGCGGCAAGGCCCTGCTCGAACGCCACATGGCGGACCGCTCCGGCTGGGCCGACTACGCCTCCCGCACCAGCGGGTTCTTCCCCCGTCCCCCACGCAGGCGGGGCGGTGCCGCGCCGGGGTGAGGGGTTGCCGACGGCCGCGGGCCGAGTGCGGGTCCGGGCGGGTGGGGGCGGCTGCGGCGTGGAGCCGAGTGCCCGGTCCCGGCCGGCGCGAGGGACGTCCGTGCGAAGCGGTTGTGTGCCCTGGGCGCTGCGGCAGCGGGCGGGTGCGCTGCAGGCCTGGGCGCAGCGCTTCGGGGCGGCCGGGAGCCGCGGCTGCGCCGGAGGCGGGGGAGCCGGGTGGCGCCGGCTGCCCGCTGCGCGTGTTCACGGCGGCAGAGAACGCCGCGCCGGGGTGGGGCCGGGGGGCGCCCTCCGGCGGGCGGGAGTTGAGGGCGCGTCGGGGCGGTCGGCCCGGGTGCCGCTCTCCGCGGGCGGGCGGGTGGGTGGGCGGTGGTGCGGGCGGGGCGTGGCCGCTTGCCGCGGGGCCTACGGAAGCGCGTCGAGCGCGGTGCCGGGGTGGACGACGCGAGGGGCGGTCGGACGCCGCGCCGGGGGCGGCTACTTGCCGCGGGCGGCGCGGAAGCGGGCGAGGGCCTCGTCGAGGTCCACGAGGGGGGCGGGGTAGTCCAGGGCGGCCCGCTCGGCCTCGGGGAGCTGCCAGGGGCGGTGCACGGCGCCGCCCCGCAGTTCCGCCAGTTCCGGCACCCAGCGGCGCACGTAGGCGCCGTCAGGGTCGAAACGGCGGGCCTGCACCAGGGGGTTGAGCACCCGGTTCGGGCGGGTGTCGGTGCCGGTGCCGGCCACCCACTGCCAGTTCAGCTGGTTGTTGGCGACGTCGCCGTCCACCAGCAGCCCCAGGAAGTGCGCGGCGCCGATCCGCCAGTCCACGTACAGCGTCTTCGTGAGGAAGCTCGCGGCCAGCAGCCGGGCACGGTTGTGCATCCAGCCCTCGTGCCGCAACTGCCGCATCGCGGCGTCGATCACCGGGTAGCCGGTGCGGCCCTCGCGCCACGCGTCCGCCTCGGGTCCGTCGCCGCGCCAGCGGTCGCCGCGCGTCCGCAGGTCCCGGGAGGCGGCGTCGGGGCGGGCGGCGAGCACCTGGTGGTGGAACTCCCGCCAGGCCAACTGCCGTACGAACGCGTCCGCGCCGGGCCCGCCGGCGTCGCGGGCGCGTCGTACCAGCTCGGTGGCCGACAGGCACCCGAAGTGCAGGTACGGCGAGAGGCGCGAGGTGGCGTCGCCCGCGAGGTCGTCGTGGCGGTCCTCGTACGCGGCGAGCCCCGACGTCCGCCAGGCCCGCCAGCGTTCGCGGGCCTCGGTCTCCCCGCCCCCGGGCAGCCCCGGCGACGTGTCCTTCGGTGCCTCCGGGAGCGGCCGGGACGCCACACCGTCCGGGACGCGGACCACGCGGGGCGCGCCCAGAGATTCGCGCAGGTCCACGGTGTCCCAGCGCCGGAAGTACGGGGTGAACACCCCGAAGCTGTCCTTGCCGGCAGGGGTCACCGCACCGGGCGGCACCGCGGTCAGCACGGCGTCGTGCACACGGAGTTCGCGCCCCGCCCCGGACAGCGCCTCCCGCAGCCGCTCCTCGCGCCGCGCGGCGTAGCGGCTCACCCCGGCGGCGATGTGCACCTGTCCGGCACCGGTCTCCTCAGCGAGCCGGCACGTCTCGCGCGCCACGTCCCCGCGGCGCAGCACCAGCCGCCCGCCGCGCTTGCGCAGCCCCGCGTCCAGGTCGGCGAGGCAGTCCGCGAGGAACGCGGCGCGGTTCGGGGCGGCGAAGCCCGCGGCCTCGATGGCCTCGTCGAGCACGAACAGGGGGACGACCTGTTCCGCGGAGTCGAGGGCGGCGCGCAGGACGGGGTTGTCGTGCAGCCGCAGATCGGCGGTGAACAGGCAGATCGACGTCGTCGTCACGTCCGGTGCACTCCTCCTGGCCGGTGTTCGCGCCCGGCGAGCCTATGGCGCCGCCCCTCCCGGCGGCGTGAGGCGCCCCGCCGCGCCCCGCGAGCGCGGGGCGTAACCCGGGGAGCCATGTCCTCGCGAGCGCCCCCACGGCGGCGTTGTGTCCCCCGCGCGGGGCCCTCGCCCCACGGGGGCCGGGCTCTCCTGGGGCTCCAGGCCTTCCGGTCCTCGGGCGGCGGGCCGCGCCGCAGGGCAGCCGCAGGCGAGGCTGCGTGACCCTGCGTCGGGCCGGGTGGCCGGTATGGGGCGTCCCCGGGCGCTCGGGCACGGCTGTGTCCCGTGGGCGGGGCTCGCCCGGCTGCCCTCGGGGACGGGGGCTCCCCGAGCTTCGATGGGCGGAGCCCTGCCGTCACGGAGTGGTCGTGCGGGTGCTCGCGTGGCGCTGTCCTCGGGGGCGGGCGCTGCCCGGGGTCCGGCCGGGGTGCCGTGTCGCGGGCGACGCCGTGCCTCCGGCCGGGCGGCCCGCCCCCGCGCACCGCACCGGACGGGGTGCGGCGTGGTGCGCGGCGCGGCGGCGTCACGCCGGGAAGTTCATCAGGGCCAGCGGGTCGGAGGTGGGGCGGGGGGAGCCGCCGGGGGGCTCGACGGTGATGCCCATGCCGGAGGCGCCGTCGACGGTGCCCTGGAGGAGGACCGCCTGGGTGGTGTCGCCGCCGGACGGCTTCGGCATGAGGCCCGCGGAGCGCATCGTGTCGCCGTCGGCGTACCAGAGCTGGTAGACCCGGTCGCCGCTCAGCGCGGGCATGCCGTGGGCGAAGAAGACCGCGCGGTCCTGGCTGCGGGAGACGACGACCGTGCCGCTGGCGCCGCCCGCGAGCTTCGCGGAGGTCGTGACGGCGTCGGGGGCGGCCAGGACCCGGGAGATCTGCTCAGCCTGGGCCTGGGTCTGCCGGTTCTCCTGGCGCAGGTCGCCGAGCTGTTGCTGCTGCCAGACCGCGACCCCGCCCAGCGCCGCGGCCGCGGCGATGCAGGCCGCCAGGGCGAAGCGGACCCGGCGCCGGGCGGGCCGCGGTGCGCGGCGGCGCATCGCGCGCGTCGCGGCGCGCGGCGGCTCGGGCACCGACGGCGGCTCCTGCCGCACGTTGACGATCAGCCGCATGACGTCGTCCTTCATGCGGGGCGGCACGGGCTCGGCCGCGGCCAGGCCGAGGCGGGCGGCGGTCGCGGCCAGCTCGCGCACCTCCAGCGCGCAGGCCTCGCACTCCGCGAGGTGGCGTTCGAACTCCGCGCGCTCGTGCCGCGTCAGCGCGTCGACGGAGTAGGCGCCGGTGAGGGTGTGCAGTTCCGCCTCGGTGCTCACGCGGTCACCCCCAGGCAGTCGCGCAGCCGGATCAGGCCGTCCCGCAGCCGGGTCTTGACGGTGCCCAGCGGCAGCGACAGCAACTCGGCGACCTCCCGGTACGTGAGCCCCCGGTAGTAGGCGAGGGTCACGGACTGGTGCTGCACCTCGGTGAGGGTGCGCATGCAGCGCCGCACCTGTTCGGCCTCCAGCCGGGCCTCGACCTGCTCGGTGACCTCGTCGTAGGCGGGGGTGCGCTCCAGCAGCGCAGCCTTGTGCTCGCGGTCCGCCGCCGCGTTCGCGGACCGCACGCGGTCCACGGCCCTGCGGTGGGCCAGGGTCATCACCCACGTCATCGCGCTGCCCTTCTCCGGACGGAAGCGGGCGGCGGTGCGCCACACCTCCACCAGCACCTCCTGCGTCACCTCCTCCGACTGGGCGGGGTCCCTGAGCACTCCGCGCACCAGCCCGAGCACCGGCCCGCTCACGGCGTCGTACAGCCGGGCGAAGGCCTCCTGGTTGCCGCGCGCGACGGCGAGCAGCAGCTCCGAGAGGTCCGGACCCTGCCGTTTGGGCCTGCCGAACCGCAGCGGTTCCCTCACCACACCTCCAGCGTTCGATTCCGTGTGTCGCGGACAAGTCTCGCGTCCGGCATTCGGCGCCGCGAGCGTTTCGGATTGGTCCGTCGTACCGTGGCAGTCATGTCCGACACCACCTCAGCAGCAGTTCTGGGCACCGGGATCATGGGTGCCGCGATGGCCCGCAACCTCGTCAGGGCCGGCCTCGACGTCCGCGTGTGGAACCGTACGAAGGAGAAGGCCGAGCCGCTCGGCAAGGACGGCGCACACGTCGCCGCCACCCCCGCGGAGGCGGTGGACGGCGCCGACGTGGTGCTGACCATCCTGCACGACGCGGACTCCGCCCTCGAGACGATGCGGCAGGCGGCGCCGGCGCTGCGGAAGGGCGCGGTGTGGGCGCAGTCCACCACCGCGGGCGTGGGCGCCCTCGGGGCGTTCGCGCAGTTCGCGCGCGAGCACGGCGTCGTCTTCCTGGACTCGCCCGTGCTGGGCACCCGGCAGCCCGCGGAGAACGGGCAGCTCCTGGTGCTGGCCGCAGGGCCGCAGGAGGCCCGGCAGGCGGTGGCGCCGGTCTTCGACGCGATCGGCAGCCGCACCGTGTGGGTGGGGGAGGACGCGGCCGAGGGCGCGGCCAGCCGTCTGAAGCTGGTGATCAACAGCTGGGTGCTGACCGTCACCCACGGCACCGCCGAGGCCCTCGCGCTCGCGAAGGGCCTCGGCGTGGAAGCGGCCGACTTCCTCCGGGCCGTCTCCGGCGGCCCCCTCGACATGGGCTACCTGCAGGCGAAGGCGGCGTCGATCCTGGCCGGCGACTTCACCCCCAGCTTCGCCGTGCACACCGCCGAGAAGGACGCCCGGCTGATCGTGGAGGCGGGGGAGTCCGTGGGGGTCCGGCTCGACGTGGCCGCGGCAGGCGCCGAGCGCTTCCGCCGTGCGGCCGAACTCGGCCACGGCGAGGAGGACATGGCGGCCTCGTACTTCGCGAGCTTCGAGAAGTGATCACCCGATGTGCGGGAAGAGGCTGGTGAAGGACGCCGCCGCCTCGGCGGCGTCCCGGCCGAAGGGGGCGTCCAGGTCCCAGATGAGGAAGAGCAGGAAGGCGATCAGGGCGCTGTAGAGCCCGGCGAGGACGAGTTCCCGCCGGGAGCGTCTGATCTGCAGGCTGAAGATCAGCCCCACCGCGACGAGGGCGCCGGTGATCAGGCCGAACCACACCACCCCCGGCATGGTCGGTCCGGCGTTCTCGCCGCGTGCGGTACGTGCGTCGTCGGCGGCCGCGACCTGGTCGACGACCGGCTGGTACGCCTGGTTGGCCAGCGCGGTGCGCGGTTCGAAGCCGGTCACGTCGCGCCGCACCTTGTCGAGGAGTTCCGAGCCGCGCCGGGTGTTCTCCCCGTGCTCGATCATGTAGGGCAGTTCGGTGTGCGCGACGTAGGAGACGTACGAGTCCACGTCGGCGCGCACCTGGTCGCGGACGGCGGCCGGGTAGACCTGGACGCGCTGCCGCACCTCGTGCAGGGCCTGGGTCTCGCGGTGGACGGTGTCCTCGGCGCCGCCGCGGGCCTCCCACACGCCGGCGATGGCGAGGCCGAGGACGATGGCGTACACCACGCCGATCATCATCGTCATGTACTCGATGACGTCGGGGGTCTCCGACGGGTCGTCGTCATCTCCGAGGCGGCGGTGGTTGATGAGCACGATGGTCAGCACCACGGCGCAGGCCGCGGCCATCGCGATGCCCAGGACGAGCCAGTCCGACATCGATCACCTCCGTGAGCGGGCTTGGGAGCGGGGCTTGAGCGCGGCGGCGGACAGCACCGCCGGGGCGGTGACGAGCAGCATGAGCTGGACGATGCTCGGCCCCTCGGGCGGGGGCGGCGCGCTCGCCTTGCGGTAGGCGACCGGCGGGAGCTCCGCGCGGTGCGTCGGGGTCGGCGTCGGGGTGGGGGTCGGGCTCGGCGTGGGTGTCGGCGTGGGAGTCGGGGTCGGGGTCGGCGTGGGCGCGGGAGCCGGTGCGCGGCGCACGGGACGCGCCGGAGTGGGGCGGGGCGGCGGACCGCAGGGGTGCCGCCAGGACACCGAACCCCGTGAACCGCCGCTGTCCGTACGGGCGTTCACCGTCGACTCGTAGGCGGGGCAGTGCCGCCGCCGGACGGTCGCGGACGATCCGCCCTTGCCCGTGCGCGCGTCCACGGTGTCCCCGCCGTGCGTGATCCGGGCCCGCGTCTCCCCGTTACGGGTCTCCACCCGGACGGCGCCGCCGCCGGTCTCGACCCGCACGGTGCCGTCGGGCAGGAACCGGACCACGGGCGGGCCCGGTGGCCCGGGTGGATCGTGCGCGTACGCCGTCCCCCCGGCCGCCCCCGGCACCAGCACCGTCAGCGCCGCGGCCGCCGTGAGGCCGGCCCCCCTCAGCCAGATGCTCATGGACAAGATCCTGCGCGGCGCCGCGCGCGCCCATCCGGGGGACCCGGCCAATCCCCCCGAAGGGCTGATTCGTCAGCTCAGGACGCGCTGCAGCGCACGCCGGGCGCGGTCGGGGGCGCTCCGGTCGCCGAAGAGCTGGACGGCGTGGTTGAGGGAGAAGTAGATCCCGTTCAGCTCGAAGACGAGCTGCTCCGGGTCGGTGCCGGGCGGCAGCTCGCCGTGCTCCACGGCGGCCCGGATGTCGCGGGTCAGCCGGCGGCGCCAGACGCTGTAGAGCCGGGCGACCGCGTCCCGGACCGGTCCCTCGCGGCCGTCGAACTCCACGGCGGAGGCGGTGAACAGGCAGCCGCCGGGGAAGGCCTCGCGTTCGCGGTCCAGATAGGTCACCCAGGCCTCGCAGATCGCGGTGAGCCGGGCGAGGCCGGGGGCGGCCCCCGCGGCGGGCACCCACACGGCGCGGGTGAAGATCTCCGAGGCCCGCCGCAGGGCCGCGATCTGCAGGGCCTCCTTGGTGCCGAAGTGCCCCAGCAGCCCCGACTTGCTGATCCCGAGGTCGGTCGCGAGCCGGCCTATCGTGAGGCCCTCCAGGCCCTCCACGGAGGCGACCGCGACGCTGCGCTCGATGATCCGCTCGCGGGTGTGGCGCGCCTCGGCGGCGGACTTGCGTGGGCTCATGCGGCCATCGTAGCCACCTCTCCCCATTTAGAGTCCGACCGATCGGTCGCTATAGTTCCGTCATGACTGCATCCCGCATCGCCGCCCTCGGTCACCACCAGCCGCAACGTGTCCTCACGAACGACGACTTGGCCACCATGGTCGACACCAGCGACGCCTGGATCCGGCAGCGCACCGGCATCGCGACCCGGCACATCGCCGACGAGGACGAGACGGTCGCCGACCTGGCCGTCGCCGCCGCCGGCAAGGCCCTCGCCGCGGCCGGCCTGGACCCCTCCGAGGTCGACCTGGTCGTCGTCGCCACCTCCAGCGCCGTCGACCGCTCCCCCAGCACCGCCGCCCGGGTCGCGGCCCGGCTCGGCATGACGGCCCCCGCCTCCTACGACCTCAACAACGCCTGCGCGGGCTTCACCACCGCGCTCGCCGCCGCCGACCACTCCGTACGGGCCGGCGCGGCCCGGCACGCCCTGGTCATCGGCGCCGAGAAGATGTCCGACCTCACCGACTGGAGCGACCGCAGCACCTGCGTCCTGCTGGGCGACGGGGCCGGCGCGGCCGTCGTCAGCGCCGTGGACGCCGCCCCGGGCACGCTCCCCGGCATCGGCCCGGTCGTGTGGGGCTCGGACCCCACCCGTGCCGACGCCGTACGGCTGGCCGGCGCCTGGCAGCCCCGCTTCGCCCAGGACGGCCAGGCGGTCTTCCGCTGGGCCACCACGACCCTGGCCCCGATCGCCGAGGAGGCCTGCCGGCGTGCGGGCGTCGCCGTCGGCGACCTCGGCGGCATCGTGACGCACCAGGCGAACCTGCGGATCATCGAGGCCGTCGTACGCCAACTGGGTGCCCCGCAGGCGGTCGTGGCCCGTGACGTCGTCGACTCCGGGAACACTTCGGCGGCCTCCGTGCCGCTCGCCTTCTCCAAGCTCGTCGAGCGCGGCGAGCTCACCGCGGGCGCTCCCGTCCTGCTGCTCGGCTTCGGCGGTGGGCTGTCCTGGGCCGGGCAGGTCGTCGGCTGCCCCTGACCCGGGAACGACCGAGGGCCGGTCGGCCGCGCGAGCGGCTGACCGGCCCTCAGGGGTGCCGTACGGCTCAGGCCTTGAAGGCCATGACCACGTTGTGGCCGCCGAAGCCGAAGGAGTTGTTGATGGCCACGATCGGGCCCTCGGGCAGCTTCCGCGCCTCGGTGGAGACCAGACCGGGGTCGATCTCCTCGTCCAGCTCGGCGATGTTGATCGTCGGCGGGGCGATCCGGTGGTGCAGGGCGAGGACGGTGGCGACCGTCTCGATGCCGCCGGCGCCACCCAGCAGGTGGCCGGTCATCGACTTGGTGGCGGAGATGGCCACGTGGTCGAGGTGGTCGCCGAGCACCTTGCGGAGCGCCTTGACCTCGGCGACGTCACCCTGCGGGGTGGAGGTCGCGTGCGCGTTCAGGTGCGCGATCTGCGCGAGGTCCAGGCCGGTCGCGGCGATCAGCTGCTCCAGCGCGGCGGCGATGCCGCGGCCGGTGGGCTCCGGCTGCGCGATGTGGTGGGCGTCGGACGACAGGCCCTGGCCCAGCACCTCGGCGTAGACCCGGGCACCGCGCTTGGCGGCGTGCTCGGCCGACTCCAGGATCACGACGCCCGCGCCCTCACCGAGGACGAAGCCGTCACGGCCCTTGTCGTACGGGCGGGAGGCGCCCTCGGGGTCGTCGTTGTTCTTCGACATCGCCATCATGTTGGCGAAGGCCGCGATCGGCAGCGGGTGGATGGCCGCCTCGGTGCCGCCGGCGACGACCACGTCGGCACGGCCGGAGCGGATCATCTCGTACGCGTAGCCGACGGCCTCGGCGCCGGAGGCGCAGGCGCTGACCGGGGTGTGCACACCGGCGCGGGCGTTGACCTCCAGGCCGACGTTGGCCGAGGGGCTGTTGGGCATCAGCATCGGCACGGTGTGCGGGGACACCTTGCGCGGGCCGGAGTTCTTGAGGTTGTCGTACTGGTCGAGCAGCGTGGTGACGCCGCCGATGCCGGAGGCGATGACGGTGCCCAGGCGGTCGGGGTCGACCGAGCTGTCCTCGCCGGCCTTGGCGGTGAAGCCCGCGTCGGCCCAGGCCTCGCGGGTGGCGATCAGCGCGAACTGCGCCGAGCGGTCCAGCTTGCGGGCCAGCGGACGGGGCAGGACCTCCAGCGGCTCCACGGCGATCTGCGCGGCGATGCGCACCGACAGCTCGGCGGCCCAGTCCTGCTTCAGGGGGGTGACGCCGGAACGTCCGGCGATCAGCGCCTCCCAGGTCGACGCGCTGTCCCCGCCCAGCGGAGTGGTTGCGCCGATACCGGTGACGACCACGGTGTGATTGGTCGGGCTCACAGGGATTGTCTCTCCACGTCTAGAAGGGCGGGCGACAGACACGTCGTCCAGGGGTGGTTCAGGCTCAGGCCTGAGCCTTGAGGATGTAGTCGACGGCGTCGCCGACGGTCTTCAGCTGCTTGACGTCGTCGTCCGGGATCTTGACCTCGAAGCGCTCCTCGGCGGCGACGACGACCTCGACCATGGACAGCGAGTCGACGTCCAGGTCGTCGGTGAAGGACTTGTCCAGCTGGACGTCCTCGGTCGGGATGCCGGCGATCTCGTTCACGATCTCCGCGAGACCCTCGACGATCTCTTCCTGGGTGGCCATGGCGGCGCTCTCCTTCTTCGTGCTGGTTACTACGGGCTGCGGCGGGCGGGAGTGCGCGCCGCGTGGGTGTTGCCTAGGGGAGGGTAACGACAGTGGCGGCGTATACGAGCCCTGCCCCGAAACCGATGATCAGTGCCGTGTCGCCGCTTTTGGCCTGTCCGGTGGCGAGCAGGCGCTCCATCGCGAGCGGGATCGACGCGGCGGAGGTGTTGCCTGTGGTCTCGATGTCGCGGGCGACCGCGACGTGCTCCGGCAGCTTGAGCGCCTTGATCATCGAGTCGATGATGCGCATGTTCGCCTGGTGCGGGATGAAGACGTCCAGGTCGTCCGCGGTGATCCCGGCGGCGTCCAGCGCCTCCTGGGCCACCTTGGCCATCTCGAACACCGCCCAGCGGAAGACGGTCTGGCCCTCCTGGGTGATCGCGGGGAACTTCAGCTCCCCGTCCTCGCCCACCGGCAGCTGCGAGACGTCGCCCACGCGGAAGCGGTCCCACGCGACGGTCTGGGTGATGGTGTTGGACTTGTCGCCCTCCGAGCCCCAGACGGTGGGGCCGATCTCGGGCTCGTCGGCCGGGCCGATGATCACGGCGCCGGCGCCGTCGCCGAAGAGGAAGGCGGTGGCGCGGTCCGTCTTGTCCGTCAGGTCGCTCAGCCGCTCGACGCCGATCACCAGGACGTGCTTCGCGCTGCCCTCGGTGACCATGCCCTTGGCGAGGGTCACGGCGTACGTGAAGCCCGCGCAGCCCGCCGAGATGTCGAAGGCGGCCGGCTTGCCCGCGCCGATCCGGTGCGCGATCTCGGTCGCGACGGCCGGGGTCTGCTTGAAGTGCGAGACGGTGGCGACGATGACGCCCCCGATGTCCTCGGCCGAGATCCCCGCGTCGGCGATGGCCTTGCCCGCGGCGACGACCGACATCTCGGCGACCGTCTCGTCCGGGCCGGCCCAGTGCCGGGAGGCGATGCCGGAGCGGGAGCGGATCCACTCGTCGCTGGAGTCGATGTTCTCCAGGATCACCTCGTTGGGCACCACACGGGTCGGCCGGTAGCCGCCGACGCCCATGATGCGGGCGTACGGGGAGCCCTTGCTGGGCTTGATCTTCGCCATGTCTGGGAGGACTCCTATTCCTGGGTGCCGTGCTCGGCCACGATCGCGCGGGCGGCCTCGAGGTCGTCCGGGGTCTTCAGGGCCAGGGTCGCGACGCCGGGCAGCGCGCGCTTGGCCAGGCCCACCAGGGTGCCACCCGGCACCAGCTCGATGATCGCGGTGACGCCGAGCTCCTTGAAGGTCTCCATGCACAGGTCCCAGCGCACCGGGTTGGACACCTGCGACACCAGGCGGGAGACGATCTCGGCGCCGGAGGACACGACCGCGCCGTCGGCGTTGGACACGTAGGGCAGCGCGGGGTCGGAGACCGCCAGCGACTGCGCCAGCTCCTCCAGCACGGCCACGGCCGGGGTCATGTGGTGGGTGTGGAACGCGCCGGCCACCTTCAGCGGGATGACCCGGGCCTTCTCCGGCTTGTCCGAGGTCAGCTCCGCGAGCTGCTTCGCCGTGCCGGCCGCCACGATCTGGCCGGCGCCGTTGATGTTCGCCGGGGTGAGGCCGAGGTTCGCCAGGTGGGCGACGACCGCGTCGGGGTCGCCGCCGAGCACGGCCGACATGCCCGTCTCGGTGACGGCCGCGGCCTGGGCCATCGCGGTGCTGCGGGTGCGGACGAAGGTCATCGCCGCCTCGGCGCTCAGTACGCCGCCCACGGCCGCCGCCGTGATCTCGCCGACGCTGTGACCGGCCACGGCACCCAGCGCGGAACGCGCGGCGGCCGGGTCCCCGAACAGCTGCTCCGCCGCGATCAGACCGGCCGCGACCAGCAGCGGCTGGGCGACGGCGGTGTCACGGATCTCCTCGGCACCGGCCTTGGTGCCGAAGTGGGCGAGGTCGAGTCCGGCGGTCGAGGACAGACCGGCGAGGCGGTCGGCGACGCCGGGGAGTTCGAGCCACGGGTTCAGGAAGCCGGGGGCCTGGGCACCCTGGCCGGGAGCGACGAGTACGAGCACGCTTTCAACTCTCTCTTGACCGGGGTGATCCCCGCCCGTGGGGACAGGGACCAAGAACCGACGGGCGATTTGTTGGTGTCCCACAAACGCCCTGAGTGTATCTAGGGTGTGTGCCCCGACTCGGAGAGTCGGCCCAGGATGAGCGCGATACGTAGGGTGAATGCGGAGCGTACGTCCGAGGGCGACCAGCCGGTGACGTCCGTCACACGTCGGAGCCGGTAACGAACGGTGTTGGGGTGAACGAACAACATCCGGGCGGCTCCTTCCAGCGACGAGGCCTGTTCGAGGTAGACGGACAGAGTCTCAAGCAGTGCCGAACCAGCTTCCTCCAACGGCCTGTAGATCTCCTCCACCAGCTGATCGCGGGCGTGTCGGTCGCCCGCCATCGCGCGCTCCGGGAGCAGGTCGTCGGCGAGCACCGGGCGAGGCGCGTCGGGCCAGGCCGCGCACGCCCGCAGGCCCGCGGCCGCGGCCTGCGCGGACTTCGCGGCCGCCAGCAGGTCGCCCACCAGGGGCCCGGCCACCACCGGTCCGGCCGCGAACGGCCCGATCAGCGCCTTGGCGACGCGCAACGGGTCCCCGTCGCCGCCCGCGACCACGATCAGCCGGTCGCCGAGCACTCCGGTGAGCACCTGCAGCTTGGCGTGCCGCGCCGCCCGCCGGATCGCCTCGACGGTGAGCTCGCTGTCGCCGTTGGGTGCCGTGCCCAGCACCACCGCGATCTTGTCGGGGGAGCTCCAGCCGAGCGCCGCCGCCCGCGACAGCACGCCCTCGTCGGCCTCGCCGGAGAGCACCGCGTTGACCACCAGGGACTCCAGCCGGGCGTCCCAGGCGCCGCGCGCCTCGGCGGCCTGGGCGTAGACCTGGGCCGTCGCGAAGGCGATCTCCCGTGCGTACACCAGCAGCGCCTCGCGCAGCACCGACTCGTCGCCGGGGGCCGCGACCTCGTCGATCGCCGTCTCCATGACCTCGATGGTGGTGCGCACCATCTCCACCGTCTGGCGCAGCGAGATCGCCCTGGTCAGCTCCCGCGGGGCGGTGCCGAAGACATCGGTGCTGATCGCCTGCGGGGTCTCCGGGTGGCGGAACCACTCCGTGAAGGCGGCGATGCCCGCCTGCGCCACCAGCCCGATCCACGAGCGGTTCTCCGGGGGCATGGCCCGGTACCAGGGCAGCTGCGCGTCCATCCGCGCGATCGCGGCCGCCGCCAGGCGTCCCGAGGACTTCTCCAGCCTCTTCAGCGTGGCGGAGTGGGAGTGGTCGCGGGCGGGGTCGAATGCGTTCAGCGCGGGTTCTGGCACGGGTACAAGCCTGCCTTATCCGGGCGGATGCATGGCACGGACCCCTCACCTCCGGGCATCGGTGGCTCAGAGGCGGCCGCCCGACGCGGAGTCCGCCGACAGCCGCTGCGCGAGGTAGACGGGGATCACCGAGGCGACGACCAGCACCGCGGCCACGACGTTGACGACGGGCGCCTGCTGCGGCCTCGCCATGTTGCTGAAGATCCACACGGGGAGGGTCTGGACGCCGGGACCCGCGGTGAAGGTGGTGACGACGATCTCGTCGAAGGAGAGGGCGAAGGCGAGCAGGCCGCCCGCCAGCAGAGCGGTGCGCACCAGCGGGAAGGTGATGTCGCGGAAGACCTGGAAGGTGTCGGCCCCCAGGTCCATCGCCGCCTCCTCGTAGGAGCCGGCGGTGCGCCGCAGCCGGGCCGCGACGTTGTTGAAGACCACCACGACGCAGAAGGTGGCGTGGCCGACGACGACCGTGAACAGCCCGAGCCCCACGCCGAGCGGCTCCAGCACCGTGCGGAACGCGGTGTTGAGGGCGATGCCCGTGACGATGCCGGGCAGCGCGATCGGCAGTACGACGACGAAGGAGAGCGCCTCCCGCCCGAAGAAGCGGTACCGGGAGACGGCGAAGGCGATCAGGGTGCCGAGGACCAGGGAGACCGCCGTCGCACCCAGGCCCGCCTTGACCGAGGTCCACAGTGCGGAGCGGGCGCCGGAACTGTGCCAGGCGTCGGCCCACCAGTGCAGGGTCAGGCCCGAGGGGGGCCAGCCGAAGCCGCGGGCGGCGTTGAAGGAGTTGAGCAGGACGAGCAGCAGCGGCAGGTAGATGACGGCGAAGCCCAGCGCGGCCGCGACGCGCAGGCCGATGCGGGCGGGACGGGAGAGTTGCACGGTGACGGCCCTCACAGACTCCGGAGCGCGCCGGTGCGCCGCATGGCCAGCAGGTAGACGACGATCACCGCGACCGGCACGGTGCCCAGCGCCGCGGCGAGCGGCAGGTCGAGGGTGATGTTGGAGTAGACGACGTTGCCGATCAGCTGGGTCTTGCCGCCGACGATCTGCACGGCGATGTAGTCGCCGAGGCTGAGCGAGAAGGTGAAGACCGAGCCGGCCGCGACCGAGGGCAGCACCATCGGCAGCACCACGGACCGGAAGGTGCGCCAGGTACGGGCCCCGAGGTCGGCGGAGGCGTCCAGCAGGCCCGCCGGCAGCCGTTCCAGCCCGGCGTGGATCGGCAGGATCATGTACGGCAGCCACAGGTAGGCCAGCACCATGATCACCGCGGGCAGGCCGTAGCCGGGACCGCTCAGACCGAAGGGCTCGAGCGCCCAGTCCAGCGGCCCGCCCTCGGAGAGCATGATCCGCCAGGCGTACGCCTTGACCAGGTAGCTCGCCCACAGCGGGGTGAGCACGGCGACGACCAGCAGGTGCCGGTACCTCGGAGCGGCCACCCGGGCGGTGTAGAAGGCGATGGGGAAGGCGATGACGACGTCGATCGCCGTCACCGCGACCGCGACGCCGATGCTGCGCAGGGCGACGTCACGGTAGACGCCGGTGGTGAGGACGGTGCGGAAGTTGTCGGTGCTCCAGACCTTGACCACGTCGGAGGTGAAGGGGTCGGTCGTCCAGAACGCGGAGAGGAAGAGCGCGGCCAGCGAGCCCAGGTAGGCCAGCACCAGCCAGAGCAGCGGGGCGGACAGCAGCAGCGACAGCCGCAGCCGCGGGCGGCGGTGCAGGGAACCTGCCAGCCGCCGCCCGGGGGTGCCGCCCGTCGTGGTGGACGTGGTGGTCACGGACGTCTCAGCCCTTGATCTCGGTCCAGGCCTGAACCCACTTGGCGTAGGGCACGCAACGGACGCCGGTGCGGCCGTCCAGGCACTGCGGGATGGGCGTGTTCCAGAAGTGCACCTGCTTCCAGTACGGCTCGTCGGCCGCGTGGAAGACGGTGCAGTGGTTCTTGTCCGAGGTCAGGGCGCAGGACTTCTCGTTCGCCGGGGCCTCGCCGAACCATTCGGCGACCTGGGCGTTCACCTTCGGCGAGACGATCCAGTCCAGCCACTTGTAGGCGCAGTTGGGGTGCTGGGCCTTGGCCGAGACCATCCAGGTGTCGGACCAGCCGGTGGAGCCCTCGCTCGGCAGGACCGCCTCGACCGGTGCCTTCTCGGCCTTGGCGAGGTTGGCGATGACCTGCCAGCTGGTGCCGATCACGGAGTCGCCGCTCTTGAAGGAGGAGATCTCCTTGAGGTAGTCGCTCCAGTACTCGCCGACGCCGGCGTTCTGCTCCTTCAGCAGGGCGACGGAGGCGTCGAACTGCTTCTGGTCCAGTGCGTACGGGTCCTTGATGCCCAGGTCCGGCTTGGTCTTCATCAGGTAGAGCGCGGCGTCCGCGATGTAGATGGCGGAGTCGTACGCGGTGACGTGGCCCTTGTACGGGGAGGCCTTGTCGAAGACCGCCGACCAGGAGGTGGGGGCGGGGGAGACCTTGTCGGTGCGGTACATCAGCAGGTTGGCGCCGCGGCCGTGCGGGATGCCGTAGGCGACCCCGTCCACAGAGTTCCACTTCTGCATCTTCAGGCTGGCGAAGACGTCCTTGTAGTTCGGGACCAGGTCGGTGTTGACCGGCGCCGCGTCGCCCGAGGCGATGAGGCGCAGCGAGGCGTCGCCGGAGGCCGACACGGCGTCGTACTGGCCGGTCTTCATCAGGCTGACCATCTCGTCGGAGGTGCCGGCCACCTTGGTGTTGACCTGGCAGCCGGTCTCCTTCTCGAACGGGGTGACCCAGTCGACGGACTTGTCGTTCGAGCCGTCCTCGGCGTAGCCGGCCCAGGCGATCAGGTTGACCGCGCCCTCGGTCTTGCCCAGGGCCTTCGGCGCGCTGAGCTTGGGCGGGGTGAAGGCGCCGCCGGAGGAGCCGGCGCCCTTTTCGGAGGGGGACGACCCGCCGCAGGCGGTGGCCAGGGCCAGGAGGGTACAGGCTGCGAGGGTACGGGTCAGACGCACGTGGACTCCGTTTCCGGGTGGGGGGACTGGACGGTGACGTTGTGCCGGCGGTGCCACTGGAGGCGGACGCGGGTTCCCCGGTAGGCGGCGACGTCGGCCGAGGAGGTCTCCTGGTTCTGCTGCAGGGCGGTCAGCCGGCCGCCCTCGTCGAGGTCGACCAGGAAGCGGGTGACGTCGCCGAGGTAGACGACCTCGGCGACGGTGCCGGAGACGGTGCGCAGCCCGTCGTCGGAGGCGTCCGGGGATTCCGGGACGTCCGAGGGGCCGCCGGGACCCAGCAGGCGGATCTTCTCCGGGCGGACGCTGTAGGTCCCGCCGTCGTCGCTGAGCAGGTTGGACGTGCCGACGAAGCCGGCGACGAAGGGCGTCGCCGGTCGCTCGTACACCTCGGCGGGGCTGCCGACCTGCTCGATCCGGCCGCCGTTGAAGACCGCGATCCGGTCGCTGAGGGTCAGCGCCTCCTCCTGGTCGTGGGTGACGAGGACGAAGGTGATGCCCACCTCGCGCTGGATCGCCTTCAGTTCGACCTGCATCTGCTCGCGCAGCTTGAGGTCGAGCGCCCCCAGCGGCTCGTCGAGCAGCAGCACCCGGGGACGCCCCACCAGGGCGCGGGCCAGCGCGACCCGCTGCCGCTGGCCGCCGGACAGCTGCGCCGGGCGGCGCCCGCCGAACCCCTCCAGGCGGACCGAGGCCAGCGCCGCGCGGGTCCGCTCGACCCGTTCCGCCTTGGGCACCTTGCGGACCTTCAGCCCGTAGGCGACGTTCTGCTCCACCGTCATGTGCGGGAAGAGCGCGTAGTCCTGGAAGACGGTGTTGACGTCCCGCTCGAAGGGGGCGAGCCGGGTGACGTCCCGGCCGGCCAGCTCCACGGTGCCTGCGCTGGGGGTCTCGAAGCCCGCGACCATCCGCAGCACCGTGGTCTTGCCGGAACCGGAGGGGCCCAGCATCGAGAAGAACTCGCCGTCGGCGATCTCCAGGTCCACCCCGGCGACCGCGTGCACCCGGCCGAAGGACTTGTGCAGGTCCCTCAGGCGTACGGCGGGGGTCCCGGTGTCCGTTGCCTTGGCCGTTCCCTCCATCGGCGGGGAACCTTTCTCTTCGCCGGAGCATTGACCGGAAACCTATGAAGTTATATTTCAGAGGACAAGGCCTGGCCGGGGTAAAACTTTCACCAAGTGAGAAGGTGGGCGGGTGAGCAAACTTTCGAATGGCGCGCTGCACGCCGTCTTCGCGCCGGTCGGCAACCTCGCCCGGGTCGACGCGGTCGTACGGCGCCTCGCGGACGCCATCGAGCTGGGCCTGCTCGCCGACGGCGAGCAGCTCCCCGGCGAGAGCGAGCTCGCCACCCGTCTCGGCGTCTCCACGGTGACCCTGCGCGAGGCCCTTATGGCCCTGCGCCAGCAGGGACTGGTCACCACCCGCCGCGGCCGCGGCGGCGGCAGCTTCGTCACCGCCCCCGACCAGCCGCGCACCACCCGGCTCGGCCACCGGCTGGCCGACTGGGGCACCGAGGAACTGCGCGACCTCGCCGACCACTGGGCCGCCGTCGCCGGCACCGCCGCCCGGCTGGCCGCCGAGCGCACCGGGCCGGAGGACCTCGCCCCGCTGGAACGCTCCCTGGAGGAGTTCGAGGCCGCCGGTGAACTCGCCGCCCGCGGCCGCGTCTACGGCAGGCTGCACGTGGAACTCGCCGCGGCCGCCCAGTCGGCCCGTCTCACCAAGGAGGAGATCCGTATCCAGGCGGAGATCGGAGCGCTAATCTGTCTCGCACTCGGGGAGGACGACGCCCGCGCGGAGGTCGTCGCGCTGCACCGTGCGCTGCTCCGCGCCGTGCGCGACGGCGACCCGGAGCTGGCCCGGTCCCTGGCCGAACGGCGGGTGCAGGACGCGATGGAGCGCCTGATCGGACTGCGTCTGACCGTCACCGGCTGACCCGGGCGTCCGCACCTCCCGTCCTCCCGCACCGGAGGCAGCCGCCGTGGCCGTCAGCTCAACCACCCTCGTCGACGAGGTCGTCGCCGACGTCGTGGACCGGGTCCGCGGCACCCTGGAGGACGTCTTCACCGACGTCGCCCGGGTCGCCGAGCGCACCACCGCCATCGCGGCCGTCCGCGCCGCCGGCCGGGCCCCCACCACAGCCGACCTCGCCGCCCTGCGCCCCCTGCTGCACGAGCGGCTGCGCCGCCGGCACGACCTGGTCTCCGGCATCGGCTTTATCGCCGAACCCGGGCTGCTCGGCGACGTACCGGCGTGGCTGGAGTGGTGGCAGAACCACGGCGAGGACGGCCTGCGGCCGCTGCTGCCCGACCTCGATCCGGGCACCTCGGCCTACTCCGACTACACCCACTGGGACTGGTTCGCCCTGCCCCGCGCCACCGGCGAACGCGCGGTGGCCGGACCGTACGTGGACTACCTGTGCTCCGACGAGTACAGCCTCACCCTGTCCGTGCCGGTCCAGCACGGCGGGCGCTTCCTCGGGGTCGCCGCGGCCGATGTCTACCTGCGGCACTTCGAGGCCGCAGTGCTGCCCCTGCTGCGCCGCCTGCCGGCGCCGGCCGCCCTGGTCAACGCCCGCGGCCGGGTCGCCGCCTCCACCGACCCCCGCCACCTGGCCGGTTCCCTCCTGCGCAGTGTCAGCGGCCGGTCCTGCGGACCGATCCCGCTGACGCTGGTCACAGCTCCGTCAGCACTGCGTCCGTGAGCGCCGGCCACAACGGCAGGGCCCACTCGCCGAAGTTACGGTCGGTCAGGACGATGCAGGCGGCGCCGGCGCCGGGGTCGACCCACAGGAAGGTGCCGGACTGGCCGAAGTGGCCGAAGGTGCGCGGCGAGGACGAGGCGCCCGTCCAGTGCGGGGACTTGTGGTCCCGGATCTCGAAGCCCAGCCCCCAGTCGTTGGGGTTCTGGCCGCCGTAGCCCGGCAGCACGCCCTTGAGGCCGGGGAAGGCGACCGAGGTCGCCTCGGCGACCGTCTCCCGGGCGAGCAGCCGCGGTGCCTGGAGCTCGGCGGCGAAGCGGACCAGGTCGTCGACGGTGGAGACCGCGCCGGCGCCCGCCGAGCCCGGGCAGTCGGTGGCGAGCATGCCGAGCGGCTCCAGCACCGCCTGCCGCAGGTACTCGGCGAAGGGGATCCCGCTGGCCTTGGCGATGTGGTCGGCCAGGGCGTCGAAGCCGGCGTTGGAGTAGATCCGCCGCGTGCCGGGTGCCGCCATCACCCGGTGCTCGTCGAAGGCGAGGCCGGAGGTGTGGGCGAGCAGGTGCCGTACGGTCGAGCCCTCGGGGCCGGCCGGCTCGTCCAGCTCGACCGCGCCCTCCTCGACCGCGACCAGTGCCGCGTAGGCGGACAGCGGCTTGGTCACCGAGGCCAGCCGGAAGCGCCGTCCGGTCTCGCCGTACGTCCCCAGGACCGTGCCGTCACGGCGGACGACCGCCGCCGCGGCCGTCGGGACAGGCCAGTTCTCGATCGCGTTCAGGCTGCTCAGGCTCCGCATGACCGTGAGCCTAACGAATGGCCTTGCCTGGAGTGCACTCCAGGGTTTTAGCGTGGAGCCCATGACCGTGACGCAGGTGGCCAAGAACAAGCCCGGCAGCGTACGCGACTGCGCCGACGAGGCGCGGCACCCCCTCCCGGACGGCCGGGACCGCTACACGATCAGCGAGGTGGTGGCCTTCACCGGGCTGAGCGCGCACACGCTGCGCTGGTACGAGCGCATCGGACTGATGCCGCACGTCGACCGCTCCCACACCGGCCAGCGCCGCTTCACCAACCGCGACCTCGACTGGCTGGGCTTCGTCGGCAAGCTGCGGCTGACCGGGATGCCGGTCGCGGACATGGTCCGCTACGCCGAGCTGGTGCGGCTGGGGCAGCACACCTTCCCCGAACGGCAGGAGCTGCTGGAGTCGACCCGGCGCGACGTGCTGCGCCGGATCGCCGAGCTGCAGGACACCCTCGCGGTCCTCGACCACAAGATCGACACCTACGCTGACGCCCGCCGGGCGTCGGAGAGGGCATGAGCGCATGAGCGAGAACAACGAGCCGATCGCCAAGGTCACGCTCGGCACGGGCGGTCCCCCGGTCGGCGTGCAGGGCCTGGGCTGCATGGGCATGAGCGAGTTCTACGGCCCCACCGACGAGGCCGCCGCCCGCGCCACCCTCGACGCGGCCCTGGACCTCGGGGTCACGCTCTTCGACACCGCCGACGTGTACGGCCTGGGCGCCAACGAGGAGTTCATCGCCCCCTTCGTGCGCGAGCACCGGGACGGGATCACCCTCGCCACCAAGTTCGGCATAGCGCGCAAGGCCGACGACGTGCGCTACCGGGGCGTGCGCAACGACCCGGAGTACATCCGCCGGGCCGTCGACGGCAGCCTGCGCCGGCTCGGCGTGGACGTCATCGACCTGTACTACATGCACCGCCGCGACCCCGCCGTGCCGCTGGCCGAGTCCGTCGGCGCGATGGCCGAGCTGGTGCGGGCGGGCAAGGTGAAGCACCTGGGCCTGTCGGAGGTGACCGGGGCCGAGCTGCGCGAGGCGCACGCCGTGCACCCGATCGCGGCCGTGCAGTCCGAGTGGTCGCTGTTCAGCCGGGACGTGGAGATCTCGCTGACCGGTGCAGCCGCCGAACTCGGGGTGGCACTCGTGCCGTACTCCCCGCTGGGCCGGGGCTTCCTGACCGGCTCCTTCCAGGACGCCTCCCAGCTGTCGGCGGACGACTTCCGCCAGTCCCAGCCCCGCTTCTCCGGGGAGAACGCCAAGCGCAACCTCGACCTGCTGGAGCCGTTGCGCGAGGTCGCGAAGGCGCACGGCGCCACGCCCGCCCAGATCGCCCTGGCGTGGGTGCAGCAGCGGGCGCAGGTGCACGGGCTGACCGTGGTGCCGATCCCGGGCACCCGCAAGGCCGGGCGTCTGCGGGAGAACACCGCCGCCACCCGGATCGTGCTCGACGAGGCCGAGCTGGGCCGGCTGGAACCGATCGCCGGGCAGGTCGCGGGTGACCGCTACCCGGACATGTCGTCCACGTCGGCGGCGCGCGAGTAGGCGTCCAGGTCCAGGCCGGGCCGCGTCCGCGCGGCCCGCTGGACCGCCGCCACGACCGCCGCCGCCAGCGGCAGCGACTCGTGGACGAGGCCGTAGCCCAGGCCGAACACCACGGTCGCCGGGTCGTCGTCGGGGTTGCCGGTGCGGTGGCTGTCGGCGTCCCGCGGCAGCAGCCGCAGGTGACCCCCGAGCATCTCGGGGGAGCGCCAGTCGACCCCGGACAGCTCGGCCACCGGGAAGTGCTGGTCACCGGCCTTCCACTTGGCAGTCGAGGCGCCCGTCCAGAACCAGCGGAAGGACACCGTCTCGCCGTCGAAGGAGGCCTTGCCGTCGTACGCCTTGAACGACTGGGGCGCGGACGGCACTTCCACCAGATGGCGTTGGGCGGGTTCCGCGTCCGCGCCGCCCCCGGCCGCGACGATCGCGGACAGCAGTTCGTCGGCGTAGTGCTCGGCGAGCAGCTCCCGTTCGGCGGGCAGCACCAGCCGGTAGGGGTCGGCGGTCTCCTTGAGCTGGCCCTTCGCGGCCTCCATCAGCGGGTCGGCGCCCCGCCGCGGGAGCGCGCGCAGCACGATCGTGCCGCGCCGCCACGGGGCCAGCTCGACCCCCGCGAGGGCTTCGTACGGGATGCGCCGCCGGCCCAGGGCCTGCAGCAGTTTCGAGTTGCGCATCCCCCGCTCGTAACGGATGAGCACCGCATCGGCATCGAACTCCCATACGGCGTTGGATCCGGCCAATACGTCACCCATACGGGTCATCGTAGGCCGCGTCGCCGTTTCGGGAACCGGCCGGGCACGGCCGGACTAGGTCACACCCTCCGTGCAGTCGCTGCCGGCGGCGCACCGGACGTCCGGGTAGCGGCCGAGCGCGATGCTGGTGAAGTTGGCGAGGCTGTCGGTGCCGGAGCGGAAGTAGCCCGCGTGCCCCTCGGCGGCTTCGGAGCTCACCACGCGGGCGCCGAAGGCCCGGGAGACGGGGTCGGCGCCGTGGCCGAGCCCGGCGAACTCCATGTGCGGCACGTCGCCGATCCAGTCGGTGCTGTCCCGTGTGGCCCACACCCGGGCGGCCGTGCCCAGATCGGCCGCCTTGTCCACCCGCATGCCGGGGCTGCCGAAGACGGCGATGTCGGAGACCCGGTCGGTCGGCAGGTCAGGGGCGGCGACGCCGCACAGCACCGAGCCGTAGGAGTGGCAGAACAGCGAGACGTGGCCGCGTGCCGGCAGGGCCCGCACCAGCGCGGTCAGCCGGACGGCGCCCTGCTCGGCCAGTTCCCCGGTGGAGGCGTCCAGGCCGACGCCCTGCGGGGTCGTGTAGTCGGCCCAGGCGATGACCGCCGTGCGTGTGCGCGGGGCGGCGGCGCGCTCGGCCGCGTACAGGGAGCGGGCCATGCCGACGGGGGCGCGGGTCGGATCGTCCTCGCGTTCGAAGGAGAGCACGTCGGTGTCGACCCCGGGCACGACGAGCGACACCCGTTCGGCGGAGCCGAGGTCGCCGAAGACCTCGGCGGCACGGCCGCGGCCGGTGGGGTCGAAGGAGAGGATCTGCCGTCCGCCGTCGAGCAGGGAGGCGTAGCGGTCGGCGCGTTGGGCGGCGTCCTGGCGCCCCTCGGCGGTCAGCAGGGAGCTGCGCGAGCGGGCGGTCTCCTGGGCGCGGGCCGTGCCCAGCGAGCGCCGGTTGGCCTGGTAACGCAGGGCGATCGGGGCGCCGTTGAGGTTGCCGACGACGAGCGGGTAGCGGTCGGCGAGCCGCTTGGCGCCGTCCGGTCCGACCGAGGCGAAGAAACGGGCGATGACCCCGGGGGCCGCCTGCGGGTCTGGGAGCGCGCGTCCGCCCACCGAGCCGTGCCGCCACGCGGCGGTGGCCACCGCCAGCGCGTCCCCGCCGCCCTTGTGGTGGCGCAGCGCGGTCCAGCCGGTGGTCGCCAGCATGACGAAGACCACGGCGAGGGCCAGGAGGGCGCGCAGGGAGGGGGAGCTGAAGCGCTCGTCGACGAGGTTCACTGGGGGACACCCTAGGAGACGCCGGAGATCGCCTGGGCGCGCCGTGAGCCAAGTCACGTTTGGAACAAGGAGATTCCGGACACACCCTGGTGTTCGTCCCACGGTTGTGCGAGGACCGGGACCAGCAGGTCCAGGTGTTCCTCGGTGATCCGGCGGATCGACTCCACACTGGTCTCGTCGCCGTCGCCCCACAGACGCTGGGCCACCCGGATGACCCCGCCGACGGCCGCCACGAGCACCCGTGGCCGCGGGTCGGCCGGGTCCAGGCCCTCACGGGCGGCGATGACCGAGGCGAGCCGTTCCTCGACGAGTGCCGAGTGGCGCATCTGGGCGGCGAGCAGCGTCGGCGTGGACTCGATCACCCGGTACATCGCCATGTACGTGGACAGCGGCACGACGGCGGCGATGACGGCGCTGATGCTGTGCCAGGACTCGTCCAGCGCCGCGCGCAACGCCTCGAAGGGCGGTTCGCCGGCCGGGCGCTCGGCCACCGCGGTGACGAAGGCCTCCTCGACGCTGTCCTCCAGCGCGAGCGCGACCTCCTCCTTCCCCGCGAAGTAGCGGAAGAAGGTGCGCTGCGAGACCTCCACCTCGGCGGCGATCTCGTCGACGGTCGTGCGCTCGTAGCCCTTGACGACGAACAACTCGATCGCGGCCCGTATGAGCGCGTCCCGTGTGCGCCGCTTCTTCCGCTCGCGCAGTCCGCACACGGGCGTCGCGCGCATCGCGTGCTTCATCTGCCGTCCACCTCCAGGGGCCCCCACGATACTTCCGTGCTTGACAGTTACCGACGGATGACTGCTTTGGTCAAATGTCAGGCACTGACATAATCTCTTGCCCATGACCCAAGGCTCCGTCGTCACCGACAAGGCCCCGGACTCGATACCGGCGCCTTCCAAGAAACCCCTCCGCGGCCACCCCTGGCTGACGCTGTTCTCGGTCGCCATCGGCGTCATGGTGGTGGCCCTGGACGGCACGATCGTCGCCGTCGCCAACCCGGCCATCCAGGCCGACCTGGGTGCCTCCCGCGAGCAGATCCAGTGGATCACCACCGGCTACATGCTGGCCCTGGCGGTCTCGCTGATCACCGCGGGCAAGCTCGGCGACCGGTTCGGGCACCGCCAGACCTTCCTCGTCGGCCTCGCGGGCTTCGCCCTCACCTCCGGCCTGATCGGCGTGTCCAGCGGCGTCGGCATGGTGATCGCGCTCCGCGTCCTGCAGGGCGTGTTCGGCGCGCTGCTGCAGCCGGCCGCGCTCGGCCTGCTGCGCGCCACCTTCCCGGCCGAGAAGCTCAACATGGCCATCGGCATCTGGGGCATGGTCATCGGTGCCTCGACCGCTGCCGGGCCGATCGCGGGCGGTCTGCTCGTCGAGCACGTCAACTGGGAGTCGGTCTTCTTCATCAATGTGCCCGTGGGTCTGGTCGCGCTGGTGATGGGCCTGGTCATCCTCAAGGACGTGCGCGCCGAGAACGCCCCGCGGTCCTTCGACGTCCCCGGCATCGTGCTGCTGTCCGGCGCGATGTTCGGCCTGGTGTGGGGCCTGATCAAGGCTCCGGAGTGGGGCTGGGGCGACCCGCTGACCCTGGGCTTCCTGGTCGGCTCGGTGGTGCTCTTCGTCCTGTTCGCGTTCTGGGAGACCAAGGCCTCCGAGCCGCTGATCCCGCTGCGGATGTTCCGTTCGGTGCCGCTGTCCGCGGGCACCGCGCTGATGGTGCTGATGGCCTTCGCCTTCCTGGGCGGTCTGTTCTTCGTCACCTTCTACCTGCAGAACGTCCACGGCATGTCGGCGGTGGAGTGCGGCGTCCACCTGCTGCCGCTCACCGCGATGATGATCGTCAGCTCGCCCGTCGCCGGCGCGCTGATCACCAAGTTCGGTCCCCGGGTGCCGCTGGTCGGCGGCATGGTGTGCACGGCGGTCGCCATGTTCGGCATGACCGGGCTGGAGGCCGACTCCGGCACCGCCGTCATGTCCCTCTGGTTCGCGCTGCTGGGCCTCGGCCTCGCCCCCGTGATGGTCGGCGCCACCGACGTCATCGTCGGCAACGCCCCGCTGGAGCTGTCCGGTGTGGCCGGCGGCCTCCAGGGCTCCGCGATGCAGGTCGGCGGCAGCCTCGGCACCGCGGTCCTGGGCACGATCATGGCTTCGCGGGTGGACAGCGTGCTGCCCGAGAAGTGGGCCGCCGCCGGGCTGCCTCCGCTGAAGGGCGAGCAGGCGGCGCAGGCGGCCGACGCGGTCGTGGTCGGCGTGCCGCCGGTGGCCAAGGACACCCCGGCCCAGGTCGTCGCGCTGATCACGAAGGTCAGCAACGAGACCTTCCTCTCGGGGATGGGCCTGGCCTTCACCGTGGCCGGCGTCGTGGCCGCCTTCGCGGCGGGCATCGCGTTCCTGACCAAGCGCGGCGTCAACGCCGACGCCGCGGGCGGCGGGGTGCACATCTGACGCCGGAGGATTCCCTATCCGGGTGAACGAGGCCCGGGGCCCTTGGCGGCCCCGGGCCTCGCCGTTCACCGTGGAGCTCCGACCATCACGGGGGAGTGATCCACATGCGCAGTGCGGCCCTGACCCTTGCCCTCACCGCGGCAGCCGCGGCCCTGGCCGTCCCGGCCCCGCCCGTGGCGGCCGCGCCCGCGGCAGCCGGTCCTGCGGCAGCCGGTCCCGCCGGCCGCTGCGACCCCGGGGAGCTGTGCCTGTGGAGCAAGCCGGGATTCCACGGCTCACGCCTGGTGCACGAGCTCGCCGACACCGACGTCGACTCCTGTGTGCCGCTGCCGCCGGGGACGTCCGCGAAGTCGTTCGTCAACCGGACCCGCAAGCTCGTGACGACCTACCAGAGCGCCGAGTGCTCCACCGAGGGCGACTTCGTCACGTTCCCGTCCGGTACGTGGGTCCCGGAGTCCCGGCACACGGTCCGCGCCTTCCAGATCGTCGACCAGTGACACGAGCCCGCGGGGAGCCGGGAAAGGCCGGGGCCCCCGCCGCGCGGATGCGCGACGGGGGCCCGGTCGGAACAGCGGTGTTACGCGTCGCCGCCCGCGGCGCCGGGGTCGGCCGCGGCGACGTCGAGCAGCTGGTAGCGGTCGATCGCCTGCTTCAGCACGGAGCGGTCGATCTTCCCCTCCCTGGCGAGCTCGGTGAGCACGCCGAGGACCACCGACTGGGCGTCGATGTGGAAGAACCGGCGCGCCGCGCCACGGGTGTCGGCGAAGCCGAAGCCGTCGGCACCGAGCGACTGCCAGGTGCCCGGCACCCAGCGGGAGATCTGGTCCGGGACGGCCCGCATCCAGTCCGAGACGGCCACGAACGGGCCCTCGGAGCCGCTGAGCTTCCGCGTCACGTAGGGGACGCGCTGCTCCTCCTCCGGGTGGAGCAGATTGTGCTCCTCGGCCTCCACGGCGTCGCGCCGCAGCTCGTTCCAGGAGGTCGCGGACCACACGTCGGCCCGAACGTTCCACTCCTCGGCCAGGATCCGCTGCGCCTCCAGCGCCCACGGCACACCCACGCCGGAGGCCAGGATCTGCGCCGGGATCGCGCCCGTCTCGCCGGCCCGGTACTTGTACAGGCCCCTGAGGATGCCCTCGACGTCCACGTCCTGCGGCTCGGCCGGCTGGACGATCGGCTCGTTGTAGACGGTGAGGTAGTAGAAGACGTCCTCGTTCGCCTCGCCGTACATACGGCGCAGACCGTCCCTGACGATGTGGGCGATCTCGAAGCCGAACGCGGGGTCGTACGCGACGACGGCCGGGTTGGTCGAGGCCAGCAGGTGCGAGTGGCCGTCGGCGTGCTGCAGGCCCTCACCGGTGAGGGTGGTGCGGCCCGCCGTGGCGCCCAGCACGAAGCCGCGCGCCAGCTGGTCGGCCATCTGCCAGAACTGGTCGCCGGTCCGCTGGAAGCCGAACATCGAGTAGAACACGTAGACCGGGATCAGCGGCTCGCCGTGGGTCGCGTAGGACGACCCGGCGGCGATCAGCGACGCGGTGCAGCCCGCCTCCGAGATGCCGTCGTGCAGCATCTGGCCGGTCGGGGACTCCTTGTACGCCAGCAGCAGCTCGCGGTCGACCGACTCGTACGTCTGGCCCAGCGGGTTGTAGATCTTGGCCGACGGGAAGAGCGAGTCCATGCCGAAGGTGCGGTACTCGTCCGGGGCGATCGGCACGAAGCGCTTGCCGATCTCCTTGTCCCGCATGAGGTCCTTCAGCAGCCGGACGAAGGCCATCGTGGTGGCGATCGTCTGCTGGCCGGAGCCCTTGCGGGTGCCGGCGTAGGCCTTGTCGTCCGGCAGCGCCAGCGGCTTCGCGCGCACGACGCGGGTCGGGACGTAACCGCCCAGGCCCTTGCGCCGGTCGTGCATGTACTGGATCTCCTCGGAGTTCCGGCCCGGGTGGAAGTACGGCGGGGCGCCGGACTCCAGCTCCTTGTCGGCGATCGGCAGGTGCAGCCGGTCGCGGAAGCGCTTGAGGTCGTCGACCGTCAGCTTCTTCATCTGGTGGGTCGCGTTGCGGCCCTCGAAGTTCGGGCCGAGCGTCCAGCCCTTGACGGTCTGGGCCAGGATCACCGTCGGCTGGCCCTTGTGCTCGCGGGCCGCCTTGTACGCCGCGTAGATCTTGCGGTGGTCGTGACCGCCGCGGCCCAGGTGCAGGATCTGGTCGTCGCTGAGGCCGTCGACCATCTTGCGCAGCCGGTGGTCGTCGCCGAAGAAGTGGTCGCGGATGTACGAGCCGGTCTCGGTGGCGTAGGTCTGGAACTGGCCGTCGGGCGTGGTGTTGAGCTTGTTCACCAGCACGCCGTCGCGGTCCTGGGCGAGCAGCGGGTCCCAGGTGCGGTCCCAGATCAGCTTGATGACGTTCCAGCCGGCGCCGCGGAACTGCGACTCCAGCTCCTGGATGATCTTGCCGTTGCCGCGCACCGGGCCGTCGAGCCGCTGCAGGTTGCAGTTGACGACGAAGGTGAGGTTGTCCAGACCCTCGCGGGCGGCCAGGGAGAGCTGGCCGAGCGACTCGGGCTCGTCCATCTCGCCGTCGCCGAGGAACGCCCACACGTGCGACTGCTCGGTGTCGGCGATGCCGCGCGCCTGCAGGTAGCGGTTCATCCGGGCCTGGTAGATCGCGCCCAGCGGGCCGAGGCCCATGGAGACGGTCGGGAACTCCCAGAAGTCCGGCATGAGCCGCGGGTGCGGGTAGCTCGAAAGGCCGTACGGCGCCTTGGACTTCTCCTGGCGGAACGCGTCGAGCTGGGTCTCGGAGAGCCGGTCCAGCAGGAAGGCGCGGGCGTACACGCCGGGGGAGGCGTGGCCCTGGAAGAAGATCTGGTCGCCCCCCTTGCCGTCGTCCTTGCCCCGGAAGAAGTGGTTGAAGCCCACGTCGTACAGGGAGGCGGAGGACGCGAAGGTGGCGATGTGCCCGCCGACGCCGATACCCGGCCGCTGCGCCCGGGACACCATGACCGCCGCGTTCCAGCGGGTCGCGTTCAGGATGCGCCGCTCGATGTCCTCGTTGCCGGGGAAGAACGGCTCGTCCTTGGTCGCGATGGTGTTGACGTAATCCGTGCTGCGCATCTCGGGCACGGCAACCCGCCGCTCGCGGGCTCGCTCGATCAGGCGGAGCATGAGGTAGCGGGCGCGCTCGCGTCCGCGCTCGTCGATGGCGGCGTCAAGCGAGTCGAGCCATTCCGCCGTCTCCTCGGGATCGAAATCCGGGACCTGGCTGGGAAGGCCGCCAATGATGATCGGGTTGCGATCTGATCCGGAAGCCACGCTATTCCTTCGCTTCTAGGGTCTTGCTCTGCTGGGTCGCGCCGCCTCCATCGTGTACCGCGCGTTCGGGATACGTCATCTCTACTGAGTGGTAACCATCACTAAGTGAGACAGACCCCTCTTACAGACCCTCTTGAGGCTCTCGCATGGCTGTCCGGTGGCCGTTCGACCAAACCGCAACTCTACGCCCACTCGGACGTACGACCGACCGCAGACCCGATTCGGGAGAAACCCTGGCATAGTGGAGTGAGCCACGTCACCCCTCACGGTTCGGGTTGCGGTGACACGTCAACGTTTGGGCGGGATGGGCGGCTGGGTACTTGCGCGATCCGCCGCGCCCGTGTGGACTACCGCCCATAACCCCGCACAGGAGCGGGAAGACAACCCCCATGACAGGAGGCAGAGCGTGAGCGCGACCGCGGGCCACGCGGAGGAGCAGACCAACCCGGCGAGCCGGCTTGGTTTTGAGCCCGGACAGGTGGTCCAGGAGCTCGGCTACGACGACGACGTCGACCACGAGCTCCGTGAGGGTATTGAGGGGATCACGGGCGAAGAGCTCGCGGACGAGGAGTACGACGACGTCGCCGACGGCGTCATCCTCTGGTTCCGTGATGATGACGGCGATCTGACCGACGCCCTGGTCGACGCCACGTCCGCCATCGACGAGGGCGCCCAGATCTGGCTCATGACCCCGAAGACCGGCCGTGACGGGCACGTCGAGCCGAGTGACATCGGAGAAGCCGCACAGACCGCCGGCCTGGCTCAGACCAGCAGTGTCAACGTCTCCAAGGACTGGACCGCCAGTCGACTGGTGACCCCCAAGACGGCGAAGGCCGGCAAGCGCTGAGCGCTGCGACCGGCAACCGCGCCCCCGTGACCGAGCGTCGCGGGGGCGCCTCGCATTGCGGGCCCGGGGCGGTGCGAGACTGACGGCGGGTCCCGGCCGCGGGGCCCGTCACCGTCCACCGGAGAGGTGTGTCCACCATGGCGCTCGCCGTAGGCGACCAGGCCCCCGACTTCGAGCTGCGGGACCAGCACGGCCGGACCGTGCGGCTGTCCGACTTCAAGGGTTCCAGGAACGTCGTGCTGCTCTTCTTCCCCTTCGCCTTCACCGGGGTCTGCACGGGCGAGCTGTGCGCGCTCCGCGACGAGCTGCCGGCCTTCCAGAACGACGAGGTCCAGCTGCTCGCGGTCTCCAACGACTCGATGCACACCCAGCGCGTCTTCTCCGACCAGGAGGGCCTGGAGTACCCGCTGCTCTCCGACTTCTGGCCGCACGGCGAGGTCTCCCGGGCCTACGGCGTCTTCGCCGAGGACAAAGGGTGCGCGGTGCGCGGCACCTTCGTCATCGACAAGCAGGGCGTGATCCGCTGGACCGTCGTCAACGGTCTGCCGGACGCCCGTGACCTGAACGAGTACGTCAAGGCGCTCGAAGCCCTGTAGTCCTGGGGAACCGGGTACTAACCTCAGGGCGTTGATCCTGATACGAGCAGCACGCGATGACATGGGAGGACTCGTGGGAGTCAGCCTCAGCAAGGGTGGCAACGTATCGCTGACGAAGGAGGCCCCCAACCTCACGGCCGTCATCGTCGGCCTCGGCTGGGACGCCCGCACCACCACGGGCGCGGACTTCGACCTCGACGCCAGCGCCCTGCTCACGGGCACCGAGGGGAAGGTCCTCTCCGACCAGCACTTCGTCTTCTTCAACAACCTCAGGAGCCCCGACGGCTCCGTGGAGCACACCGGTGACAACATCACCGGCGAGGGAGAAGGGGACGACGAGCAGATCAAGGTGAACCTGGCCGGGGTGCCGGCCGAGGTCGCCAAGATCGTCTTCCCGGTGTCGATCTACGACGCCGAGACCCGTCAGCAGTCGTTCGGCCAGGTCCGCAACGCGTTCATCCGCGTCGTGAACCAGGCCGACGACAAGGAACTGGCCCGTTACGACCTCACCGAGGACGCCTCGACCGAGACGGCGATGGTCTTCGGCGAGCTGTACCGGCACGGTGCGGAGTGGAAGTTCCGGGCCATCGGCCAGGGTTACGCGTCCGGCCTGCGCGGCATCGCGCAGGACTTCGGCGTCAACGTCTGATTCGCCGGGGTCTCGCGGTCCGCGTCCGGCGGGCCGCGAGCCCCCGCGGGGGAGGAGAACAGCATGGGCGTGACGCTCGCCAAGGGGGGCAATGTCTCCCTCACCAAGGCCGCACCCAATCTGACCAACGTGCTGATCGGGCTCGGCTGGGACGCGCGCTCCACCACCGGGGCGCCCTTCGACCTGGACGCCAGCGCGCTGCTGTGCGCCTCGGGCCGGGTGCTCGGCGACGAGTACTTCGTCTTCTACAACAACCTCAAGAGCCCGGAGGGCTCGGTCGAGCACACCGGCGACAACCTGACCGGTGACGGCGACGGCGACGACGAGGTCCTGCTGGTGGACCTGTCCGCCGTGCCCGAGCGGGTCGACAAGATCGTCTTCCCGGTCTCCATCTACGACGCCGACACCCGCGGCCAGACCTTCGGCCAGGTCAGCAATGCCTTCATCCGGGTGGTCAACCAGACCGACCAGAGCGAACTGGCGCGCTACGACCTCTCCGAGGACGCCTCCAGCGAAACGGCGATGATCTTCGGAGAGCTGTACCGGTACGGCGGCGAATGGAAGTTCCGAGCCGTTGGCCAGGGGTATGCATCAGGCCTCCGGGGCATCGCCCTAGACTTTGGGGTCAACGTTTCGTAAAGGGATTGGATATCCAGTGCTCCTCCGAACTTTCGGCTGGTCGTTCGGTGTCACCGCCGCCGGCCTCGCCCTCGCCGGTTATCTGTGGGGTGCGGAGGGGCTTGCCCTCGTCGCCATCCTGTCGGTGCTGGAGATCTCGCTCTCCTTCGACAACGCGGTGATCAACGCCGGCATCCTGCGGAAGATGAATGCCTTCTGGCAGAAGATCTTCCTCACCATCGGCATTCTGATCGCCGTCTTCGGCATGCGTCTCGTCTTCCCGATCATCATCGTGTCGATCACGGCGAAGCTCGGTCCCATCGAGGCCATCGACCTGGCGATCAACAACAAGGAACAGTACGAGCACCTGGTCACCTCCGCGCACCCGGCGATCGCCGCGTTCGGCGGGATGTTCCTGCTGATGATCTTCCTCGACTTCATCTTCGAGGAGCGTGAGCACAAGTGGCTCGCCTGGCTGGAGAAGCCGCTCTCCAAGCTCGGCAAGCTGGACACGCTCTCCGTGGTCGTCGCCCTGGTCGCGCTGCTGATCACCGCCACCACCCTCGCCACCGACGTCTCGCACGGCGGCGGCGACAAGTCCTCCACGGTGCTGCTCTCCGGCATCGGCGGCCTCATCACCTACCTCGTCGTCGGCGGCATCTCGAGCTACTTCGAGGACAGGCTGGAGGACGAGGCCGAGGAGGCCGACGAGGAGCTGGAGGAGATGAGCTCGGGCGGCAAGCCGGCCGGCAGCGGTGCCTCGGCCGTGGGCCTGGCGGGCAAGGCGGCGTTCTTCCTCTTCCTCTACCTCGAGGTCATCGACGCGTCGTTCTCCTTCGACGGCGTCATCGGCGCGTTCGCGATCTCCAACGACATCTTCATCATCGCCCTCGGTCTCGGCATCGGTGCGATGTACATCCGGTCGCTCACCGTCTTCCTGGTCCGCAAGGGCACGCTGGACGACTACGTGTACCTGGAGCACGGCGCGCACTACGCGATCGGCGCGCTGGCGGTCATCCTCCTGGTCACCATCAAGTTCGAGATCAACGAGGTCATCACCGGCCTCATCGGCGTCGTCCTGATCGGCGCCTCGTACTGGTCGTCGGTGGTGCGGAACCGCCGTCTCGGGGAAAGCTCCGAGCAGCGGGACGACAAAGCGGAGGTGACGAGCGGGGTCTGACCCCCGTCTCGTCACGACAATCGGGTCACGCCGCCCCCCGCCGACCAGGCGGGGGGCGGCCTGCGTGCAGGGGACGGACGGACATGTGGAACTTCCTGCGGCCGAGCGGCGGATTCAACGCGCAGTTCGACATGGCGAACGCGCACACCATCGAGCTCACCAAGCGACACCAGGTCGTCTCGCTGTCCAAGCAGGGCGCGGCTGTCGGCAACCTGCGCATCAACCTGTCCTGGCAGATGCGTACCTCGGACACCGGCGGCTGGAACCAGCGCAGCGGCTCCTGGCTGAGCCGCCAGATGCACCTGTTCAAGCCGGAGCCCGTGCAGGCCGCGGGCCCCGCGATGGTCAACGTCGACCTCGACCTGGCGTGCATGTACGAACTGGCCGACGGCACCAAGGGCGTCGTCCAGCCGCTCGGCAACTTCCTCGGCGACCTCGACGCCCCGCCGTACATCCAGATGACCGGTGACGACCGCTTCGGCGGTTCGTCCGGCGAGACGCTCTACATCAACCTCGACAAGCACGACGAGTTCAAGCGCATGCTCGTCTTCGTCTACATCTACGACGGCACGCCGGCCTTCGACCGCACCCACGCCAAGGTGGAGATCTTCCCCAGTTCGGGCCCGCGGATCGAGATCCTGCTGGACGAGCGCGAGCCGCAGGCCCGCTCCTGCGCCGTGGTGCTCATCGAGAACCGGAAGGGCGACCTGACCGTGCGCCGCGAGGTGAAGTACGTCTACGGCTTCCAGGCCGAGCTCGACCGGCTCTACGGCTGGGGCCTGCAGTGGGGCCGCGGCTACAAGACCAAGGTCTGAGCGCGCGGCCCCGTGCCGGGCGCGCTCAGCGGCGTTCCTGGAACTGCGGGCCCATCGGCGGCAGCCGGAACCCCTGGACCGGCTGCGGATAGCCGTACGCGGGACCGGGGGCCGCCGCGGTCGGGGCGGGCTGCTGCGGCGGGTAGCCGTAGCCGGGGGCGGCGGCCACGGTCGGCTGGGGCTCCTGGGGGTAGCCGTAGGCCGGGGCGGCCACCGTCGGCTGCGGCTCCTGCGGGTAGCCGTAGGCGGGAGGCGCGGTGGGCTGCGGCGGCACCACCGCCGGGGCCGGGGCCTGCAGGGTGTACGCGTCCGGCTCGCCGGTCACCGCGACGGTCGGCGGCACGGGCTGCGGCACCGAGACCTCGCCCTCCGGCCGCGGCGGCGGCGCCTCGTCGAGGTCGCCCTCCTCCACGGTGATGCCGAACTCGGTGGCCAGCGCCTCCAGCCCCGAGGCGTAGCCCTGCCCCAGCGCGCGGAACTTCCAGCCGCCCGCCCTGCGGTACAGCTCGCCGCAGATCAGCGCCGACTCGTCGCCGGTGTCCGGGACGACGTCGAACAGCGCCAGCGGCTCGGCGTCGGCACCCCCGGCCGTGTCGTAGAGCAGCACCGTCAGGTCGGAGACCAGGGCGAAGGGGCCGCCGTCCGAGGAGGCCGCGACGACCACGCGGTCCACGGCCTCGTCGAGGGCCGTCAGGTCCACCTCGACGGCGTCCGTCAGCCCGGCCGGCTCGCTGCGCTTGGGCAGGTGCCGGGCGGCGCCCCCCGGATGCCGTGGCTGGTTGTAGAAGATGAAGTCCTCGTCCGAGCGTACCTTGCCGTCCGCCCCCAGCAGCAGTGCCGAGGCGTCGACGTCCGGCACACCCGCCCCCGGGCTCCAGCGGAGCACCGCCCGCACCCCCGAGGCCGTCACCGGGATGTTGGAGCCCTTCACCATCGCCTGCGTCATGCGCGTAATCCTGCCCTCCCGGGGGCCGTGCCCACAACGCGGGGCGTGTGACGGGTGCGCCGCGGGGGAGAGATGCGGACAGGACGACATGTACCGGACCCGAGGGGGTTACCTGATTTTCACGTACGCCGGGAACGTCCGCTGGGGGCTCGCACGTACGATAATCGGCCACGGCGTCGGGGGACGCTTCCCACCTTTTCAACCACCACCTGCCACGGGGGAACGCATGCGCCACTTCGGGCACCTCGCACCGGACGTACGGAACGAGCTCTTCCACCGGGAGCCCGCCGAGTTCACCGCGGCCTCACCGGCCGCCACGCTCGCCGTCGCCCTCGGCGCCACCCTCTACTGCCCGGCCACCCGGTCACGGCTCGCCGACGACGTGCTCAAGCAGGCCGCGCGCGGGGTCGTCTCGATGGTGCTGTGCCTGGAGGACTCCATCGACGACCGGGAGGTCGAGGCCGCGGAGGAGAACCTGATCCGCCAGTTCGGCGAGCTGGCCGCCCGGATCGGGAACGGCGACCCCCCGCTGCTCTTCATACGCGTCCGCACCCCCGGCCAGATCACCGACCTCGTTGGCCGGCTCGGCGACGACGTGTCCCTGCTCTCCGGGTTCGTGCTCCCCAAGTTCACCGAGGAGTCCGGGGTCCCCTTCCTGGAGGCCCTCGCCGCCGCCGAGGCGGACTGCGGGCGGCGGCTGTTCGCGATGCCGGTCCTGGAGTCCCCGCAGCTGCTCCACCTGGAGACCCGCACCGAGACGCTGTACGGCATCTCCCGCACCGTCGACAAGTACCGGGACCGGGTCCTGGCGCTGCGGCTCGGCGTCACCGACTTCTGCTCCGCCTACGGGCTGCGCCGCTCGCCCGACATGACCGCCTACGACGTCCGCATCGTCGCCTCGATCATCGCCGACGTGGTCAACGTCCTCGGGCGCGCCGACGGCACCGGCTTCACCATCACCGGACCGGTCTGGGAGTACTTCAAGCACTCCGAGCGCATGTTCAAGCCACTGCTGCGGCAGAGCCCCTTCGTCCCCGAGGCCGTCGACCTGCGCGATGCCCTCATCCAGCGGGACATGGACGGGCTGCTGCGCGAGATCGAACTGGACCGGACGAACGGCCTGCAGGGCAAGACCTGCATTCACCCCTCGCACGTCCAGCCCGTGCACGCGCTCAGCGTCGTCTCCCACGAGGAGTGGAGCGACGCCGTCGACATACTCCACGAGGACCGCAGCGGCGGGGGCGTGCTGCGGTCGGCCTACACGAACAAGATGAACGAGGTGAAGCCGCACCGCGCCTGGGCCGAGCGCACCGTGCGGCGCGCCGAGGTCTTCGGCGTGGCGCGGGAGGAGATCGGCTTCGTCGAGCTGCTCTCCGCGTGCGTGCCGTCGTGACCACCCGCAGCGAGAAGGAGAGTGCCCAGCGCATGGCAGTCGAGCACGTCTGGTCCGGGCAGTGGGTCGCCGACCGGCTCGGGGTCACCCTGCGGGGAGACGGCCTGAGCGGTCTGCTCGGCCTCGCCCTGCGCCGCAACCCCAAGCGGGCGCACCTGCTCGTCTCCAACGTGCTGGGCAAGCACGTGCCGCAGCGCCCGCAGGTCGTCTACGACGCCGGGTACGGGCTCGGCGTGCGCGTGCGGGAGCTGCTGGGCGAGGAGGAGGCGGCCCGGGCCGTGGTGCTCGGCTACGCCGAGACCGCGACCGGCCTCGGGCACGCCGTGGCCGACGGCGTCGGCACGGCCCCGTACCTGCACTCCACGCGGCGCCCGGTCGCCGGGGTCGAGCCGGTCGGCGGCTTCGAGGAGGAGCACAGCCACGCGACCTCGCACCTGCTGCTGCCCGAGGACGCCGGCCTGCTGGCCGGGGACGGGCCGCTGGTACTGGTCGACGACGAGTTCTCCACCGGCCGGACGGTGCTCAACACGGTGCGGGCGCTGCACGCCCGCTACCCGCGCCGCCGGTACGTGGTGGTCGCCCTGGTCGACATGCGCTCGGAGGCCGACCGCGGGCTGCTCGCCCGGTTCGCGGCCGACCTGGGCGCGGGCGTCGACGTCCTCGCCCTGGCCTCGGGCACCGTCGTCCTCCCGGACGGGGTGCTGGAGCGGGGCCAGGCGCTGGTCGCCGCGCACGGCGCCGCGGGGCCCGCCCGTCCGGCCGCGGCCGCGGCACCCCACCGGGTGCACCTGGACTGGCCCGCCGGGCTGCCCGACGGCGGCCGGCACGGCTTCACGCCCGCGCACCGCACGCGACTGGAGGCCGCGCTGCCCGCGATGGCGGCGCGCCTGGCGGAGGGCCTGCGCGTCCTCGGCGGCGGCCCGGCACCCCGGGTCCTCGTCCTCGGCAACGAGGAACTGATGTACGCCCCGCTGCGGCTGGCGCGGGCCCTGCAGGACGCCGTGCCCGCCGCGGAGGTGCGGTTCTCCACGACCACCCGCTCGCCGGTCCTGGCCGTGGACGACCCGGGGTACGCGATACGCACCCGGATCGCCTTCCCCGACCACGACGACCCGGCCGACGGCCCCGGCGAGCGCTACGCGTACAACGTGGCGGGCGCGGGCTTCGACGCCGTCGTCGCCGTAGTGGACAGCGCGGGCGACACGCCCGCCCTGCACGCCCCCGGAGGGCTGCTCGCGCAGCTCGCCGCCCACACCGAAAGGCTCCTGCTGGCCGTGGTGCCCTCGTACGACCCCCGCCCGCCCGCCCCGACGCTCCCGGAGCCGCTGCGCGGGCCCGCGTTCTCCTCGTACGCCCCCGACGAGGTCGGCTGGCTGCTCAAGGACCTCTCCGACGTCGAGCTGGAGGCGCCCACCGAGGAGCGCGAGGAGGCCATCCAGAGCGGCGGGGCACACTACGCGGAGTCGCTGCCCGTGGAGTACCAGCCCAGCGCGGAGTACCAGGAGCTGTTCCGGTCCGCGCTGGCGGACTCCGCCGGCCGGATCGCCCGTGCCGTCGGCGCCGTGACCGAGCTGGTGCTCGCCGAACGCGGCCCGGACGCCGTCCTGGTGTCGCTGGCCCGCGCGGGCACCCCGGTCGGCGTGCTGATGCGCCGCTGGGCCCGGCACGCGCACGGCCTGGACCTGCCGCACTACGCCGTGTCCATCGTCCGCGGCCGGGGCATCGACACCACCGCCCTGCGCTGGCTGGCCGAACACCACGACCCCGCACGGGCGGTGTTCGTCGACGGCTGGACCGGCAAGGGCGCCATCACCCGCGAACTGGCCGACGCCGTGGCCCCGTTCGGGGGCTTCGACCCGGAGATCGCGGTGCTCGCCGACCCCGGGTCGTGCGTCCGCACCTTCGGCACCCGCGACGACTTCCTCATCCCGTCCGCGTGCCTGAACTCCACCGTCTCCGGCCTGGTCTCGCGCACCGTGCTGCGCGCCGACCTGATCGGTCCCGACGAGTTCCACGGCGCCAAGTTCTACCGGGAGCTGGCGGGTTCGGACGTCTCCGGCCTCTTCCTCGACGAGGTCTCGGCCCGCTTCGCCGCCGTCGCCGACGAGGTCGCCCGGGACGTCAAGGAGCTCCGGTCCGGCGACCGCACGCCCACCTGGGAGGGCTGGGCCGCGGTCGAGCGGATCAGCGAGGAGTACGGGATCGGGGACGTCAACCTGGTCAAGCCCGGCGTCGGCGAGACCACCCGGGTGCTGCTGCGCCGCGTGCCCTGGCGGGTCCTCGCCCGGCGCGGCGCGGGAGGCGACCTGGCGCACATCCGGCTGCTCGCCGAGCAGCGCGGCGTCCCGGTGGAGGAGGTGGACGACCTGCCGTACTCCTGCGTCGGGCTGATCCACCCGCGCTTCACCCGGGGCGCGACCGGAACGGACGGCAAGGCGGTGGAGGCCAAGTGAAGCAGCGCCCGGAGATCGTGAAGTCCCTCGTCGCCAGCGACCTGGACCGCACCCTCATCTACTCGCCGTCGGCCCTGGCGCTGTCCATGGCGGACGAGGAGGCGCCGCGGCTGCTGTGCGTGGAGGTGCACGAGGGCCGGCCGCTGTCCTTCATGACGGAGAACGCCGCGGCGCTGCTCCAGCGGCTCGCGGCCGCAGCCGAGTTCGTCCCGGCGACGACCCGCACCCGCAAGCAGTACCGGCGCATCAACCTGCCCGGCCCGGTGCCGCGGTACGCGATCTGCGCCAACGGCGGGCACATCCTGGTCAAGGGCCACACCGACCACGACTGGAACGCCGAGATGCGCCGCCGCCTCGCCGAGGGCTGCGCGCCGCTGGCCGAGGTCCGCGCGTACATGGCCCGCACCGCGGACGAGTCCTGGCTGCGCAAGGAGCGCGTCGCCGAGGAGCTGTTCGTCTACCTGGTCGTGGAGCGGTCGCTGCTGCCCGAGCGCTGGGTGAAGGACCTCGCCGAATGGGCGGACGAGCGCGGCTGGACGGTCTCGCTGCAGGGCCGCAAGATCTACGCCGTGCCCAAGCCGCTCACCAAGTCAGCGGCCCTCGCCGAGGTCGTCCGCCGCACCGGCGCCGACCACGTGCTCGCCGCGGGCGACTCCCTCCTGGACGCCGAACTGCTGCTCGCCGCGCACACCGCCTGGCGTCCCGGCCACGGCGAACTCGCCGACACCGGCTGGGGCGCGCCGCACGTCGACGCGCTGACCCTGCCCGGCATCGCGGCGGGGGAGGAGATCCTGCGCCGGATGCTCAGCGTGGCGCGCCGCTGACCCCGTCCGGCCGCACCACCCGCGTGCACGCGCTGCGCGTCGCCTCGACGCGCAGCGCGTTCGGCCGCTCGCTGGCCTCGATGAAGGCCCGGGCCTCCGCGTCCGTACGACCGCCCGTCAGGTGCCGTGCCAGCAGCCGCTCCTCGCGGACCGCGGGATCGGCCTCGACGAACCACAGTTCGTCCAGCAGGTCCCTGACCTCGTGCCAGCCGGCGGCGTCGTCGGCCAGGTAGTTCCCCTCCGTCACCACCAGCCGGGCCTCCGGCGGCACGGCGATCCCGGCCGCGACCGGCTCGTCCAGGGCCCGGTCGAAGTCCGGTGCGTAGACGGTGCGGCCCCGCCACGAGCGCAGCCGCTGCAGCAGCTGGACGTAGCCGTCCACGTCGAAGGTCTCCGGCGCGCCCTTGCGGCCGCGCAGCCCGAGCCGGTCCAGCTGGGCGTTGGAGAGGTGGAAGCCGTCCATCGGCACGTACGCCGCGGTGCCCGCGCCGAGCCGGGCGTCGACCCCCTCCACCAGCGAACGGGCCAGGGTCGACTTGCCGGCCGCGGGCGCGCCCGCCAGCCCCAGCAGCACCCGCCTGCCTGGCATGCTGGGCACCAGGGCGAGGACGTCATCCACGTACATGCCGCCACCTTAAGGAGCAGCCGTGCACGAGACCAAGAACCCGCAGCTCACGCCCGAACTGTACGCGTATGTCCTCGAGCACAACCCGCCCCTGGACCCGGTCCAGGAGGAGCTGGTGGAGATCACGCGCGCCCGCTTCGGTGACGCGGCGGCCATGCAGTCGGCGCGCGAGCAGGGCCCGCTGCTGGCCTTCCTGGTGCGGCTGACCGGCGCGCGGCAGGTCGTGGAGGTCGGCACCTTCACCGGCTTCTCCGCGCTGTCCATGGCGCAGGCGCTGTCCGCGGACGGACGGCTCATCGCCTGCGACGTCTCCGAGGAGTGGACCGCGGTCGCCCGCGAGGCCTGGGCCAAGGCCGGTGTGGCCGACCGTGTGGACCTGCGGATCGCTCCCGCGCTGGACACGCTGCGGGCGCTGCCGCGCGATCCGTGGATCGACCTCGTCTACCTCGACGCCGACAAGGGCAACTACGTCAACTACTGGGAGGAACTGGTGCCGCGGATGCGGCCCGGCGGGATCATCGCCGCCGACAACACGCTCTTCCACGGGCGGGTCGCGGACCCGCGCGCCACCGGGGACACGGCGGGGATCCGGGCCTTCAACGACCGCGTCACGTCCGACGGGCGCGTCGAGGCGCTGCTGCTGACGGTGGCGGACGGACTGACCCTGGCGCGCAAGCTGTGAGCCGTGGTTAATCTGTGCCCATGCCCCGTTACGAGTACCGCTGCCGCTCCTGCGGCACCACGTTCGAGCTGAGCCGGCCGATGGCCGAGTCCTCCGCGCCGGCCGAGTGCCCCGCCGGGCACGACGACACCGTCAAGCTCCTGTCGACGGTCGCGGTCGGCGGCACCGCCGCCGCCTCCGCGGCGGCCGCCCCGCGCCCGTCCGCGGGCGGCGGGGGTTGCTGCGGCGGGGGTTGCTGCGGCTGACGGGCCGCGGCGGTACCGGATGACGCCGCTGGGCGGCGCGGGTGGTGGTGCCGGTGGTGGTTCTGCTGTCCCGCCGTCTCACGCCCTTCGGGCGCAAAGCGGCGGGCTGCGGACGGGAGGGCGGGCGGCGTCGGGCCGTCGCCGCTGTGCGGGCCGGTGGCCGGCTGGGGTTCGGGCTCCGGAGCGGGTGGGCCTTCCGCTGCCTTGGGTCTCGTTGCCGTCCGCGGGTGCAGATGGCTGCTTCCACGCCTGCTGCCGGTGGTGGGCGCGCCTGCCGTGACCGGCGTCTGCGGGTGCTTCGGGGTGCCGGCGGGGGTGTGCGGGAGACCGGGCCCGCTTTCGCCGACATACTCGGCGGAACAGAGCCCGATCTCGGCAGACCATCCGCTGAGCCCGCCGCCTGCCCGGGAATCACCCGCAGACGCAGGTTACGGCGGGCGCGCCACCCGCGAAGGGTGGGCGTGGCCACCGGCCATCTGTACCCGCGGACGGCGACGAGACCGGCACCCCGCGAACAACCGGCCCCGCTTAGGAGCCTGAACCCTCACCAGGAACCCACCCGCACACCGTCGACCCGCTCCAGGCCCCCACTTCCCATCCGCAGCCCGCCGCTTTGCGCCCGAAGGGCGCGAGACGGCGGGAAAGCCGCACGGCCGGCTACGCACGGCCGGGTATGCCTAGGCCCGCCCCGAGGCGCGGTCCTCGCGGATCGCGGTGACGACCCGGGCCGCCGCGTCGCGCACCGCCGCCGTCTCCGTGAGGAAGTGCCACCAGTCGGGGTGCCGGCCCTGGAGCCCATCGACGGCGCGGTCGAGGCGGGCGACGGCCTCGTCGAGGGGGCGGGCGTGCCGCTGTTCCGGTGTCGTGCGGCCCTGCATGGCGAGCCGCTGGGCGTCCCGGACGGCGAACCTGGTGCGTTCGATCTCGCCCTGCGGGTCCTTGCTGACCTCGTTGAGCCGCCGCAGCCGGTCGCCGGCCGCGGACACCGCCGCGTCGGCGTCGTCGAGCAGCGCCCGCACGGTGCCGAGCAGGGCCGTCGCGTCCGGCCAGCGCTGTTCGTCCCGGGCCTTCGCCGCATCCGAGAGCTTCTGCTCCGCGCGGCCCACGGCCTCCGTCGCCCGCTCCGGCACGTGCTGCAGGTCCTGCCAGCACGCCATGCTGAAGCGGCGGCGCAGCTCGCTGAGGACCGGGTCGACACCCTCCGTGCGAGTGGCCAGGGCCTGGGTGCGGGTGCGCAGCGAGACGATCCGCCTGTCGATCTCACGGGCCCGCTCGGGCAGCCGTTCGGCCTCCGCGCGGATGGCCTCGGCCGTGCGCAGCACCTCGTCGCCGCGTCGGATGGTCTCCTGGACGCCGTGCGTTCCGGCGCCCTGGTTGAGCTTGGTCAGTTCCGGGCCGAGGGCGGCCAGCCGGGCCGCGAGGTCGTCCGCGCGAAGGCCCGAGGCCCGTACGGCGTCCAGCGCGTTGGACGCGGCGAGCAGGGCCTGCCGGGCCCGTTCGACGGCGGGGGCGAGACGGGCGAGCTGGGTCTCGGCCTTGTCCAGCAGCGGGCCGAGTCCCCGGGCGAAGGCGTCCAGGTCCTTCTTCGCGCGGACCAGGTCGTCCTTCGCCTTGGTGAGCTCGGTGCGGGCGCGGGCCGCGGTGGCGGCCTCCAACTCGTCGCGGTCCAGGTCGTAGGCGTCCACCGCCGCGATGTAGGCGGCGCTGACCTGGTCGATGCGCTCGCCCAGCGCCCGGAAGTCCTCGCTCGCGCGTCGCGCGGCGGGGGAACTGTCGACCGCGGTGATGGTCTCTATCGAGATCACCAGGTCGCGCTGCGCCGTGTCCAGCTCGTAGAACGCCTCGGCGGCGGCGTCCTTCGCGGCCTGGGCGTCGGCGCGCAGATTGTCCCCGCGCCGCCACCACGAGCGTGCCGTCGTCACAGTCGCCCTCTCCCGCAGGTCCGCCGCCGGTGGTTGTCCGCTCCAGTCTCCCACCTGGCTGGGACGAATACACGGGCCGGGCGGTTGCGGTCAGCGGCCGGCTTCCGTGACGCTCACCGAGCCGTCGCCCGTACGGACCGTCACGACGTGGCCGCTGGCCTCGTCGCGGGGCACGTCGACGCTGACGTGCCCGTCGCCGGAGCGCGCGGAGACCTTGTAGCTCTGGTGCGGCAGCGCGACGCTGACCCGGCCGTCGCCGCTCGTCGCCTCGACGAGGTCGGGCACCTCGTCGAAGGCCAGCTTCACCGATCCGTCCGAGGTGTGGGCGCTGACCTCGCGGGAGCCGATGCCGCCGGCGTCGATCCGGCCGTCGCCGCTGGAGAGCCGGAGCGGGCCGGTCACGTCCCGGACGACGACCGAGCCGTCGCGGGTGGTGAGCTTCAGCGGGGTGCTGAAGCCGCTGGCCTCCACGCTGCCGTCGCCGTTGACCACCGTCAGGCGGACCTCGCGGGGCACCAGGACCTCGTGGCGCACCGAGCAGTCCTGCACCACGCCCTGGCACTTGGCGCCGAAGGTCAGGGTGTGCCCGTGCATCGACCAGGTGGCCTTCGGCGTGTCGCCGAGCACGGCCCAGCCGTCGAACCACCGGGTGACCTGGACCTCGTCCACGTCGGCCGGCTTCACCACGACCTTGCTGTCGGAGGATTCGATGGTCAGTTCGTTGCCGTCGAGCGCGAAGCTCTTGCGCTCCGGCTCGGTGTCGTCGGAGGCGTTCGCGCAGGCGGACGCCGTACCGATCAGCGCCACGAGGCCCGCGGCGGCGGTGATCGTCCTCAACGTGCGGGTGCTCTTCGTCATACCCAGGACGCTACGGAGCGCCCGTTGTGCCCGGAATCAGGGCGCCCACCGGAAGCGGGGTGGGGAAAACCCCCGCCCCGTCCGGGGGTTCCGCGGGCCGACGGCCGTGCTCGTGGCGGACGGTGCGGCCGGCCGCACCGTCCGCCACGCCACGAGCACGCGCCGCCGCTCCCCGAGTCCGCGTGAGCGTCCGGGCCGACCGGCCGCAGGCCGTGTCGCCCTGGGCCCTGTCGTCAAAGTCCCTCCTGCCCCGCGCCGCTCCCCCAGCTCCGCTGGGAGGTGCCCCCACGCTGCGTTGTCGAATCGTCCGAGTAGCCCACTACGAGGACGACTCTCCGCCTTGCGATGCACCGCACTGGGGGCACCTCCCAGCGCAAGCCGGGGGAGCCGCGGGGCCCGCCCTCCGGGCGGCCGGAGCTACTTTGACGACACGGCCTAGGCTCCGGGACGCGCGATCTCCACGTTCTCCAGGACGCCGAGGGCGTCGGGCACGAGGACGGCCGCCGAATAGTAGGTGCTGACGAGGTAGGAGATGATCGCCTTCTCGTCGATCCCCATGAAACGCACGGAGAGTCCGGGCTCGAACTCGTCCGGAATTCCCGTCTGGTGCAGGCCGATCACACCCTGGTTGTCCTCGCCGGTGCGCATCACCAGGATCGAGGTGGTGTTCTCGCGGGAAATCGGGATCTTGTTGCACGGGAGGATCGGGATTCCGCGCCACGACGGAATGTGGTGGCCGTGGAAATCGATGCTGTGCGGCACCAGGCCGCGGCTGTTGAATTCCCTTCCGATGGCCGCGATGGCCCGCGGATGGGCCAGCAGGTACTGGGCGTTGCGGCGCCGGCTGATCAGCTCGTCGAGGTCGTCCGGGGTGGGCGGGCCGGAGTGCGTGGTGATGCGCTGCCGGTAGTCCGCGTTGTGCAGCAGCCCGAACTCCCGGTTGTTGACGAGTTCGTGCTCCTGCCGTTCGCGCAATGCCTCGATGGTGAGCTTCACCTGCTGCTCGACTTGGTTGTAGGGCTGGTTGTAGAGGTCGGCGACGCGGGTGTGCACCTTCAGCACGGTCTGGGCGACGCTCAGCTCGTACTCGCGCGGGGAGAGGTCGTAGTCCACGAAGGTGCCGGGCAGGTCCGGTTCGCCGATGTGGCCGGCGGCCAGTTCGATGGCCTTCTCGCCGTACTTGTTCTGCGCCTGCTGGGTGCCGGTGACGAAGCCCGCGACGTGCTCGCGCAGCCCGTCGGCCTGCTGCATGACGGACTGGAAGGCCTGGCGCGGCAGGGCGAGCGTGGTGACCGGGGTGGCCGCCCTGGCGGTGTACTCCCAGGTGCTGTCGGGGCCGGCCAGGCCCTCCGAGCCGAAGTGGTCGCCGTCGGCGATGCTGCCGATCACGCCCTGGCCGTCCCACTTGGCCGGGGCCAGTTTGTCGATCCTGCCGTGGGCGACGAGGAAGACGTGGTCGGCCGGCTGCCCGGCGGCCACGATCGTCTCGCCGGGCGCGTACTCCCGTTGCTCGAACTGCCCGGCGAGCGCGGCAAGCACGCCCTCTTCGGTGAAGCCGCGCAGCAGCGGCAGCTCGCCGAGCTCCGCCGGGATCACCCGGACCTCGGAACCGGTCTGGACGAAGTCCACCCTCCCGTCGCCCACCGAGTAGCTGAGCCTGCGGTTGACCCGGTAGGCGCCGCCGGCGGCCTCGACCCACGGCAGCACCCGCAGCAGCCACCGTGACGTGATTCCCTGCATCTGCGGCGTGGATTTGGTGGTCGTCGCCAAATTCCGCGCCGCAGCGGTGCTCAGACTCCGCTGAGACTGGCCGTTCCCCGTCGCCGCCTCCGACGCGACACCCGGCTCAACCGTCATGGATGGTCCTTCCCTTGCGGCCTGATGGCCCACGCGCACAAAGGCGTGGTTAAGGCAAACAATTCACGGTGAAACGAGGTTTGTTGTGCGGTGGTCCCCCTGCCTTCGGCCGCTTTCCTCTCGGAAGCTACCCACCGGGTGGAGCACCCTGCACTCACTCATTCGGGTGAGGGCGCCCTGGCGTACGCATGTGCGACCTCCGGCGCCGGGTGGCGGAGTGCCGAATGCGTGGCATGTCCATGATGCGCACCGGAACCCGAGCGGAACATCTCGTTCCGGGGACGTTCTGTCGTCCCAACCGGTTAATCGCGTGCTATTCCCGATGGCCGCCGTCGAAGATGAGGAAAACGTCACGCGTCCCCGAGGGGATCGCAGGAGCATGGCTGGCGTACGCTGTACGGCTGTGAGCGGATCGCAGAAGAACCGCTTCTGCGCGACACCGCTTCACACCCCGGAGGCGCCGCGCACTCGCCAGGAGAGGAGGACGCGGTGTTCATCGGAGCAGGTTCCCTGTTCGATTCACCGTGGATCTACGCCCTGGTAGCCGCCTCCATCGTGCTCGACGTCTTCCTGCCGGTGATGCCGAGCGGCGTCCTGCTGATCTCGGCCGCCACGGCGGGCACCGCCGCCGGCGGCAGCGGCAACGACCTCATCGACGTCCTCGCCCTGCTGCTCTGCGCGGCCGTCGCCTCCACCCTCGGCGACCTCGCCGCGTACCGCCTGGCCTGGCGCGGCGGCGACTGGATCGACCAGCACGTGGCGCACTCCCGCCGGCTCTCCACCGCCCAGGAGATCCTCGGCGCGGTCCTGGCCCGCGGCGGCGGCGCACTCGTCGTGCTCGCCCGCTTCGCCCCGGCCGGCCGCTCCGTCGTCAGCATCAGCGCGGGCGCCGCGCACCGCCGCATCCGAGAGTTCCTGCCCTGGTCGGCGCTGGCCGGCCTGGCCTGGGCCGCGTACAGCGTCGGCCTGGGCTACGCGGGCGGCCAGTGGCTCGGCGCCGGCTGGCTCGGTACCGCCACCTCCGCCGTCGCGCTGCTCGGCTCCGGCTCCCTCGCCGCGTACGTCTTCCGCCGGGAGCGCCGCGCCCAGACGGTCGTCCCGGTGACGCTGCCGGCGCAGGCCGCGGCCTCGCCCGAGCGGGCCGCCGTCGCCGAGGCCCGCTGAGCCGTACCGGACCCGCCCCGGCCGGGTGCCGCCGATGGGCGGCCCGCCACCAGCCGTGACAGCATCGGTACGGACATCCACCGGTCTGGGGGGCCAACGGACGGATCGGAGACCCCCGATGCGACTCGGACCGCTCACCGGCCTGGCGGCCGTGATCCTGGCCGCCGTCTCCTACGCCCTCCAGGGGGACACCCCGGGGATCGGCAGTTCCGGGGTCGCGGTCAGGGCGTTCTACCTCACCCACGACACCAGGCAGGGCGTCGGCCTGTACCTGCTGCTCGTCGCCGGACTCTTCCTGGCCTTCTTCGCCGGCTACCTGCGGCACGTCCTGGCCGGATCCGACCGCACCGGCTGGCTGCCCCAGGTCGCCTTCGCCGGCGGCATCCTGGCCGCCCTCGGCTTCTGGATCAGCGCCGGGCTCACCCTCAGCCTCGTCGAGGCCAGCGACCGGGCCCTGGTCGGCGGCGGCGCCCTGCAGGCCCTCAACGCACTCGGCAGCGACCTGTTCATGCCCATCCTGGCCGGGATCGGCGTCATGCTCCTCGGGGCGGGACTGGCCGTCTCCCGCAGTGAAGGCGGGCCGCTGCCGCACTGGCTGGGCTGGGTGGGCTTCGTCCTGGGCGTGCTGATGTTCATCCCGTTCGCGGGCTTCATCGGCCTCGGGCTCGCCGGGCTCTGGGTCATCGCCGTGTGCGTGCTGCTGCTCGCACCGGGGCAGCGGCAGCCCGCCCCGGACGGTCCCGGCGCCGACGGTCCCGACGGCCCCGGTCGGTCGCGGAACGGCGCCACCCGCTGAGGCGCCGACGCGCTTGCGGCGTCCTCCGGCGCCCCCGCGGAGCGCGGTTCAGCGCTTCCTGCGGTACACGGAGCCGTCCGCGGACCGCTCGAGCCAGCCGCCCACGACCAGGTAGCGGCGCAGGGCCGCGCAGTCGTCGTGCACCGTCCGCAGCGCCTCGTTGACCTCACGCTCGTCGTAGTCCCGCCCCGGCCGGAAGAGGGTCCCGGTCAGGTGCCGCAGCAACTGCTCGCGCCGCGCCGCCCGGCGCGGGATGACCGTGAGCCTCCCCTGCGAGAACAGGGCCGACACCGCATGCGCACCGCTCTCGGACACAGCGCACTCCTTCACGTTGGGGACGGGACACTCCGCCGGGCAGCGTGACACGCGGGGCTGACCGCGGCACGCGATTTTCAGCTGGCACGATGGGGACATGAGCGTCGTCAAGATCAACGTACTCACCGTCCCGGCCGAGCAGCGCGAGGTCCTGGAGCAGCGGTTCGCCTCGCGGGCGGGCGCCGTCGAGAGCTCCGACGGCTTCGAGTGGTTCGAGCTGCTGCGTCCGGTCGAGGGCACCGACCAGTACCTCGTGTACACGCGGTGGCGCAGCGAGGAGGACTTCCGCAACTGGATGTCCGGCCCGATGCAGGCCGCGCACCGCGAGGGCGGCGAGGGCGGCGAGCGCCCCAGGCCGGCCGCCACCGGCTCCACCGTGTGGTCCTTCGAGGTCGTCCAGCAGGCCGCGCCGAAGCAGGCCTGATCCCACGCGGCGCCCCGTTCCCGGGGCGCCGCCCACGCGGGCCGATTCCCAAATAAATTCTGCAAAAATACTTTTGGAAAGTGCGCGGATCGCCCTACCCTCCCGTCATGGCCGACGACGAGCAGGAACGTGTACTCGATCCCGAGCAGGACGCCGCGGCGCTGAAGGCCCTCACGCACCCCCTGCGCATCCGGCTGCTCGGCGTACTGCGCCAGGACGGTCCGGCCACCGCAAGTGAACTCGCGGTCAGGACCGGTGAATCGTCTGCCTCCACCAGCTACCACCTGCGGGTGCTGGCGAAGTACGCCTTCGTCACCGAGGCCGAGCACCGCGATGGGCGCGAGCGCCGCTGGCAGGCGGTGCACTCGGTGACCTCCTGGAGCAACAAGGCGATGGAGGCCGCACCGGGCAGCCGCGCCTACGTCCGCTTGTCACGCAGGGCCCAGATCGAGCACCTGGAGGCATCCGTCGCCCGGTACGAGACGGACATGGCCGACGGGAGGCTGGGCCCGGAGTGGGTGGAACCGTCCGGGATCAACGACCTGCTGCCCCGCCTGACCCCCGAGTCGCTCACCGAACTCTGGGAGGTGTTCGGCCGGAAACTGGAGGAACTGACCACCCGCGACGCGGCGGATCCCCGTGCCACGCGGGTTGTGCTCCTCACCGCCGGACTGCCCCTGGCGCCGGGCGACCCCGACGGGGAGCCGGACGCCTCCTCGGCCGCGACAACCGATGGTGCGGGCTCGGCGTGACCGGGCGGCCCGGCGCGCGCACCGCGCGGCGACGCTACGTCACGGCCTGCGCTCTCTTCTGGCTGCCGCTGGGGCTGAGCATCGCCCCCCTCATCCTTCTGTTCACCGAACGCGGCATCCCGCTGGTGGCCATCACGGGCCTGTTCGCCGCGCACTCCCTGACCGCCGCCGTCCTGGAACTGCCCACCGGAGGACTGTCCGACGTCCTGGGACGCCGAACCGTCCTGGCGGCCGCCGGCCTGCTGAACCTGGCTGCGCTGACCCTTGTGGGCCTGGGTTCCGCTCCCTGGATCCTCGGTCTGGGCATGGTCCTGATGGGCGCGGGCCGTGCACTGTCCAGCGGACCGGCCGAAGCCTGGTACGTCGACACGGTCCATGCCCACTCCGGGCCCGGCGCCGAGCTGCGCACCGGCCTGGCCCGAGGTTCCTCCGCGACCTCCGCCGCGCTCGCCACGGGCACCCTGTTCGGCGGCGCCCTCCCCTGGCTGCTCGGACTCGGCCCCGATCTCGGCGCCCGACTGAGCGAGGCGACCTCGGAGTCGGTGCTGCCCCTGTCCGTCCCGCTGCTGTTGGGCGCGGCCGTCGAGATCATCTTCGTGGTGTACGTCCTGACCTCGCTGCCCGAGCCGTCGCGGCCCGCGGCCGCGCTGCGCGAGGTCATCCGAGGCATCCCGGTCACCGTCGCGGGCGGACTGCGGCTGGGGGGACGCGACATCGTCGTCCGCCGGGTGCTCCTCAGCGCGGGTGCCTCCGGCAGCGCGCTGGTCACGATCGAACTGCTCACGCCGGGCCGTGCCGCTGCTCTGACGGGCACACCGGAGTCGGGGGCGGTGCTCTTCGCCGCGCTCGCCTGCGCCGGATTCGTCTGCTCCGGTGTCGGCAGTCACTTCGCGCCGCTGGTCGCCCGGCGTGCGGGAAGCGGGGAGCGCGCGGTCCTGGTGAGCCTCGGCGCCGGTGCCGGCGGCCTGCTTCTCCTCGCCGCCACGGCAGCGTCCTCGGGAGTGGGCTCCATGCTCCTCGGGGCCGTCGGCTACGGCCTGGTCTATCTCGGGCTCGGTGCGGCGGGGCCGAGCGAGAACGACCTTCTGCACCGCCGTGTCTCCAGCTCCGCCCGGGCCACGGCGCTGTCCGTCCAGTCTCTGGGCCTGCAACTGGTGGGAGCGCTCACCGGCTTGATCATCGGCGTCCTTCCGCCGGGCCGACTGCCCTGGCTGTTGGGGGGCGCCGCGCTGCTGGCCGGGGCTCTCGTGTGGATTCGCCACCGCGGGATCGCGGCCCGGACCCCGGCGGCAACGTCACGGCCGCACGCCCAGTCGCGCTCCCCGAGCGCTGCCGGCCCCGATCCCGATCGGTCGGACGCAGGACGGTAGGACGAAGGTGAAGCGGGGAGGCCGCGCGCCGGCCGTCCCGGCTCACGCCGCCGGGCGGTGGGGGCCGGGGCGGTCCTGGTCCTGGCCGCAGAGCTCGGTGGTCAGCCGGGTCAGCAGGGCCGCCAGGTCGGCGTGGCGTTCCGGGTTCCAGTCGCCGAGCAGTTCGGCCAGCACCTTGCGGCGGGCCTCGGTGAGCAGGGCCACGACCTCCTGGCCGCGTTCGGTGAGGTAGAGCGGGTTGCCGCGGCGGACGGCGTAGCGGCGTTCCTCGACCTCGAAGGCGGCGCCCTCGATGACGTTGTACGGCACCGTGGTCTGCACGGCGAGGTCGACGGGGTCGGCGGAGCCGGTGCGGGCGATGTACAGCAGCAGCCAGCTCGAGGCGGGCCGGAGGCCGAGGCCGGTCAGCGCGGTGATCCGTACGTACAGGTCGCGGCGGGCCTCGCGGCTGCCGAGCACGCTCAGGCCGCGGGCGATCTCGTCGAGGGAGGAGCGGTCGACGGGGTTGGTGCCGATCGTCTCGCTCGCGTCGGGCACGGTGACGGTGCGCCGCAGCGGCTGCTCCTTCAGGAACCAGGCCAGGACGAAGGCGAGCGCGCAGACCGGCACCGCCCACAGGAAGACGCTGGTGATGGCGGTGGAGTACGCGTGCAGCACCGGGTCGCGCAGGGACGGCGGAAGTTGGCGCACGCCGCGCGGATCGGACTGGACCATGGCAGGGTCGAAGCCCGGCGGCAGGGTGAGCCCGGCGAGGGCGGAGGTGATCCCGCGGGCGAGGTTGGTCGAGAAGATCGCGCCGAAGATGGAGACGCCGAAGGCCGCCCCGATGGAGCGGAAGAACGTGGCGCCGGAGGTGGCGGCGCCCAGGTCGGCGTAGCCCACGGCGTTCTGCACGGCCAGGATCAGCACCTGCATCACCAGGCCGAGCCCCAGGCCGAAGACGAGCAGGTACGAGCTCAGCACCCAGACCTCGGTGGTCTCGTCGAGCCGGTGCAGCAGGAACAGCCCGAGGATCGTGACCGCGGTCCCGGCGATCGGGAAGACCTTGTAGTGGCCGGTACGGGAGACGATCTGACCGGAGGCGGTGGAGGCCACCAGCATGCCCACCACCATCGGGATCATGTGCACGCCCGACCAGGTCGGCGAGTAGCCGTGCACGACCTGGAGGAAGGTGGGCAGGAAGGTCAGCGAGCCGAACATGGCGAAGCCGATGACGAACGAGATCACCGAGCACAGCCAGAAGGTGCGGATGCGGAACAGCCGCAGCGGCAGCACCGCTTCCTCCGCCCGCCGCTCGACGAGGACGAAGACCCCGACCAGCAGTACGCCCAGCACCGCGAGCCCGACGACCTGCCAGGAGCCCCAGGCCCAGGTCGTACCGCCCAGTGAGGTCATCAGCACCAGGCAGGTCGCCGCGGCCGCCACCAGCAGCATGCCCCAGTAGTCGATGCGGTGCGTCGTCCGCCGGACCGGGATGTGGAGCACGGCGGCGATGACGGCGAGCGCGACGATGCCCAGCGGCAGGTTGACGTAGAACACCCAGCGCCAGCTGAGGGTGTCCACGAACAGCCCGCCCAGCAGCGGCCCGAGCACGCTGCTCGCGCCGAACACCGCCCCGAACACGCCCTGGTAGCGCCCCCGGTCGCGGGGCGGCACGATGTCGCCCACGATCGCCATCGACAGCACGATCAGCCCGCCGCCGCCCAGGCCCTGGAGCGCGCGGAAGGCGATGAGCTCGCCCATGCTCCGGGAGAGGCCGCACAGCGCGGAGCCGATCAGGAAGATCACGATGACGGACTGGAAGAGCTTCTTCCGTCCGTACATGTCGCCGAGCTTGCCCCACAGCGGGGTGGCGGCGGTGGAGGCCAGCAGGTAGGCGGTGACCACCCAGGAGAGGTGCTTGAGGCCGCCCAGGTCGCTGACGATCGTCGGCAGCGCGGTGGAGACGATCGTCTGGTCGAGGGCGGCGAGCAGCAGGCCGAGCGCGAGGGCGCCGATCGCGACGTACACCGACCGCTTGTCGGTCACCTCCGCCGGGCCGTCCGCCGCGGCCCGCCCCCCTGGGGCAGCGGTGTCGTCCTGCGCCATAGGGACTCGTTCCGCTCGGGTACCGGGAGCTCCGGTACCGCGTTCACGTCACTTCCTCATAAATATTCACACCGTTTCCACAAGATTGGCTCCGTTTGTACGACCGTCGGGGCCGGAGGCGCCTGGGCACCGGGCCCGCGCGGTCTGCATAATCACTGCGACTGTCAGGGGATGGGGAGGGGGCGCCGGTGGCGTCTGACAAGCCGGGCTCACCGGCTTCGCAGGAGGAGCAGGAATACGAGTCCCTCCGGGTGCGGCCGTACGTGCCGGGACCCGAGGACTACGCGGACGCGGAGGAGCCGGTCCCGGCCGCCGTGGCGGCGGGGGCCGCCGAGGCCTTCCCGCCGGGGGACGGCGGCCCGCCGACGGCGCCCCTGCCGCCCGTGCCGCCGGAGGGGGCCGCCGGGACGCCGGGGCAGGAGGAGGAAACCGACCTCATCGACCTCGGCACGGTCTCCTCGGACCGGCTGCCGGTGCCGGTGGCCGCCACGTCGCGGGAACTCGTGCCCTACCCCTCGCGCGCGGAGGGCCGGCGCCGCGCCGGGGCCCACCGGCGCCGCCGCGGCGCGCTCATCGCCGGCGCGGGCATCGCGGCCGTCGGCCTCGCCGTCGGCGCGGTCTTCGTCAGCGCACAGCTGACCGGCATACCGGACCGTACCGAGGCGGCCCCCGACCAGGGCGCCTCCGAGCCGGCGGTCGAACTTCCCTCCTCCGCAAGGGCTTCGGCCTCCGCCTCGCGCTCGGCCTCGCCCAGCGTCACCCCTTCCACGCTCGCGTCCGCGAGCGCCTCGGCCTCGGCCTCGGCCACGGCCACGACCGGCGCGCCGACGCCCAGCGCCACCGCTTCCGGACCGACGGCCTCCGCCGGCGGCCAGGTCTCCCAGACGCCCAGCTCGGCGCCGCCACCGCCGGCCGCGCCCGCGACGCTGCAGCGCGGCGACACCGGTCCGGCCGTCGTGGACCTCCAGAACCGCCTCAAGTCGGTGCGGCTCTACTACGGCCCCGCCGACGGCGACTACAGCCGCAAGGTCGGTGACGCCGTGGCCCGCTTCCAGTTCTTCTACGGGGTCAAGGGCGACCCGCAGGGCGTCTACGGGCCCAACACCCGGGCCGCCCTGGAGGCGAAGACCGGGGCCACGCCGGACCCGGACTCCGGCGACGACGACGGCAACGGCTGGGGCTGACCGGCCGCCGCGTCCTGCGCACGGCGCCCGCCCGGGGACCCGGCCCCGCGGCGGGCGCCGTCGTGTCCGGCCCCGGGACGCTCCGGCAGGATGGGGGCGTGGCGATCGACGACTTCGGCCCCGTGGGCTTCCAGCTGGTACTGCTGCGGCGCATGGCCGACCACCGGCCGGAACTGGTGGAGGAGGCGCTGCGCACGCTCGGGGCGAGCCGTACCGAGATGCGGGAGGCGAACCGCCGCTGGCAGGCCTGGGGGCACGCCAAGGGCTTCCCGCGCGGCGAGCGCCGCTACCGGACGGTGCTCGGGCGGCCCGAGACGGTGCTCCGGCGCAAGGTGGGCGACCTGACCTGCCCGGCGCTGCTGTGGCCGGTCCCGCTGTGGCCGACCCTGCGGTTCGAGGTGCTGTGCGCACCGGGCGGCGGAACGGTCTGGAACGAGTGGCTGGTGCGCGCCCCGGGGGAGCGGGGGCCGAGACTGTCGGGCCTCGAAGACCTCGCCCCCTGGTCCTGCACCGTCGACGAGGTGGCCCGGGCCTTCCCGCCCGCCCGGCCCCTGGAGGGCGACGCCCCCACCCGCTGGCGGCTCGAGTTCACCGACCCGCAGGCGCCGCCCGGGGCCGGCCGCCGTACCGCGGGCTTCACCTACGGACTGCTGCAGTACGTGGACGGGGCGCCGTGAGGCCGGCGGGGCTCCGGCGCCCGCGCCCCGGCACCCCCACTGGCGGAACCGCCGCACGATTTTGTATCGTGTAGGAACAAAGTGGTTCCGCCCGTTTCCCCTGACCGGCGGGCGGGCCACTTGCTTGTACGTCCGAGGGAGTTCCATGCTGTCGCCGTCCACCGTCGTTCCCGCCCGCGCTCTGCTGCTGGACATGGACGGCACGCTGGTCAACTCCGACGCCGTGGTCGAGCGCTGCTGGCGCCGGTGGGCCGCGACGCACGGGCTCGACGGCGACGCCGTGATGAAGGTCGTCCACGGCCGCCAGGGCTACGCCACGATGGCCGTGCTGCTTCCGGACCGCCCGATGGCGGAGAACCACGCCGACAACGCCCGCATGCTCGCCGAGGAGACCGCCGACGTCGACGGCGTCGTCCCGGTCGAGGGGGCCCCGGCCTTCATGGCCGCGCTGCAGGGCCGCCCGCACGCCCTGGTGACCTCCGCGGACGAGGCCCTCGCCCGGGCCCGCATGGGCGCCGCCGGCCTCCCGATGCCCGCCGTCATGGTCACCGCGGAGAGCGTCAGCGCCAGCAAGCCGGACCCGGAGGGCTTCCTCAAGGGCGCCGCCGAACTGGGCTTCGGCCCGGAGGACTGCGTGGTCTTCGAGGACTCCGAGGTCGGCATCGCGGCCGCCAAGGCCGCCGGCATGCGCGTGGTCGGCGTCGGCCCCCGCGCGGCGGCCCACGAGCCCACGGTCCACGTCGACACCCTCGCCCAGGTCCGCGTCGAGGCCGCCGCCGACGGCACGCTCCTGCTCCACATCGGCTAACGCCTGCGGCCCGGGGTGCCCCTTGCGGCCCGTCGGTGTGTGCGGGTCGTTTGTGGTTGCGGTTGGGGGTTTTCCCCGCCGCCCGCCCTCCCCCAGCCTTCGGCCGGGGGGACCCCCATCCCGGGGACGGTTGGTGCGGGTCTGCGCCCGGTTCGGTGGGTGGGCCGGGGGCGGGGCCTCCGGGGTGGGCATTCTGTACCGCATATTTATGTGCATGGCGGGCGGTCCGGGTTCGGTACCGCTCTGCCGCACAACAAATACACGTCAGCGTCCAGAACGCCCACCCCTCCGACCCCACCCCCTCCGCGAGTTGCGCGACCAACGGCCGGTGGTGGGTGATGAAGCGGTTCGGGGTTGCCGCGAGTGCCCTTCTTACCCGCACTGGCCGATCCGGCCCAAGGGCGGGGGGCAGGCGGGCGGGAGACGGCCGGAGGGTGGGCGAGGAGGCGGTCCGGGGTTGCCACGAGTGCCTTACTCACCCTCCACCGGCGTCAGTCGCCCATACGACGGGAGGGGGTGTGGCGGGGTGCGCCCGGAAGCGACGAGCGGTGATGCCGGTGACGCAATGACCCGGCAAATCCGCGAGCGCTGAGGACGTGCGCCGGCGCGCCACCGACTCACAGACGAACAGAGCGCAGACCCGCACTGACCGCACCGGGGCAACGGGAGGGCGGGCGGGGAAAAAACCAAACCGCAACCACAACGCACCCGCACCCGGACTGACCACCGTGCTGCCCGGCGCGGTCTTCGGGCCCGTCCTCACGCGCGACACCACCGGCTCCGTCGGCATCGTCGCGCGCATGCTGACCGGGGGGATGCGCGGCGTCCCCAGGATCGGACTGGAGGTGGTGGACGTGCGCGACCTCGTGGACGTCCACATCAGGGCGATGACCTCGCCGCAGGCCGCCGGCGAACGCTTTCTGGCCACCGGTGAGTTCATCTGGATGGCGGACATGGCCCGTGCCCTGCGCGAGGGGCTGGGCGCGGACGGACGCAAGGTGCCCACCCGGCAGGTGCCGGATCTCGCCGTCCGGTTCGCGGCCCGGTTCACCGACCCCTCCCTGCGGGAGATCACCCCTGCGCTCGGCCGCCGCAACCGCCACAGCACCGAGAAGGCGCGCCGCGTCCTGGGCTGGGAACCCCGGCCGGCCCGGCAGGCGGTGCTGGACTGCGCCCGCAGCCTCATCGAGCACGGCGCGGTGTGATCCGCCCCGGGGGGAAAACCGCGTGTGCGCCGCGCCGCCGGGGTGACATCCTGGCGGGGTGAGCGGCCTGAACGGACCCGAGATCGGCATCAGCTTCGACTCCGCGCTGCGGCTCTTCGCCGCGGCCGCGCGACGGGAGGGACGGACGACCGTCGTCACCGACGGGGTGTCCACCCTGGGACACGTCGTGGAGTCGCTCGGGGTCCCGCTGACCGAGGTCGGCCGGCTGCTGGCCGACGGCCGGGTGGTCTCCGTCTCGTACGTGCCGGCCGCCGGCGAGCACGTGGAGGTCGAGCCCGTCACCCGGCCGCAGCCGGTGCCGGGCGCGCCGCTGCGCTTCCTGCTGGACGTCCATCTGGGCACGCTCGCCCGGCGGTTGCGCCTGCTGGGGGTCGACGCCGCGTACGAGAGCGAGGACATCGGCGACCCCGCGCTGGCCGCACGGTCGGCCGCCGAGCGGCGGGTGATGCTCTCACGTGACCGCGGCCTGCTGCGCCGCCGGGAGCTGTGGGCGGGCGCGTACGTCTACAGCGACCAGCCCGACGAGCAACTGCGTGACGTGCTGGGCCGGTTCGCCCCCGTGCTGGAGCCCTGGACGCGCTGCACGGCGTGCAACGGGCCGCTGCGGGAGGCCGACAAGGACGCGGTCTGGGAGAAGCTGGAGCACGGCACCCGCCGTAGCTACGACGTGTTCGCGCAGTGCGCCCACTGCGAGCGCCCCTACTGGCGTGGCGCGCACCACGCCCGCCTGGAGGCCATCGTCCGTGACGCGGTGACCGAGTTCGGCGCCGCCCAGGCCGTTCCGCCTGGCCGGCTCGCCGACTGAACGACGGCTTACAGGCGGTCCCCGATGCGGGGCGGCTCCGGGGGGTGCGGCCCGCCACCGTCCTTGATGTCCTGGTCGCAGGTCCGTCTGTCGTAGGACTGGTCGTTGGGTATCACCAGCACTCCGGCAACCCGCTCGGGGTGCTCGACGGCGAGCCAGTCGTCTCCCGTGGGGTCGCCGTTCGGCCCGAACGCCTGGGACGCGGAGATCGACTGACACCCCAGCGCCACGCGCTCCTTGTCGACCGCGCATGCGTCGACCACGGGGCCGGCTGCCCCGTCGGCGCCGTCGAAGCGGAAGCGGAAGTGGACCCGGTCACCTTCGGCGGGCACCTGCGGGTGGGGCTCGAGGCGCCAGTCGACGACCTCGGCGGTGACGCCGAGAGGCTGCCCGTACGTGTCCTCCACCTGCACCCTGACTCCGGCCTCACCGCGCTCCGCAGTCGTGTCGGTGCAGCCCCAGGGGAAGGAGCAGCCGGACAGGGCGAGAATCACCAGAGCCGTCGGAACTCCGGTACGCAGCCGTGCGGGCAGCACTCGGGCGACCTCCAGTCGGGGCGGAGCGGAGCAGTGTATCCCGGGGCACGGCGGGGGCGCGGCGGCTGTGGGTGACGGCGGCGAGCGCCCGCGGCGGTGAATCCCCGCCGTCGCCGCCGATCTTCCGACGCTCCGGCGGATACGCCCACCGCGCCCGGCCTGCGGGGGAGTCGGCCGGCGCGAGGGGACGCCATGACGTGGATCCGGTGCCGTCCGACCCCTAGACATGACGTGTCCATGTCGCCAACCTGTTACCTGCCGCTTGTCCCGCAGAAACGTCCCAGCAGAAGGATGGCCAGCGGTTTCAGCGGCCAAACACCCCCACACCAAAGGGAGTTCCCTATGTCCCGGATACGCAGTGCTTTCGCGCGGCGCAGTGTCTACGCGCGTCGACGCCTGGGTCTCCTCATGGCTCTCACCAGCCTGTTCGCCGGCTTCGCGACCCTGAACGGCCCCGCCGCCCAGGCGGCGCTCCCCACCCCGGTCAGCGCCGCCACGGCCCGCACCTACCTGGCCTCGCTCAACGTCGCCACCGAGAACCGCACCGGCTACGACCGCGACCTCTTCCCCCACTGGATCACCATTAGCGGTGCCTGCAACACCCGTGAGACCGTGCTCAAGCGCGACGGCAGCGGCGTGGTCACCGACTCCTCCTGTGCCGCCACCAGCGGCAGCTGGTACTCCGTCTACGACGGCGCCACCTGGACCGCCGCCTCCGACCTCGACATCGACCACCTCGTGCCGCTCGCGGAGGCCTGGGACTCCGGCGCCTCCGCCTGGACCACCGCCAAGCGCCAGTCCTTCGCCAACGACCTCACCCGCCCGCAGCTCATCGCCGTCACCGACAACGTGAACCAGGCGAAGGGCGACCAGGACCCGGCCACCTGGATGCCGTCGCGCTCCGCCTACGCCTGCACCTACGTGCGCGCCTGGGTCCAGGTGAAGTACTACTACGGCCTGTCGGTCGACTCCGCCGAGAAGAGCAAGCTCAGCAGCGTGCTCAGCGGCTGCTGACCCCGGGTCCCGGCCCCGCCCCGGCCGCCGGGACCACGGCCGGGGCGCGGCCGGGAACTCACGCCTTCCCTCCGACGTCCACAACTCACGACGACGGAGGGAAGGCCGACCGCCATGGCAGAACTGCGCCTGGGCCCGTTGCTGAGATACGTGGACGAGGACACGGCCACCGTGTGGGTCGAGGCCGACCGTCCCGCCACCGTGACCGTCGCCTGCGACGACGGGGCCGGCGGCACCGAGCGCACCTGGCAGATCTCCGGCCACCACTACGCGATCGTCACCGTCGACGGGCTGCGCCCCGGCACCACCACGGCGTACCGCGTGGTTCTCGACGGGCAGCAGGTCTGGCCGCTGCCCGGCTCCCCGTACCCGCCGAGCACCATCCGCACCGCCGTGCGCGCGGGCGACGGGTCCGCGGCCGGGGGAGGGGACCTCGAGGAGGACGGACGGCCGCTGCGCGTCGCGTTCGGCTCCTGCCGCTGGGCCGCGCCGCCCCCGGACGAACCCGACCCCATCGGCCCCGACGCGCTGGACACCCTCGCCCACCACATCGCCTCCGGCGACGCGCCCCGCCCCGACCTCCTGCTGCTGCTCGGCGATCAGATCTACGCCGACGAGACGTCCGCGGCCACCCGCCGCTGGCTGGCCCGGCGCCGCGACCTGGACGAGCCGCCCTGGGACCAGGTCGCCGACTACGAGGAATACACCCACCTCTACTACGAGTCCTGGCTCGACCCGGACATCCGCTGGCTGCTGTCCACCGTGCCCAGCTGCATGATCTTCGACGACCACGACGTCATAGACGACTGGAACACCTCCCACACCTGGCGCAACACCATGCGCGAGACGGCCTGGTGGCACGAACGCGTCACCAGCGGCCTCACCTCGTACTGGGTCCACCAGCACCTCGGCAACCTCACGCCCGCCGAACTCGCCGCGGACAAACTGCTCGCGGCGGTACGCGCCGCCGACGACGGCACCGAGACCCTGCGCGCCTTCGCCGTCCGCGTGGAGGCCGACCCGGCGCACACCCGCTGGAGCTACCGCCGCGACCTCGGCCGCACCCGCCTGCTCATGGTCGACTCACGCGCCGCCCGCGTGCTGGACGAGCACGAACGCGCCATGCTCGATCCCGAGGAACTCGACTGGCTGCGCCGGAACACCCGCCCCGACGGCAGCTTCGACCACCTGCTCATCGGCACTTCCCTCCCCTGGCTCCTCCCGCACGCCATCCACGCCATCGAGGCGTGGAGCTCCGCCCTCTGCGGCGGCAGCCGCGGCCACCGCTGGACCCACCGCGGCGAACGCCTGCGCCAGGCCGGCGACCTCGAACACTGGTCGGCCTTCCCGGACTCCTTCGACGACCTCGCCGGTCTCCTCACCGCCGCCGCCGACGACCCCCAGGCCCCCGCCACGATCTGCGTGCTGTCCGGCGACGTCCACCACGCCTACACCGCCGAGGCCCACCGCCCCGGCAGGCCCCTGCGCTCCCGGGTGCTGCAGCTCACCTGCTCCCCGGTCCACAACACGATCCCCGGCTACATGCAGCTCGCCTTCCGCTTCGCCTGGACCGGCCCCGCCCGCTTCCTCGGCCGCGCCCTGATCCGCCACGGCCGCGCCGCCGGACCCGCGCTGAACTGGCGCAAGCTGGACGGCCCCTGGTTCGGCAACCAGCTGATGACCCTGACCCTGCGCGGCCGTGCGGCGGAGCTCCGCCTCGACCAGACCCGCGCGCCGAAGGGGACGTCACGGCGGGCGGCGCTGGTGACGGTGATGGACACGCACCTCACGACGGACTGACCCACAACGGACCGGCCAACGGCAGGAGGGCCCGCGTCCGGCGCGGGCCCTCCTGCGTGGTGCGCGTACGGGATCAGAACCTGGTGGTGCTGTTGAACCTGGCGGTCGACCAGAGGTAGCCGAGGACGGTGAGACCGGCGCACCAGGCGATGGCGATCCAGGCGTTGTTGCCGATCCCGGTGCCGAGCAGGAGGCCGCGGAGGGTTTCGATGGCGGGGGTGAAGGGCTGGTATTCGGCGACGGGCCGGAACCAGCCGGGGATGGCGTCGAGGGGGACGAAGGCGCTCGACAGGAGCGGCAGGAGGATCAGGGGCGTGGCGTTGTTGCTGGCGGCCTCCGCGTTGGGGCTGACCAGGCCCATGCCGACGGCGATCCAGGTCAGTGCGGTGGCGAACATGACGAGCAGGGCGAGGGCGGCGAGCCATTCCAGGGGCGTGGCGTCGGTGGAGCGGAAGCCGATGGCGACGGCGACGGCGCCGACGAGGACGACGCTGACGACGGACTGCAGGACGCTGCCGATGACGTGTCCGACGATGACGGAGCCGCGGTGGATGGCCATGGTGCGGAAGCGGGCGATGATGCCCTCGGTCATGTCGTTGGAGACGGAGACGGCGGTGCCGACGGTGGTGCTGCCGATGGTCATCAGGAGCAGGCCCGGGACGAGGTAGGCGATGTAGGCGGAGCGGTCGGGGGAGCCGTCGCCGATGCCGGCGCTCATGGTGTCGCCGAAGACGTAGACGAACAGCAGGAGCAGCATGATCGGGGTGAGGAGCAGGTTGAGGGTCAGGGAGGGGTAGCGGCGCGCGTGCAGGAGGTTGCGGCGCAGCATGGTGGCGCAGTCGCGCAGGGCGAGGGCGGGGGTGCTCATCGCAGGGCCTCCGTGGGCTGGTGGGGGATGACGCTGTCGCCGGTGAGGGCGAAGAAGACGTCGTCGAGGTCGGGGGTGTGGACGGTCAGTTCGTCGGCGTGGACGGCGGCTTCGTCGAGCCGGTCCAGGAGGGTGCGCAGGGCGTGCTGGCTGCCGTCGCTGGGGATCTGCAGGGTCAGTGCCTCGTCGTCCCGGGTCACCTCGCGCAGTTCGGCGGCGGCGTGCCGGTAGGCGGCGGGGTCGGTGAAGCGGAGCCGCACGTGCCCGCCCGGGATGAGCCGCTTCAGTTCCTCCGCGGTGCCCTCGGCGGCGATGGTGCCGTTGTCGAGGACGGCGATGCGGTCGGCGAGTTCGTCGGC
>NZ_JBHYMQ010000015.1:81757-164579 GCF_042742985.1 Streptomyces sp. NPDC058864 | reverse complement strand
GACCGTGGCCCCGCGGGCCACGGTCGCGGGCCCGGACGGCTACGGGAGCAGGCCCAGCCGGCTGCGGATGGCCCGGACGGCACCCTCGGCGTCGTCCACGGTGACGGTGAAGTGCCGGCCGTTGCCGAGGTCGATCACCACGCCCGGCCCGCGGCGGACCACGACCGCGGTGCCCTGCTCGGGCCGCCAGCGGTAACCCCAGCCGCCCCAGTGGCGGGGGCTGACGAGCGGGACGAGGTGCGCGTCGTTGATCTCCTCCCACCGGATCCGGCGGCGCGGCACGCCGATGTGGCCGCAGCGCACCTGGAGCCCGTCGCGGTCCACGTTCACACGGACGTGGGTGAACGCGACGGTTCCGAACAGCACCAGCAGCCCCGCTGCGATGCAGCCCACCACCGACATGACCAGCGGCACCGTGCCCGAGGTGTACGGCGAGGCCACGGCGAGCTCGATGCCGAGCGCCATGCAGGCCGCCCCCGCGGCCGCGAGGAGCCACTGGAAGCGGTTGCTCGCGTGGCCCGTCCACACCTGGGATGTACGCGCGTCGTCACGCTGCGCGTCCGTCATAGTGCGCAGCCTACTCATCCGGCGGCGAGTTGGCACCGTTGTACGGAGGGGATACGCCGGGCGGGGCGGCTCACCGGGACGCGGTGGGGCGGGATCAGTGCGTCTCGGCCGCGGCGGGGACGACGCAGGCGCCGAGGAAGCGGCCCTCGGCGTAGGCCAGTGCCTCGGGCGTGACGGTGCCCGCCCGTCCGCTGAGGATCACCGCGAGGCCTCCGGTGGGTGCCGCGCCCGGGCGCGGCTCGGCGCCGATGCGGCGGAGCGTCTGGGCGGCGACGGCGTCGGCCGACCCGTACAGCCGGGCGGGGGCGGCCAGGGCGTCCCCGATCCGGTCGGCGACCAGCTCGTAGTGGGTGCAGCCGAGGACGACCGCCTCGACGTCGGAGGGTGTGAGGGCGGCAGCGGCGGCGATGGCGGCGGCGGTCGCGGTCCCGTCGGCCCGGTCCACGGCGTCGGCGAGGCCGGGGCAGGGCACCTCGGTGATCCGGGCGCCGTTGCCGAAGTCCTCGATCAGCCCGCGCTGGTAGGGGCTGCCGGTGGTCGCGGGGGTCGCCCAGATCGCCACCTTCCCGGCGCCGGAGGCGGCGGGCTTGATCGCCGGGACGGTGCCGATGACCGGGATCGCGGGTTCGAGCGCGGCGCGCAACGCGGGCAGGGCGTGCACGGTGGCGGTGTTGCAGGCCACTATCAGCGCTTGCGGGCGGTGCTCGGCGGCGGCGAGCGCACAGGCCAGGGCGTGTGCGGTGACGTCCTCGGGGGTGCGCGGGCCCCAGGGCATGCCGTCGGGGTCCGAGGAGAGCACCAGGTCCGCGTCGGGCCGGAGCCGGCGGACGGCGGCGGCCGCGGCGAGCAGGCCGATACCGGAGTCCATCAGCGCGATCTTCACGGGGCACAACCCTACGCGATGCGATCGTCGGCCCGCTCTGCGGCCGTACCGGGGGAAATGACACCCGTGGGAGGGCGACGGCGGCAGACTGCGGGAGTGACGTGGCTGACGTGGGTGACCGTGGTGTCGTTGCTGGCGTGGGTGTGGCTGCTGCTGGCGCAGGGCCTGTTCTGGCGGACGGACGTGCGGCTGCCGGCCGTCGCGGCGGAGCCGCGGGAGTGGCCGGACGTGACGGTGGTCGTCCCGGCGCGGGACGAGGCGGAGGTGCTCCCGCGGAGCCTGCCGAGCGTCCTGGCGCAGCGCTACCCGGGTCGCGCCGGAGTCGTCCTGGTGGACGACGGCAGCACCGACGGAACCGGGGAGCTGGCCCGGGAGCTGGCAGGGCGCACGGACGGGCTGCCGCTGCGCGTCGTCTCGCCGGGGCCTCCCCCGGAGGGCTGGACGGGGAAACTGTGGGCGGTGCGGCACGGCATCGAGGTGGCCACGGCGTCCGGCGGCCCGGAGTTCCTGCTGCTGACGGACGCCGACATCGCGCACGGACCGGACTCGCTGCGCCACCTGGTGGCAGCGGCGCAGGGCGGCGGCCTGGACATGGTGTCCCAGATGGCCCGGCTGCGGGTCGCCACCACCTGGGAGCGGCTGATCGTCCCGGCCTTCGTCTACTTCTTCGCGCAGCTGTACCCGTTCCGCCGGGTGAACCGGCCGAGCGCCGGGACCGCCGCGGCCGCCGGGGGCTGTGTGCTGATCCGCCGTACCGCGGTGGAGCGGGCGGGCGTGCCAGACGCGATCCGGCACGCGGTGATCGACGACGTGGCGCTGGCCCGCGCCGTCAAGCGCTCCGGCGGGCGGATCTGGCTGGGCCTGGCCGACGAGGTCGACAGCGTCCGCCCCTACCCGGGCCTCGGCGAGCTGTGGCGGATGGTGTCGCGGAGCGCGTACGCGCAGCTGCGGCACAGCGCGGTCCTCCTGGCCGGCACGGTGCTCGGCCTGCTGCTGGTGTACGTGGTCCCGCCGCTCGCCGCGGTCGGCGGGGCGCTCGCCGGCGACCGGTGGCTGTGTACGACGGGCGCGGCGGCGTGGGCCCTGATGTGCGGTACCTACCTGCCGATGCTCCGTTACTACCGGCAGCCGCCCTGGCCGACGGTGCTGCTGCCGTTCACGGCGGTCCTCTACCTGCTGATGACGGTCGACTCGGCGGTGCAGCACGGCCGGGGCCGCGGAGCCGCGTGGAAGGGCCGTACCTACGCGCGGCCGCGGCCCGACGACGCCTCGGCGTAGACGGCGGCGAGGCGGGCGCCGACGGCCGCCGTGCCGTAGCGCCGGCGGGTGCGCTCGGCGAGGACCGTGGGCCGGCGCACGGACAGCCGGGCGGCGGCCTCCACGAGGGCCCGGCCGAGGGCGGGCGCGTCGCCGGGTTCGGCGAGTACCCCGCCGTCGTGCCCGACGAGTTCGGGCAGCGCGCCGGTGCGGGTGCCGACGACCGGGGTGCCGCAGCACAGCGCGTCCAGGGCGCGCACGCAGAAGCTCTCCACGTGGCTCGCCACGAGGAAGAGGTCGGCGTGCGCGACGGTGTGCAGCGCCTCGGCGCGGCCGCGGGCCCGGCGCACCGTGACGAAGTGGGCCGCTCCGCACTTGCGTATCAGCTCGCGCACGTCGGCGGGGAGTTCGGCGGACCCCTCGGCGATGACGTCCAGCCGCAGCCGCGGGTCCTTGACCCGGGCCGCGGCGAAGGCGTGCACCAGCACCTCCCAGCCCTCGTGACGCTCGAAGCGCCCGGCGGCCGCGACCCGCACCGGGTCCTGGCTGATCCGGGTGCGGGCGGGCACCGGGGGCAGCGCCTCGGGGCCGACGGGGTGCGGCACCAGGCGGTGCCGGCCGGGGAGGCGCAGTTCGCCGAGCCGCAGCAGCAGGGCGTCGCTGACCGCGAGGACGGCCGCGGCCTCGCGGTAGATCCGCGCGCGGGCCCGCCGCGCGGGCAGGCCGGGGAGCGGGCGCGTGGGATGGCCGAACAGGGAGGGGTCGTCCTCGGTGACGACGTACGGAAGCCGCGCGGTCCGCGCCAGCCGGGGGAGCAGTTCCTCGGCGCCGGGCACATGGCCGTGGAGGAGGTCGAACCGGCCGCACTCGGCGGCCTCGTGGCGCAGCACGCCCTCGACGCGGCCCGCGGTGACCCGGCGCGCCACGGCACCACCGTGGGGGACGGCGACCTGGTAGTGGTGCGGCCGCTCCGGGTCGCGGCCGGCGTAGGGGAGCCCGCGGACGGCGGGGAGGGTCAACTCACGGACGGCCACCACGTCGACGACGTCGGCGACGGTCGCCGCGGCCTTGTGCCATTCGTCCGGCCGCGTCGGCCGGTCCTGCCCGAAGAGCATGGCGACGCGCATGGCTCACTGTGACACATCGGGGGCCTCCCGGGACGAAGTTCGCCGGAGTCACGGAAACGCCGCGTTCCTCCTTCGTGCGGGTGACCTGTTGGTGCGCCAGAGTGTCGGTCCGGTCACCCTCCGACACCGCCCGGAAGGGCAATTCCCCGCACCCCCGTTCCCCCGTGACAAGCGGTAACGCCCCAGGCCCAGCGCGTTTACGCGATCCGAACGGCGGCCGCGGACCGATTTCCTCCGATTCGATCGCAATAGGGGTCAGCCGTCACTCGCTGCACATGAAATGACCTGCTAATCGGTCTCCCCAACCAGCACATCGTGGGCTTAACTTATGGGCTATGACCTCCCCCCGCGGTTCTTACAGCGGTGGCTACTACACGTCGCCGTTCTTCCCCGACACCCCCATCTACGACAGCCTGGTCGCAGAGCGGGGCACCCCCCAGATCGCGCCGATCCGCGTCCCGTCCGCGTACGAGACCACCGGCAGCAATCTCCCGGCCCTGCCGGCCGCGCTCCCCGCGCTGCCCGCCGGCCCCTCCCACTCCTCCGCGCCGAGCACGCCGTCGTACTCCGGCTACTCGGCGCCCGGTTACCAGCAGCCCCAGCTGCAGCAGGCACCGGCGCCCTACATCCCGCAGCAGGCCACCGCGCCCCGGCCCGCCGCCTTCAACGGCGGATACCCGGCGCAGCAGGCCCCGCAGCAGTACCAGGGCCCGGCCGGCTACGAGCAGGTGCGGCCGGCCGCGGCGCCGCGTCCGGCGCCGCCGCGCCCCGTGGCGCCGACCGGCTACGACGAGCAGCCGTACCAGCGGCGCAACCTCGGCCAGGGCTACTACTCCGGCTGATGCCCGCGGGCGGCCCGGTCCCCGCCGACGGGTGACCGCACCGCCTGGCACGATGGCGGAATGACGACTCCGACGCCGACACCCCGCCTCAGCGCACTGCACGTCCACCCCGTCAAGTCACTCGGTGGACAGCGGTTGTCCGAGGCAGTGGTGGAGCCGTGGGGGCTCGCCGGAGACCGCCGGTGGATGCTCGCCGACGCTGCGGGACGATGCGTCACGCAGCGGGAGCAGCCCCGGCTGGCCCTGGCACGCGCGGAGTCGTCCCCCGGCGGTGGGCTGCTGCTCACCGCTCCGGGGATGCCGGTGCTGGACATCGTCGTACCGGAACCGTCGTCGACGGTCCCGGTGCACATATGGGGCGACAAGGTGGAGGCCGTGCCCGCGGGAGACGCGGCCGCCGCCTGGTTCGGCACGTTCCTGGGCGCGGAGGTCACCCTCGTCCACCTCGACGACCCCGCCCGGCGGCGCCCGGTCGACCCGGAGTACGCGCGCCCCGGTGAGACCGTCAGCTTCGCCGACGGTTTCCCCCTGCTCGTGACGACCGAGGCGTCGCTCGCCGCCCTCAACGCGCTGATCGCCGACGGCGACCACCCCGGGGAGGGGCCGCTGCCGATGGACCGTTTCCGTCCCAACGCCGTGATCGCGGGAACCGGTGCGTGGGACGAGGACACCTGGACCGGGATCCGCATCGGGGAAGTCGAATTCCGCGTCGTGAAGCCCTGCGGGCGTTGCGTGGTGACGACCACGGACCAGCGCACCGCCGTCCGCGGACGGGAGCCGCTGCGCACCCTCGCGCGCCACCGCCGATTCGGGGGCAGACTGGTTTTCGGACAGAATCTCGTGCCCGTACGACCCGGAACACTCCGGGTGGGCGACGCGTTGATGATGGTGGAGTGAACGCGTCCCGAGACCGCGGCACGGTCCGGGCCCCGGACGGGTGCCGGCGTGAGATGGCTCCCTCCCGCCCGGTCCATGCCGCGCATGTGCCGTGCCATGTGCGGTACTTGGACGGTGAAGGGGGTGCGCCCGATGGCGGCCACACACGTGCGGTGGTGGCGATGGCGGAAGAACAGCCTGCGCCGCCGTTCCGACGTGTTCGAGGCCTGCGCGGGGGTTGCGGCTGGCTGCGCCATCGTCCTGGGGGCGCCGGCCGCGGGGCTGACCACCGGGCTGGCCGTCGACCGCTCCCTCCAGCACACCGTCAGCGTCGAGCACGCCAACCGCACCCGGGTCGGCGCCGTGGTGCTCGAGGCCGGGCCGCGTGAGGCCGCCGACCCCGACCCCGAGTCCGGCCGCGTCCACGAGGAGCGCCGCGACGCCGTGGTGCGCTGGACCGCGCCGGACGGCCACGTCCACACCGCCCAGGTGCGGGTGGGCGCCGCCCACGACAAGGGCGACCACCTCACGATGTGGACCGACAAGTCCGGTGCCGTGCCCGTGCCCGCGCCGCTGGACGCCCGTTCCGCCACCACGCATGCGATGCTCGCCGGCATCGGCACCTTCCTCGCCGCGAGCGTGCTGGGGTTGATGGGGCGCCAGGTGCTCATGTGGCAGCTGATGCGCCGCAGGCTCGCCGAGTGGGAGCGCGAGTGGGCGGCCGCCGGCCAGAACTGGGGCCGGGCCGGCGCGGGCGGCTGACCACACCGGGTACGTACACCGGTGCCGCGGATCATCCGCAATCGGCCTCATCCGGCCGGATCCATCAGGTGATCCATCAGCATCTGGGTGCTGGCGCGCACCCGGCGCGCGCTACCGTGGAGGCCCCCAGGTCGGCGCAGTGCAAGAGGACGGGGCAGAGCATCTCCATGGCACAAGGCGTGGTTCAGGTGACGCACACCAGCAGCTCGCGGTGGCGCCGCCGCACGGGAGAGTACGAGAGCCTCGCCGCGGCCCTGGAGGCGGCCGCCGAGGGCGACGTACTCTCGGTCAACCCCGGGACCTACCGGGAGAACCTCGTCCTGGAGAAGGCCATAACGCTCCGCGCGGCCGACGGGCCGGGCTCCGTGCGGATCGCCCCGCCGGCCGGTGTCGCGCTCACCGTACGGGCCGCGGCCACGGTCCAGGACCTCTCCGTCGAGGGCCAGGACACCTCCGCCGCCGCCCTGCTCGTCGAGGGTGCCGCGCCCGAGCTGACCGGACTGCGGGTCAGCACCCGTTCCGCGGTGGGCATAGAGGTCCGTGACGGGGCGCGGCCGACCGTGCGCCGCTGCACAGTCGACAACCCGGCCGGGCTCGGGATCAGCGTTTTGGAGGCGGCGGGCGGCCTGTTCGAGGACTGCGAGGTGGTGGCCGCCGGCCAGACCGGCATCTCGGTGCGCGGCGGGGCCTCCCCGCGACTGGAACGCTGCCGGGTCCACAACGCCTCCGGCGCGGGACTCGCCCTCACCGGCGAGGGCACCGTGGCCGAGGCCGTGGGCTGCGAGGTGTACGAGGTCAAGGGCACCGGCGTACAGGTCGCCTCGCGCGCCGCCGGCCACCTCACCGAGTGCCAGGTGCACCGCACCACCGGCGACGGCATCACCCTGGACACCGACGCGGTCCTGACCCTCTCCGACTGCGACATCCACGACATCCCCGAGAACGCCGTCGACCTGCGCTCCCGTTCGGTGCTCACCCTCACCCGCACCACGGTGCGGCGCTTCGGCCGCAACGGCCTGTCGGTGTGGGACCCGGGTACCCGGGTGGACGCCAACCAGTGCGAGATCCACGACAGCCAGGGCGACTACCCGGCGGTGTGGGTCAGCGACGGGGCGGCCGCCGTCCTCGACTCCTGCCGCGTGCACGACGTGCCCGACGCCCTGTTCGTGCTCGACCGGGGCTCGCGCGCCGACGTCGTCGACAGCGACATCTCCCAGGTCCGCAACACCGCCGTCTCGGTCAGCGACGGCGCCACCGTGCAACTCGACGACTGCCGCATCCGCGAGGCGTCCACCGGCGCCTGGTTCCGCGACCACGGCAGCGGCGGCACGCTGTCCGCCTGCACCATCGACGACACGGCGACCGGCGTCATCGTCACCAAGGGCGCCGACCCCACGCTGGATCGCTGCGTCGTCACCAACCCGGGCGAGGCCGGGTTCTACGTCTCCGCGGGCGGCCGCGGAAGCTTCACCGGCTGCCGCGTCACGGGAAGCCGGGGCTACGGCTTCCACATCATCGACGGCTGCCGCTCCACGCTCACCCGCTGCCGCACGGAGCGCTGTGCCCGCGGCGGTTACGAGTTCGCCGAGCCGGGCCCGGTGACGGAGGACTGCACCGGTGACCACAGCGGTGAGCGCCGCACGGTGCCGGAGTCGTCGGGCGTGATCGCTTCCGCCGAACGGCAGCCCGCGGCCGCGTCGTTCGGGCTGCTCGGCGGACTGCCCGTGACGCCGACCGGCGCCGCCGAACCGGTCGCCGTGCCCGCACCGGCCCCGGCCGGGGACACCCGCCCTTCGGACGAGGTGCTCGCCGAACTCGACGCTCTGGTGGGCCTGGAGAACGTCAAGCGCGAGGTGCGCTCCCTGATCGACCTGATCGCGGTGGGCCGCAGACGCCGGGAGGCCGGCCTCAAGGCCCCCTCCCCGCGCCGCCACCTGGTCTTCACCGGCTCCCCCGGCACGGGCAAGACGACCGTCGCCCGGCTCTACGGCGAGATCCTGGCCACCCTGGGCGTGCTGGAGCGCGGACACCTGGTGGAGGTGGCCCGCGTCGACCTGGTGGGCGAGCACATCGGCTCGACCGCCATCCGCACCCAGGAAGCCTTCGAGCGCGCCCGCGGCGGCGTGCTCTTCATCGACGAGGCGTACGCGCTCGCCCCCGAGGACTCGGGCCGGGACTTCGGTCGGGAGGCGATCGACACCCTGGTGAAGCTGATGGAGGACCACCGCGAGGCCGTCGTGGTGATCGTCGCGGGCTACACGGCGGAGATGGAGCACTTCCTGTCCGCCAACCCAGGTGTCGCCTCCCGCTTCTCGAGGACCATCACCTTCGACGACTACACCCCGGTCGAACTGCTGCGGATCGTGCAGGCCCAGGCCGAGGAGCACGAGTACCAGCTCTCCGAGGACACCGGCGAGGCGCTCTACAAGTACTTCACCGCGATCCCCAAGGGCCCTGCCTTCGGCAACGGCCGTACCGCGCGGCAGACCTTCGAGGCCATGGTCGAGCGCCACGCGGGCCGGCTCGCCCGGATCAGCGAACCCAGCCACGAGGAACTGCAGCTGCTCTACCCCGAGGACCTCCCCCCGCTGCCCTGACCCTGTACGGGCAGCGCCGGCTCCGTGCTCCGGTGCAACCAGCCGAGCAGCGCGGCGCGCTCGGCGGCGAAGGCCGGGTCGGCCTGATAGTCGAAGTGGGTCAGCAGGGGCGCGGGCAGCGGGTGCTCCTCCGTCCTTCCGTACGCCGCCGGATCGGGCAGCGGCGCACGGTCGACCGGTGGCCCGGGCTCGTCGAGGTGGACCGGACCGCCGATCGGATCCGTACGGCGCCACAGATTGCGCCAGGCGTGCAGCTCGCCGTGGAGCGAGGTCAGGGCGGGGGGCCCGAAGTAGGCCGGGAACCAGCGTCCGTACAGCCGGCCCAGTGGCGAACCGTAGGTGAGCAGCGCGATCCGCGCCCGGGTCGCCGGATCGAGCTGCCAGACCGCGGCCGCGGCAAGGACGCTCCCCTGGGAGTGCCCGGAGAGGATGATCCGGCCGCGGTGCACCCGGGTCCAGGTGGTCATGCGCCAGGTGAGGTCGGGCACCGCACGCTCGGCGTAGCAGGGTGGGGCGAAGGGGTGCGCGGCGCGCGGCCAGAAGGTGCCGACGTCCCAGAGGATGCCCACGGTGCGGCGCGCCCCGGCGTCGCGGTAGGCCCTGCGGCCGAGCGCGATCAGGGCGACCACCCCGGCGCCGACCAGCCAGGACCCGAGGCCCTGGGCGGTCTCGGCAACTGTGCGCAGCCACCCGGGCGCATCGGCCCCGGCCCGGCCGGGGACGGCGCCGCTCACCCAGGCCCCGACGAGTGCCCCCGCTCCCAGCAGGAAGGCCACGACCCCGATGACCCCGATGAACACGGCGGCCTGGTCGGTGAGTTCGGCCCTGGCCCGAGCCATGGCGATCTGGCGGCTGCGCGCGGGGTCGTGCTCCTCCCCCGGATAGTCCGACTCCACCTTCGGCAACAGCGCCCGGGTCCGGCGCAGCAGCCTCCTGCCGCGCACGAGGACCACCACGGCCAGTACCAGCAACAGCACCGGGATCGCCGAGGCCTGCCAGGACAGCAGCACGGGCGGACCCGCGACGGCGCTGCCCCCGCTGCCCGGTGTGGCTCCGCGGTCCAGCCAGTCCGCGACCCGCTGGGCGATGCCTCCGGTGAGCACCCCGCCGAGGGAGCACGCGAGCAGGGCCACCGCCGGTCCGCCCAGACCGCGCAGCTCCGCCCGGCCGCCGCCGGAGCGGTGCATCAGATGGGCGACGGACGCGAGCGCCACGAGCAACAGCCCCTGCGCCAGCGCGAGCCAGCCGAAGGCCTCACCGGCCGGCAGCCGACCGCCGGCGCTCCATCCCGGCCGGTGCCAGCACGCGTAACCGGCGGCGGCGAGCAGCGCGGCGGCCGTCCCGCCGAGCATCGCCCGGGCCAGGCCTGGATCCAGAGCCTCGTCCGGCGCGTGCTCGCTGCGTCCCATACCGCAGGTCACGGCGACCACCGCGGCCGTCAACCCGGCCAGGACACCCGTCAGCAGCCAGCCGGCGGCAGCGAGTATCCGCATCCCGTCGGCGTCCATGTCCCGTTCCAGCGGCGGGACGACCAGCGCGACCGCGACCGTGAGCAGCCCGGCCGCCGTATGCGCCGCGCGGAGCCGGGCGACCAGCCGGCGCCCGTACCAGAAGCCGCGCCGGGCCAGCGGGGTGACGTCCGGCCCTTCCTGCTCTTCCGGATGCGGACCGGGCAGCGGCCGCTGGGACTCGTAGGCGTACCAGGTGTGCCGGGAGAGCCACCACAGCAGCAAGGTCAGCCCGGCGGGCAGCGCGGCCCCGGCGGCGATGCGGCGCCCCGGCTCTCCGGCGGCGAGGAAGGAGAGCCACGTCTTCCCGCCGGCACAGGCCGCGTTGCCGGCGCACTGCCAGGCCACGAGGTCCATCGCCACCTCGCAGGCCGCGGCCACCAGCAGGACCGTCAGCGACAGGGCCAGCAGCCGCACCAGCACGTCGTACGCCCGGTCCATGCCGGGCCGGGAGACCGGCGGTCTCATCCAGTGGGCCAGGTTGGCCACCATGAAGGGCAGCAGGAGCAGCCACAACGCGCGACTGCCGTCCCCGGACGTCAGATTGCACCATGAATAGGCGTCGGGCACCGGGCCCTCGCCGTACTCCTGCGGACGGCGCTCCGCGTCGGCGTCGTCGGCACGCCGGTAGATCCCGGCGGTGTCGTCACCGCAGACGCGCGTGATGCGCGGGTCGTTGAGCATCGTCTGCGGGGTCGTCCCGCCGACGCCGTGGACCAGCAGCTCCAGCGACAGCTCCGTCCGTACCGTGTCCGACCGCATCGCGATCGCCTCCCGTACTTTCCCCGTGGCGCGCGTACGGCATCGCGCGTATTCAGAATCGGGCACACGTACCAGTACTGGACAGAGGTGTTCGGGAATGCCACCCGAACGTGTCACGCGCGGTGCGTGTGGGACCGGTCACCTCGCGCCTCTCGTCCGCTGTCCGGCGGGGGAGGTCGTGGAAGGATGGCGAGACTGCCGGTCCGGGCAGCATCGGGATCACATCAGAGGATGGGACGGACCTCGGGTGAGCGACAACCAGAACCTGCTCGCGGAACAGCGGCGTGCGCTGATCCTGGACGAGGTCCGGCGGCGCGGCGGGGTCCGGGTCAACGAGCTGACCCGGAAGCTGAACGTCTCGGACATGACCGTCCGCCGCGACCTCGACGCGCTCGCCCGTCAGGGCGTGGTCGAGAAGGTCCACGGCGGCGCGGTGCCGGTCGCCCCGGCCAGCAGCCACGAGCCGGGCTTCGAGGCGAAGGCGGGCCTCGAGCCCGGGGCCAAGGAGGCCATCGCCCGAGCCGCCGCGCGCCTGGTCACCCCCGGCAGCGCCATCGCGCTCACCGGTGGCACGACGACGTACGCCCTCGCCCACCACCTGCTCGACGTGCCCGACCTCACCGTGGTCACCAACTCCGTGCGGGTCGCCGACGTCTTCCACTCCGCGGCCCGGTCCGCGACCGGCCGCGAGGGCTCCGCGACCGTCGTCCTCACCGGCGGGGTGCGCACCCCCTCGGACTCCCTCGTCGGCCCGGTCGCGGACCGGGCGATCGGCTCGCTCCACTTCGACCTGCTCTTCCTCGGCGTCCACGGGATCTCCGTCGAGGCGGGCCTGTCCACTCCCAACCTCGCCGAGGCGGAGACCAACCGGCGCTTCGTGCGCTCCGCCCGCCGGGTGGTCGTCATCGCCGACCACACCAAGTGGGGAACCGTGGGACTGAGCTCCTTCGCCACGCTGGAGGACGTGGACACCCTCGTCACCGACGCGGGCATCCCCGAAGTGCTGCGGGCGGAGATCGCGGAGCACCTGTCGGACCTCGTCGTCGCGGGCGAGCCGGGGGACACCGGGCCCGGCGCCGCTCCCGGCGGGGAGTCCGCAGACAACTGACGGCGCATCAACTACCGTACGGCGCATGACGCGCCGACTGCGCCCCACACGCCAGGTGGACCTGGGCTTCCTCGCCTCGGCACCGCTCCGTCTCGTCTTCGCCGCCGACGCCGCGGCGCCGCCGGACGCCGTCCACACCGCCCTCGCCAAGGACACCGGGGGATGGACGGCCTGGTTCGACGCCGTCACGGCCGCCGTGCCGACCGCCACGGGACGCGCGATCGGGCTGCGCGGAGGAGTGCGCTTCGAGGAGACGGTCCTCGCCGACGAGCCTCCGCGCCGCTTCGCCTACCGTGCCGACGCCACCAACGCTCCGGGCCTGCGCGCCCTGCTGGAGGAATGGGCGCTCTCCCCCACCCCGGCCGGCGGCACCCACGTGCGCTGGACCTTCGCCGCCGACGGCCCGCCGGCCCTGCGCACCTTCCTGCTGCTGTCCCGCCCGGGCCTGGGCCTGTCGTTCCGTTCCGCGGTCCGTTCGCTCGACCGCCGGCTGGCCTCCTGAGCGGGGCCCGGGCCCTCAGGTACGGGAGACGGTGCCGCAGCCCTCGGACCCTGTCCGTTCGGTCCGTTCGGTCCGTTCGGCCTCGAGGTCCCTGCTGCGGTCGTAGGGGTCCACGGTGGGTCCCGACCGGTCGGCGTCGTCGCCCGACGAGGCGTCGGAGGCGAACCGCGGGTGGAGCCAGCCGTCGTGGACGAAGCAGGCCGAATTGGCGATGTCGTCGTCGTAGCGGGAGATCGCGAACCTGCCCGCGGTCACCCGGTAGCGGGACGGGTCCGGGAACTCCACGTCCAGGATGCGCCGGACGATCGTCCGGGCGACCTCGGTGGATCCCGGCTCCGCCTTCACCACGGGGTACACGAAGGTGTAGTCGGCGTGGACGACGACGGCACGGTCCTTGCCCTTCGCGAAGGTCATCCGGCCGCGGGTCTTGACCACGTCACCGGCCAGGGCGACTTCGGAGGGATTGAAGCGCACCGCGAGCCGGAGCGGGTCGTTCTTCTCGGTCGGCTTGCGGAAGGCCGTCTCGAACCGGGTAAGCAGCTCGCGCTGGCCCGGGTCGAGCATCCCCAGGGCGGCGTCCGGCCGTCCGCCCCGCAGCGTCGCGGTGTCGAGGTTGGTGTCCACCAGGTACGCCTTGACGTTCTTCAGGGCCGCCGTCACCTGCGCGGACGTCATCCAGCCGGCCGGCCGCGCCTTCGGCGGGACGATCCCCTCGGCCCCGTCGGCGTACCGCTTCGCCGGAGAGCCGGCGAACGGGTCCTCGATCGTGGGCATGTCGGGGAACGCCTCCTGCGACGGGGCGCCCGTCGGTTTCGCTGTCTCCACGGGGAGCGGCGAGGGGTCCGGGTCCGCGCTGCCTCCGCTGCCGCTGTCACGCAGCGCGTCCAGCGCCCATCCCGGGTTCAGGGCGAACAGCAGCACCCCGACCGCGACGAGGACGCCGACCAGCCCGAGCCACCGGCGCCGCCGGTGCCCGCGTTCCTCGGTCTCGTAGAGGGCGGGGCCGGTGCGCCATCCCTCGGGCCGGGCGGGCGGCGGATTGCCACGTCCCTTGCGCTTGGCGCGGCGGGCCGCCTCCGCGTCCTGCTGCCGCAACCGCTCCGTGACCATCCGGGCCCGCGCGGAGGGTTCCTTGGGCGCCGACGCGCGGATCTCCGCCTCGCTGTCCTGGACGAACCGGTCCCAGACGTCGTCGGGCACGGAGGGGACGTCGTCGGGGGACGGCGGGGTCGTGGTCACCGGAGGCTCTTTCGCAAGATCGGGCTGACAGATCTTTCTATATCCGAACACAGGTTCCCTACAAGCCCGTCGGGCCCGCGGTCACCTCACCGGTACTCCGCGAGCCGCGGCCGCACACCCACCACGACAAGGGCCGCGGCGACGCCGAGGACACCCGCGGGAACGACGGGCCAGCCGTCGAGCCCGGAGTGCGCGGCGTCCGTACGGGAGGCGAAGTCGGCCTGCTGGTCCCGGGCGAGGACCTCCAGGGTGGTCGCGAAGTCCCAGAAGTCGAACCCCACCTCTCCGCGCCCGACGTCCGTGAGCACCACGGCCGCCTCGTCGATCCGCCCGGCGGCCATCAGCCCGACGAGCTTGCGGTCGTCCTCGCGGAAGTGTCCGTAGCGCTCGTTGACGTCGGCGTACGCGGGACGCTCGTCCGCCGCGGCCCAGCCCCCGGGTGAGAGCAGCCCGTCCAGCCGCCGGTTGAGCTCGTCGAGTTCGGCGCGCTGCTGCGATTCGGCGCCGTTGACCAACCAGCGGCTCTGGGTGGCCGCGGCATCCGCGGCGATAGCGCGCGCCTGCGCGAGCCGGGACCAGGGGCGCAGTCCGTCCCGGGTACCCGCGTCGAGGTCGGCGGCGGCGCCGGTGAAGGCCACCACCGCGGCCAGGGTGACGCCGAGCGCGGCGGCCGTGGCAGCGGCCAGCGCCGGGTTGACGAGGCGACGGTAACGGCGCGTCAGATCTCGCTGCCACCACAGGAGTACGGCGACGGCGACCAGACCGAGGACGCCGACGGCCACGGCCGAGCCCACGGCGGCGTCCTGCGCGGTGCGCGAGGCCGCGGTGGCCTGCGCGTCGTAGGCGCTCGCCAGGGTCGCGACCTCGGGCAGCAGGTGGCCGTGCATGATGTCGCCCGCCTCGGCGGAGAAGGCGACGGCGACCGCCGGCGGATGGCCCGCGGCCCGTTCGTGGTGCTGCTCGTCAACGAAGGCGGCGCGACCGCTGACGTCGTCATAACGTCCCAGGAGGTCGAGGATGCCGCCCACCTGCGCGGCGTGGGCCTCGTCGCCGCCCAGTTGCCGCAGGAGGTCGCTGACCTGGGCGCGGCGCTGCTGCGCGGTGATGAGCGCGAGCAGCCGGTTGCCGACCGAAACCCCGGGGTCGTCGACCGCGTGGCCGGGTACCAGCTGGTTGGCGCGCTGGGCGTCCAGGTCGGCGAGGGCGAAGCGGAGTTCGGCGGCGACGGCGGCACGCTGCGCGGACGTGTCGCGCAGCTGCTCGGCGTCCGACCGGACGGTGACGGCCCCGACCACCACGGCGAGGCAGAGGGCGAGGACGGCGACGAGTGCGGCGGTCGCCTGGACGACCAGCCGCGCCGGCGGCGGCATGCGCCGGCGCCGCACACGGACAGGCGGCGCCGGCGCCCGGGGCGCCGGCGGTGCGGACGCACCGGGCGCGGGGGGCGGCGGCGCGACCACCGGAGGCGCCACTTGAGAGATCGTCATATCGGGACGCTAAGAGCGCCCGGAGAAGGGAAGGCCCTACTCCGGCGGACCCCTGGTGACCACGACGTAACAGAACGGAACGGACGGACCGGGTCAGCCCGGCCAGTTGCCCGCCGTCAGGAAGGCGTCGATGGTGACGGCGTACGGCCCGATGTCCAGGCCCTGTTCGGCGAGCCAGGCATCGGAATAGTACTTGTCCAGGTACCGGTCTCCGGGGTCGCACAGCAAGGTGACGACGCTGCCTGTGCGGCCCGCCGCCACCATCTCCGAGACGATCTTGAAGGCGCTCCACAGGCCGGTCCCCGTCGATCCCCCGGCCCTGCGCCCGATGGCCGCCTCCAGGGCGCGTACCGCCGCCACGGAGGCGGCGTCCGGCACCTTCATCATCCGGTCGATGGCACCGGGCACGAAACTCGGCTCCACCCTCGGGCGGCCGATGCCCTCGATGCGCGAACCCCGTTCGCAGCACACGGAGTCGTCGCCGCTGACCCATCCGTCGAAGAACACGGAGTTCTCCGGGTCCGCGACGCACACCAGGGTGTCGTACTGCATGTAGTGCACGTAGCGGGCGATGGTCGCCGACGTGCCGCCGGTGCCGGCGGTCGCCACGATCCATGCCGGGCAGGGGTTCCGCTCCAGGCGCAGCTGCTGGTAGATCGACTCGGCGATGTTGTTGTTGCCGCGCCAGTCGGTGGCACGCTCGGCGTAGGTGAACTGGTCCATGTAGTGGCCGCCGCTCTCCTCCGCGAGGCGGGCGGAGACCTCGTAGACCGTCCGCGGGTCGTCCACCAGGTGGCACCGGCCGCCGTGGAACTCGATCAGCCGCTGCTTCTCCCAGCTGGTGGTGCGCGGGATGACGGCGATGAACGGTACGCCGATCAGGGCCGCGAAGTACGCCTCGGACACCGCGGTCGAGCCGCTGGAGGCCTCGATGACGGGCTTGCCCGGCCGGATCCACCCGTTGCACAGCCCGTAGAGGAAGAGCGAGCGGGCGAGGCGGTGCTTGAGGCTGCCGGTCGGGTGGGTCGACTCGTCCTTCAGGTAGAGGTCGATGCCCCAGGCGTCGGGGAGCGGGAAGCGCAACAGGTGCGTGTCGGCGGAGCGGTTGGCGTCCGCCTGGACCTTCCGTACGGCCTCTTTGAGCCATCCTCGGTAGTCCGGGTCGGTCCGGTCCACGTCGACGGTGGGCATGGCCTGCGCCGTCCTCGTACGGTCTTCGCGGTCACCCTTCCCGTTGCCGCTCACCTGCGCCGCCTTCCGTTCGCGCCTGTGTCCCGATCATAGGCCGACGCTGGTGCGGCGCCCCCCGGAGCGGGCAGACTGCGACCGGACGAAGGAGGGGATGTGCCGTGGCCGAAGCGGAGTTCACCGCCACAGGGGTGCGGATCGGACGGCGGCTGCGGTCGCTGACCCGGGGCGGGCAGGTCCTGATCCAGGACGGGCGCCTGGTACTGCTCACCAGCCGCGGCCGGGAGATCGACAGCGCTCCGGTGGAAGACGTCCACGCCCTGACCCCGCGTTTCGCGGTGCGCCGCCGCACCCTGGCGCGGCTCAACGGCACCGGCTACCTGCTGACCTTGCGCAAGCAGGGGGCGGCGTCGGCGGTCCGCTTCCTGGACGCCCTGCGAACCGCCCGGGAGCGGGTCGCACGCCACTGACGCGAACGGAACGGCACTCTCCGCGTTCACGGAGTTGCGGTAAGCATCCATCGGGGTGATCCTTGAGTGGCGTCACGGAGTCACTGCAGCAGTCACTCACAGCAATCCCGCAAAGGTGTTCCCATTCCATGCGGGCGGGGCATGCCCCGGTCACAGGGGCGCGCCCTCCACCGCGGAGGGAGTCGCAGCCGTGATCAGCTCAGAAGGCAGTAAGCGGCAGTGTGCTCTGGAACTTGAGGCACTGCCGTCCCGGATCCAGCAGGTACGCCGTATCGTCGCCGCTCAGTTGCGGTACTGGCGTCTGGACCCGCTGATCGACCCCACTCTGCTGGGTATCACCGAACTGCTCGGCAACGTCCACCGGCACGCCCGGCCGGACAAGCGCTGTTCCGTCGAGCTGAGCTTCGCCTCCGGCTGGCTCACCGTCGCCGTCTCGGACAACGATCCGCGCCTGCCGCGGGTCCGTGAGTTCGAGCCCCTGGCCACCTGCGGCCGCGGCCTCGCCATGGTCGTGTCGATGAGCGACAGCTGGGGCACCGAGACCCTCAACGACGGCGGCAAGGTCGTATGGTTCACGCTCCGGGCCGAGGCCACGGTCTCGCCCACGGCGATCACCGAGCAGGTGTCGGCGGCCGTCGTCCGCAAGGTCGCCCCGCGGACGCTGCCGGTCCTCCCCGAGACGCCGGATGCCTGGCCCCCGGTGCTCGATCGCCTGGTCCCGGCCGCGGCCGAACCGGTTCTGGTCTGACGCGCGGCCGCCGCACCCCTCGAGGGGCACGGCGGCCGTGGCCCCCCGGGCCGTCGTCGGCGGAGTCATTCCGCGGCGATGGCCCTCAGTACGTCCAGGTGCGCGGCGCGCCGGGCCGGACGCCATCCGGCCAGGACCCCGGCGGCCAGCCCGACCAGCAGGACGACCTCGAGCCGGCCGGGCGGCACCGCGAAAGCGCTCGTGCCCGCTGCGTCCGACGCCTTGACCAGCGCCCACCCGAGGAACGCCCCGAGCCCCAGGCCGCCGGCCGTGCCGAAGGCGGCCACCAGGACGGACTCCCAGCGGACCATGGCCCGCAACTGGGTCCTGGTCTGCCCGACCGCCCGCAGCAGGCCGAGTTCGCGGGTGCGTTCGTGCACCGCGAGGGTGAGCGTGTTGGCGATGCCGAGCAACGCGATGAGGACGGCCAGCGCGAGCAGGGCGTAGACGAGCGTCAGCATGATGTCCACGCCCGAGGCGGCGGATTCGGCGTACTCCTCGCGGGTCTGCACCTCGGGGTTGCCGTACCTGCGGGCGACCTCACGGACGGCCGTCCGTCCGTCGTCGGGCGCCACACCGTCCTTGAAGGCGACGGCGACGAGGCCGTCGGAGTCCTGCACCCTGTGCGGTGCCCAGGCGGTACGGGTGCGGGCAGCGGAACACCGCTGAGGGGCGAAATACTGTGGGCGGCGCCGGTTATGGTCAGGCCATGGATTGGGGAGATGCCTCGGCGTGGGCGGGGTTTGTGGTGGCGTTGGGCGCTCTTGGGATCAGCCTTAAGGCACAACGAGACAGCAAGCGGTCAGCCGATGCAATCGGAAACGTCGGCAACCGCTTCAGTGAGGGCTGCTGATGCTGCCGAGCGCTCCGCAGCCGCCGATGAGGCGGCGCTCGCGGAACAGCGTCGCCTCGCCGAGGAGCAGCGAGCAGCAGCCGAGGAGGCGGCGCGGCCGCGCGTGGATCTGGTGCTGGAGCACGTGAACCGGAAGCGCTTCCGCGTGCGCAACTGCGGAACTGCCGTTGCTGAGGGCGTGGTCTTGGAGCAGGTACGCAATCTTGTTGGCTATGGCGGCGAGCCAGCCACCCTGGACGCCGGGCAGAGCTTCAGCTTCCTGCTCACGTCTGCGATGGGCATGCCGATGCCCGACTCACTGCAGGTTCGGTGGACTGGACAGGAGGAGCCCGTCTCGCTGCCCGTGCCGCCCGCGTACATCTGACCAAGCGAGAAGGCCCCCGTCGGGCTGGCAGGGGCCTTCTGCTGTCCATCCTTCGTGTCCGGCGAGGTGCACCCGTAGCCTGCCTGGGAATCGCGCACGGACGGGTCTCAGCGTGTCACCGCGCCTGACGGTGCGCTGCGCTCAGCCCTCACCTCGCGTTCCGGCGTCGAAGGTCACAGCTGAGTGACGGACCACGACCTCATGGCCGTGCCACGGGTGAGCGAGGAGCCCGAATTCACCCAGCTCCAGTTGTCGCCCGGGTTGCCGTAGTACAGCCAGTTCCCGTTCTGGTTCTGCAGCTTTTGGTTGTCGCTGGTCCAGAACTGCCCCGAGTGACTGCCGCACGGTTCCATGTAGACGTTGGCGAAGTCACCGGTGTCCGTAGTCAGGCAGTCGCCCGTGTAATTATTCACGAGGCGCCGCATCGTGTGACCGCCCCAAGTACCCGACTCTGATCCCCAATGCCAAGTCGCGCGCGGCATGGAGGGACATTCGCCGACCGAAATGGAAACCCTGGATGCATACACACCATAGGGCCCGGCACAAAGGAGGAAGTACTTGGCTTCGGCAGCGCCGAACGTATAGCTGGTGGCGGCCTGCGCGGGCGTCGACGTGCCGATTACGGTCATGCCAGCAGCGGCAACGGCGAAAACCAGTGCCTTGAAAGCAGCCTTCAAGCGTGTCATGTTCATGAGCCATATCCAACGCGGATTACGGCACTCCGTCAATGGATCTCGACATGATCAAGCTCGGGAAAGCTACCTCTCGCAACCCGTGCGATGCCACCCCTCAACACCCGACCGCATTCCTATTTAGCCGCTAGCAGCTATGGATTTCGCCGAAATTAACGAGAACACTCCTGTCTAACGCGGCGATTTCTGCTACTTAATCGACGACCGGGTCGTGGGTGACCATGACCACCGTGCGGCCCATGTCGTGGACGGCCCGCCCCAGCAGGCGCAGCGCCTCCTCGCCGGACCGCGAGTCCAGGTTGCCGGTGGGCTCGTCGGCGAAGACGACCTCGGGCCGCCCGGCCAGCGCCCGCGCCACGGCCACGCGCTGCTGCTGGCCCCCGGAGAGCTCGCCCGGTCGGTGCCGCAGCCGGTCGCCCAGGTCCACGACGTCGATCAGGGCGTCCACCCACTCGCGGTCCGTCGTGGCACCGGCCAGGTCCTGAGGCAGGGTGATGTTCTCCGCCACGGTCAGGGTCGGCAGCAGGTTGAAGGACTGGAAGACGAAGCCGACCCGCTCCCGGCGCAGCAGGGTCAACTGCCGGTCGCCGAGCGTCCCCAGCTCGGTGTCGCCGATCCAGGCGGTCCCGGAGGTGAGGGTGTCCAGGCCGGCGGCGCAGTGCATGAGGGTGCACTTCCCCGATCCGGAGGGGCCCATGATCGCGGTGAACCGTCCGGTGGGGAAGCCGACCGTGACCCCGTCCAGGGCGCGCACCCGGGCGTCGCCCGTCCCTTAGGTCTTGACGGCGTCGACGACGCGGGCGGCGGTCATCGCTCCCCGCCCTTGGAGAAGCGGCCGAACTGCTCGTCCAGGACGGACAGCCGGCGCCAGTACTCGTCCTCGTCGATCTCGCCCGCGGCAAAGCGGCGGCCCAGCACGGCGATCGGCGAGTGCTCGCCGATCGCGGCCCGGGAGTGCCAGGGGCCACGGCCCAGGCCCCGGCGCCACACGGTGCGGCGCAGCACGAATGCGACGCCCGCGATGACGGCGGCCCAGATCAGGGGGAAGAACAGGATCCAGGGGCCGGGTCCCCCGTCCCAGTGGTCGGCGAGCGAGGTCAGTGCGGTGGCGTCCATTGCGATGCGTCTCCTTGGTGATGCCGTGTTTCCCGACACCACGAGACTGGTCCGCGCGGGACCGCCGGTCGTCGTACGGACAGCGGCACCTCGGGTACCACCCGGGGAGTACGGCCGCTGTCGGTGCCTGCGCCTAGCATGCGGATCATGTGGCGATGCACAGGTCTGCGATGGGTGTCCGGGGGCCCGGTGTGGACCTGGTGGCACCCCCGCCTCGGCGACCGGAGCAGTCCCGTGCGGCTCGGCGACCCGCTGGCGCTCGCCGTGGAGCCGGGCGCGGTGCGGCGGTGCACGGGCGTGCGGCGTGCGGGGCGCTGGACCCCGTGCCCGCGTGCCTCGGAGCTCCCCGCGCGGGCGCGTCGCGACCAGTGCGAGCAGTGCGCGGCGCTGGACCGCTCCCGTTCCGTGGCCGCGGACACCCGGCTGGACGACCCGCGGCCCTTCGCGGTGTACCTGGCCTGGTTCGGCCCGGGTCTGGGCAAGGTCGGCATCACGGCGGCCGAGCGGGGCAGCGCGCGGCTGCTCGAACAGGCCGCGATCTGCTTCACGTTCCTCGGCCGCGGCCCGCTGATGGCCGCGCGCCGGGCCGAGTCGGTCCTCGGGACGGCGCTCGGCATCCCGGACCGGGTGCCGGCCTCCGCCAAGCGTTCCGCCCGTGCCGCGCTGCCTCCAGCGGCCGTGCGGGAGGCCGAACTGCGGGCGTTGCACGAGGCGGCGGCAGCGGTCCCCGACTGGCGGGACACCCTGACCGCCACCGGGTACCGGCCCGTCGACCACGCGGCGGTGTTCGGCCTGGAGCCCGACGCACCGCGGGCGACCGCCGCGGTGACCGGGCTCGCTCCGGGTACCGCCCTGGGCGGCACCGTCGCCGCCGTGGCAGGAGGTGACGTCTACCTCCGCACGGCCGGACCGTCCGGCGGTGTCCTCCTGCTCGACACGCGCCTGGTGCCCGGGTGGCCGCTGACCGCTTCGGCGGAGGGCCTGCCGGCGCCACCCGCCAAGGGGCTGCCACCGGCCACCGAGCCTCCGGAGCCGCTCTTCTGACGGCCTGTCGGCGACTCGCCGGCTAGGCGCCGAGCGCCGTGAGCGGGTCGTCCAGCACGGGCTGCCAGGCCAGTTCGGCGGCGCCGACGAGGCTGTTGTGGTCCAGGGCGCAGGCGAGCAGCGGCACCCCGCCGCTGCGTCCCCACAGGCTGCGTTCGGCGACGACGGCACGCAGTCGCTCGGGGTCCGCGTCGAGCAGCCACCGGTGCAGGCCGCCGAGCAGGATCCGGTCCGGGTTGAGGACGTTGACCAGTCCCGCGAGTCCCTGGCCGAGGTGGTCGATGAGCCGGTCGGCGGCGCTGCGCACCGCGGGGTCGTCGTACTCCTCGCGGAGCAGGGCACGGCACTGGTCCGGGAGCGAGCCCTCGGGGCCGGGGATCCGGCCGGCGGCCTCCAGGAAGGCGAGGGGGTCCACCTCGACGTCGAGGCAGCCGCGGCTGCCGCAATGGCAGGGGCGTCCCTCGGGGTTGACGGTGAGGTGACCGACCTCGAGGGCGAGTCCGGCGCTGCCGGTGTGGAGCTTGCCGCGCAGGACGAGGGCACCGCCCACGCCGCGGTGTCCGGTGGCGACGACCAGCAGGTGTTCGGCTCCCTGCCCGGCGCCGTGCCGGTGTTCGGCGAGCGCTGCGACGTTGACGTCGTTGCCGACGAAGCAAGGCGGCGGTGCCCCGTTGGGGGCGATGATGCCGGACCGTTCGATCTGCTCGCGGAAGATGTCCAGTACGGGCGCGCCCGCGGCCCACGCGAGGTGCAGGGGGTTGAGCGCGGCGCCCTCCGGCTCGGCGACGGCGGACGGCACGGCGAGGCCGGCGCCCGCGCACTCCCGGCCGGCGGCGCGCAACAACTCCGCGCCGGCTTCGACGACCGCGCCCAGCACCCGGGCGGGGTCCGCGGGCACGGTCATGGCGACCGGCTTGGACGCGAGGATGTGGCCGCCGAGTCCGACAAGGGCGGCGCGGAATCCGTCGGCGTGGATCTGCGCGGCGAGGACGACGGGGCCCTCGGGGTTGACGGCGAGCCGGTGCGAGGGCCTGCCCTGCGCCCCGGCGGGTCCGCCCGGCCGGGTGTCCACACGGATCAGGCGCAGTGCCTCCAACTCGGCGGCGACGGCGCCCGCGGTCGCCCGGGTCACGCCGAGTTCGGCGGTGAGCACGGCGCGGGTGGGCGCACGTCCCGTGTGCACGAGCGCGAGCGCGGGACCGAGCGCACCACGGCCCCGCTCCAACCTTGTCCGAGTCTGGGTCACAGTCCTATTCTCACTTTGTGCCGAGCCTAAACAAAATACGGAGCGTACTCGACCGGCAAGATCGCGCAAGTCCGCAGATCCCGTTGCGGCGCCTTCGTGTCGCCCTCACCGCGTTCTTCGCCCTCGACGGATTCGTCTTCGCCGGCTGGGTCGTTCGGATCCCCGCCGTCAAGGAGCAGGTCGGCGCCTCCGCGGGGGCGCTCGGTCTCGCACTGCTCGGCGTGTCGGCGGGGGCGGTCGTCACCATGATCCCCAGCGGGCGGCTGTGCCGGCGCTTCGGGGCCCGGCAGGTGACCGTCGCCACCGGCGCCGTCCTGTCACTGAGCGTCGCGCTGCCGCCGTTCACCCACTCCCCCCTCGCCCTGGGTCTCGTGCTGCTCCTGCTCGGCGTGGGCTTCGGCGGCATGAACGTCGCGATGAACAGCGTCGCCGTCGACCTGGTGGCCGCACTGCGGCGCCCCATCATGCCCGGTTTCCACGCGGCGTACAGCCTGGGCGGTCTGGTCGGGGCAGGTATCGGCGGACCGCTGGCGGCGCGGCTGACACCGACCCAGCACCTCGTGGGCGTGGCCCTGTTCGGGCTCCTGGCAACCGTGCTCCTCGCGCGGCTCCTGCTCCGGGGCGCGATCCCCCCTCCCGCGGAGCACACGGGTCCTGCGGATGTCCCGGCCGTCGACGGGCAGCGCGCGCCCGGCACCGCGCGTCCCGGCGGCGCCCGGCGGATGGTGGCCGTCTTCGGGCTGATCGCCCTGTGCACCGCCTACGGCGAGGGAGCGCTCGCCGAATGGGGTCCGCTCCATCTGCAGGAGGACCTGCACACCGGTCCGGCCCTCGCGGCCGCCGGATACGCCGCCGTCGCCCTCGCGATGACCGTCGGACGTCTCTCCGGCACCGCCCTCCTGCTGCGCCTCGGCCCGACCCGGGCGGTGGTGGTGGGGGGGCTGACGGCATGCGCCGGGATGCTGCTGGGGGCGTTCGGTCCCGCGGTCTGGCTCGTCCTGACCGGCTTCGCACTCACCGGACTCGGGCTGGCCAACGTCTTCCCCGTCGCCATCGGCCGGGCCGGTGCGCTCGGTGGCCCCAGTGGTGTGGCCACCGCCTCCACCCTGGGGTACGCGGGTTTCCTGCTCGGGCCGCCCACCATCGGCTTCCTCGCCGACGCCTACGGGTTGCCGGTCGCGCTGACCACGGTCGCCGCACTGACGGCGGTGGCCGCCGTGGTCGCGCACACGACCCGGCATGCGTCCGCGGCCGCCGGAGTCTGACCCGTCACATCCCGGTTCCCCGGGCGGCGCCTTGCCGGTCGCCCGGAAGCCGGAGGAGCCGTGCCGATCCCCCGAGCGCTCCCGGACCGCGGCCCGGTCGGTGCTCCGGGAGCGCGTTCGTCCCGCACACGGATACGACACCGTCCGGAGTGCGGCGCGGCCCCCCGACGCCGCCCGTGGCCGGGGTGGTTGGCCGCCCGCTCGGGCTGGTCGCCCGGGCCCCACCACCGGGATCGCCACACGCACCGAGCCAATGCTGCCCGGCTGTCGGTGCCGGCTGCCACAATCGCGTCATGGAGACAGCCGAGTTCACCGAGGTGCTGCGACGCGACGGCGGGCTGCTCGCCGACGCGGCGGAAGCGGCCGGGCTCGACGCCGAGGTGCCGTCCTGCCCCGGCTGGCGCGTGCGCGAACTGGTGCGCCATCAGGGGGCCGTGCACCGCTGGGCGACCCGTTACGTCGCGGAGGGACGCCGGCAGCCGGAGCCCATCGAGGCCGAGGCCCCGGAGGACGACACCTCGCTGCTCCCCTGGTTCCGCGAGGGCCACGGGCTGCTGGTCTCGGCCCTCGAGGCGGCGCCCGCAGACCTGGAGTGCTGGCACTTCCTCAAGGCCCCCTCCCCGCGCGCCTTCTGGGCGCGGCGCCAGGCCCACGAGACGGCGATCCACCGGGTCGACGCGGAACTCGCCCTGGGCCGGGCCCCGTCCCCTGTGGAACCGGGGTTCGCTGCCGACGGCGTCGACGAGTTGCTCGCGGGTTTCCACATACGGCCGCGGAGCCGGGTCCGCAGCGGGACGCCCAGGACGCTCCGGGTGCGCACGACGGACACCGACGCCGCGCGGGACGACTGGCTCGCGCGCCTGTCGGCCGATCCTCCGGTCGTCGAGCGGGCCGCGCCCGGCGAGGCGGACTGCACGGTGAGCGGCACCGCCGAGGAGCTCTACCTCACCCTCTGGAACCGGGGCGAGTACGAGAAGCTGCAGGTGACGGGTGACGGCTCCGTGATCGACCTGTGGCGGCGCACCTCCGCGATCCACTGATCCGGCGCTTCCCGCGAGACGGAGCCACGGGCCACCGCTCGACAACTTCACATGCCGGCGTCCGCGACGCCGCACATCCGGCGCGGCAGCGCACCCGACGCCGGGCGGCGCTCAGCCCTGGCCGAGGATCCGCTCCAGGACGGCCCGCTGCACGGGCTTGGCCTCCTCGTGGCGCGCCCGGCCGGCATCGGTCAGCGCGACCCGCACCCCGCGCCGGTCCTCACTGCAGATGCCGCGGCTGACGAGGCCATCCTTCTCCAGCCGGCCGACCAGCCGGGAGAGCGCGCTCTGGCTCAGGTGCACGCGGTCCGCGAGCTCCTGGACGCGGTAGGTGCATCCGCCCTCGTCCGGGTTGCCCTCGGCCAGCAGGTCGAGCACCTCGAAGTCGCTCGCGCCTAGCCCGTGCGGGTTCAGCTCACGGTCGAGTTCGCACGCGGTGCGCGCGTGCAGGGAGAGGACCTCACGCCACCGCTCCACGAGCACATGCTCACTCTTCACGCCGGTCATGGCCGCAGGATAGCAGAAAATCAACATTAGATGTACGCACATTAAATGCGCTTGCATCTGATGCACGTGCATGTAGTCTTCGTCGACATGACCTCTCCGCACACCGCCGTCCCCGCCTCCGACGGGCGCTGGAGCGCCCGTCAGTGGGGCACCCTGCTGGTGCTCTGCGCCGCGCTCTTCCTCGACGCCCTGGACGTCTCGATGGTCGGCGTGGCCCTCCCGTCCATCGCGGACGACCTCGACCTGTCCACCTCGTCGCTGCAGTGGGTCGTCAGCGGCTACATCCTCGGTTACGGCGGCCTGCTGCTGCTCGGCGGCCGCGCCGCCGACCTGCTCGGCCGGCGCCGGGTCTTCCTCGTCGCGCTCGCCGTGTTCGCCGCCGCCTCCCTGCTCGGCGGACTCGTCGACTCCGGTGAACTCCTCATCGCCAGCCGCTTCATCAAGGGCCTGAGCGCCGCGTTCACCGCCCCGGCGGGCCTGTCCATCATCACCACGACCTTCGCCGAGGGACCGGTCCGCAACCGTGCCCTCAGCATCTACACCACCTGCGGCGCGACCGGCTTCTCCATGGGCCTGGTCCTGTCCGGACTGCTCACCGAGGTGGGCTGGCGCTGGACGATGCTGCTGCCCGCGCCCGTCGCCGTCCTGGCCCTCGTGGCCGGCATCCGGCTGATCCCGACGAGCCCCCGCGAGCGGCACTCCGGCCGCGGCTACGACCTGCCCGGCGCCCTCACCGGTACCGGTGCGATGCTGCTACTGGTCTTCACCGTCGTACAGGCCCCCGAAGCGGGCTGGAGCTCGGCCCGAACCCTGCTCTCCTTCGCCGCCGTCGCCGTCCTGCTGGCCGCCTTCGCCGTGATCGAACACCGCAGCAGCCACCCCCTCATCCGGCTGGGCGTCCTGCGCTCGTCGCACCAGATCCGCGCCAACCTGGGCGGCGCCGCCTTCTTCGGCTCCTACGTGGGTTTCCAGTTCCTCGTGACCCAGTACATGCAGTCACTGCTGGGCTGGTCGGCACTGCAGACCGCGCTGGCCTTCCTGCCCGCGGGCGCGCTGGTGGCGATCGCCTCCACACGTATCGGTCCACTGGTGGACCGCTTCGGAACGCCGCGGGTGATCGCCACCGGGTTCACCCTGCTGTTCCTGGGCTACGTGCTCTTCCTGCGCGTCGACCTCACCCCGAGCTTCGCCGCGGTGATCCTGCCGTCCATGCTGCTGCTCGGCGCCGCGTGCGCGCTGGTCTTCCCGTCGCTCAACATCCAGGCCACCAACGGGGTGCGCGACGAGGAGCAGGGCATGGTCTCCGGCCTGCTCAACACCTCCTTCCAGGTGGGCGGCGCCATCTTCCTCGCGGTCGTCACCGCGGCGATCACCGCCGGGTCCGGCGACGGGGCCCCGGCCTCCCCGCAGGCCGTGCTCGACAGCTACCGGCCCGGCCTGGTCGTGGTCAGCGCGATCGCCCTCGCCGGGCTGCTGATCACCCTCACGGGGCTGCGGCGCAGGGTGTCGTACGGAATCGTGGTCGCCTCCTCCGACGGCCTCACGCCGGCGGACGAGGAGCGCAGGGTCACGGTGCGGGACTGACCGGCCCGCGGTCCGGGGCCCGCGCGGACCACGGTCCGCGCGGGCCCTTTCCGCTCAGCCGAGCCAACCGGGCCGCACCAGGCCGGACTCGTAGGCGAGGACGACGAGTTGGGCCCGGTCCCGGGCACCGAGCTTCACCATCGTGCGGCTGACGTGCGTCTTGGCGGTGAGCGGACTCACCACGAGGCGGCGCGCGATCTCCTCGTTGGACAGGCCGATCCCGACCAAGGCCATCACCTCGCGCTCGCGCTCGGTGAGCCGTTCCAGTTCGGCCGCGGCCGAGGGTTCCTTGGACCGGGCGGCGAACTCGGCGATGAGCCGCCGGGTCACGCCGGGCGACAGCAGCGCGTCGCCGTCCACCACCGCCCGTACGGCACGCACCAGTTCCTCCGGCTCGGTGTCCTTGACCAGGAAGCCCGAAGCGCCCGCCCGGATGGCCTCGAAGACGTACTCGTCGAGCTCGAACGTGGTGAGGATGACGACCTTGACCCCGCTCAGCGCGGCGTCCTCGGTGATCCGCCGGGTGGCCTCGAGACCGTCCATGACCGGCATGCGGATGTCCATCAGCACCGCGTCCGGTGCGAGTTCGCGGACCAGGCGCAGCGCCTGGGCGCCGTCGGACGCCTCCCCCACGACCTCGATGTCGGGCTGGGCGTCCAGCAGGGCGGCGAAGCCCGCGCGCACCAGGAGCTGGTCGTCGGCGAGCAGTACCCGGGTCATGGGCTCTCCTTGTCGGGGACGGGCGCCGCCGCGGCGCCGGCGGTGAGCGGCAGGAGCGCCAGGACGCGGAATCCGCCGTCGGCGCGCGGTCCTGCCTCGACGGTGCCGCCGAGCGCCGCCGCCCGTTCGCGCATGCCGAGCAGCCCGTTGCCACTGCCACCGGAGTCATGCGCGTGGCCGGTGCCGATGGTGGCGGGACCGTCGTCGTCGACCTGCAACTCGACCGCGTCTCTGCGGCGGGTGATGCGGACGCGGGCGGTGCGGGAGCCGGAGTGGCGGATGACGTTGGTCAGCGCCTCCTGGACGATACGGAAGGCCGCGAGGTCCACGCCGGGCGGCAGGCCGCCGGCACGCCCCTCGCGAGTGATGTCGACGGCCAGGCCCGCGCCTGCGGCCTGTTCGAGCAGTTCGGGCAGCCGGTCCAGGCCCGGGGCGGGCGAACGGGGCGCCTCCCCGGGGCCGCGCAGCGTGCCGAGCACCTGACGGACCTCGCCGAGCGCCTCCTTGCTGGCCGCCTTGATGGTGGTCAGGGCCTGCCTGGCCTGTTCGGGGCGCTCGTCCATGAGGGCGAGGGCCACGCCCGCCTGCACGTTGATGACGGAGATGCTGTGGGCCAGCACGTCGTGCAGCTCGCGGGCGATGCGCAGCCGTTCCTCGTCGGCGCGGCGCCGCTCGGCCTCGGCCCGCTCCCGCCGCTCTCTGACGAACTGCTCCCTGCGCAACCGCCACAGCTCCGCGACGGCGAGGATCGCCAGCAGCCAGGCGGCGGCCGCCGACACCTGGCCCCACGAGGCGGCCTCGTCCCCCGCGGGCGGCAGCCGGCGGTACAGCCACATGGTGATGAGCAGGTAGGCCGTGTACAGGGCGCCCGCGATGATCAGGACGGCTCTGCGGCGTCCTGCGGCGACGGCTGTGAAGAAGGCGGCGACGATGCTCAGGAAGACCGGCCCGTACGGGTATCCGGCGGCGACATACGCGAGCGTCACGGCCGAGACCGCGGCCGCCACGGCGACGGGCGCGCGGTTGCGCCACAGGAGCAGGACGGGTCCGGCGAGCAGGAGCGCGTACCCGAAGTGGCCGAGGGGGACCCGGCCGGCCGCGTTGTGCGCGGCGGCCGTGCTGCCGACCAGCTGGATGACGGCGATGACCAGTGACGAGACCCACGGGTGGCGCGGGCGCTCGGCGCCGTGGCCGCGGTCGGGGCCGGTGCGGCGCCACGGCGGGCTCCACGTCGGGCGGCCCCCCGGTGTCACGTCGTCGGTCATGCGGCCACGCTAGACCGGGGCGCGGCGGGCCGGCGTCCGGTCGGCGGGGTGATCGTGTCTACTCCCCCTGGAGTACGTGCCCGCGGCGCAGCCCCGTCTGGTGCGCGAGGCCCGCGACGGCGTGGTCGAAGAAGTCGTCGCGCGCCTCGACCACGTTGTTGAACTGGCCGAACACCTCGAAGCTCACGAGTCCGAAGAGCTGTGCCCAGGCGGCCACGAAGGCCGGGATCACCGGTGGCGGCAGGTCGCCGTCCAGGTCCTTGCTGAGCCGCCAGGCGTCGGCGTGGACGGCCTCGGACAGCGGGGCGCCGGCCGGGTGCACGGCGAGGGCTCCGGCGGTGTGGGCCTCCTCGGCCACGGCGAGGAGTGCGAGCCCGACCCGGGACGCGGGTCCGATCGTGTCGAGCGGGGCGGAGTATCCGGGCACGGGAGAGCCGTAGATGAGGGCGTACTCGTGCGGATGGCCGAGGGCCCAGCGGCGCACCGCCCGGCAGACCTCGGTCCAGCGTTCCACGGGGTCGGTGCCGCCGGCACGGGCCAGGGCCTCCTCGGCGGCGGCGCCGACGGCGTCGTAGGCGTCGACGATCAGGGCGGTGAGCAGCTCGTCCCGGCTCGGGAAGTAGCGGTAGAGCGCGGAGGAGACCATGCCCAGCTCCCGCGCGACGGCGCGCAGCGAGAGCCTCGAGGCGCCCTCGTCGGCGAGCTGCCGGCGCGCCTCTTCCTTGATGGCCGCGGTCACTTCGTCGCGGGCCCGTTCCCTGGCGGTTCGGATGACGCTCATGGGATCAGTGTAGGCGCGGATGGAGCGACGACCAACAACGAGAGCGGTGCTCTTGCCAGGGAGCACAAAGACGTGCACACTGTTCTCAAGCGAGAGCACCGCTCACGAACGCTCCCGCCCAACGGCCAGCGCATCACGGAGGAGTCCTCATGTCCGAGCACGTCATCAAGCCCGGCTGGTTCACGATCAACGTCTTCAACCGCGCGGTGGCGTGGCTGACCCGTCGCGGTCTCAGCGTGTGGGGCTCGCGCGTGCTGGCCGTGCGGGGCCGCAAGAGCGGGGAGTGGCGGCGCACCCCGGTCAACCTGCTGGTGGTGAACGGGGAGCGCTACCTCGTGGCGCCCCGCGGGCACGTCCAGTGGACGCACAACATGCGGGCCGCCGGCGGCGGTCGGCTGCTACTGGGCAAGCGGACCGAGGAGTTCAGCGCGACCGAGGTCGCGGACGACGCCAAGCCCGAGGTGCTGCGGGCCTACCTCAAGCGCTGGAAGGCCGAGGTCGGCGTGTTCTTCGGCGGTGTGGGGGCGGACTCCACCGACGAAGAACTGCGCGCCATAGCCCACAAGCACCCGGTCTTCCGCATCACCGGCCTGCGGCCCGTCAGCTGAAGCGGACCTCCACCTTCTCGAACCCCAGCGAGATCAGGAGCCGTTCCAGCATGGCCCGGGTGTTGGTCTCCGCGCGCTTGGCCAGTTCGGTGGACTCGGCCGCCTTCTGGATCTTCTTCGCCGCGAGTTGCTGGACCTGCTGTTCGTCCCCGGGGTGAGAGGAGAAGAAGTCCCCGAGCCGGTCGAAGAAGCCGCGCTCCTGCGCGACCACGTAGGAACGGTCGGGGTCCAACGAGGTCCGCTCCAGGCGGGCATGGGGCAGGACGAGGACCGCGGAGGTCCGGTCCTCGGAGACGGTGACGCCCTTCGGGCCCACGTCACCGAGGTCCACGTAGGCGTCGACGCTGCCGGCCCCCACGTAGAGCGTGCGCCTGCCACGCACGGCATCGGGAAGGAACTTGGCGTCCTTCTCCAGGTCCACCACGACCTGGAAATCACCGCTCGCCCCCTCGAAGCGGTTCATGTCCTGGATCGCCTTGAGCACCACGGGACCGGTGCGGTCCTTGGTCTCCTCGGCGAAGGGGTTGGGCAGACCCGGTATCAGGTCGGCGCGTGCGACCAGAAACAGAAGTCCGCCGAGCACAACGAGCCCGGTGAGCGTACGCACCCACCACGGCAGCCTTCCGTCTTCGTTCCTCAAGGGCATGACGAGGACACCTCCCACAAAGTTGTCTGCCCCTCAACTCCCCCTTTATGGCGTGTCGGAGGGTCCCATCGCAAGATCAGCCGCGGTCGAAGGACTCCAGCGCGCGACGGGCCAGCGGATGGCTGCGGACGAGCTCTGCGAGCGAGGTGGAACCACGGGTGATCTTGGCGAAGGCGTTCCACGCCGGAGGGAGGGTGGTGAGTGCGGCGTGCAGCAGACCGGGGCGCTTCTCGAAGACGCCGAGCATGCGGCGGCCGACGCCCATCTCGACGCCGAGGCCGGCCTTGACGGCGAAGGCGTAGTTCAGGGCCTGGCGACGTGCGTCCACCGCGTCGTGCGCCTCGGCGATCCGCACCGCCCACTCCCCCGCCAGGCGGCCGGACCGCAGCGCGAAGGAGATGCCCTCGCGGGTCCACGGCTCCAGCAGGCCCGCCGCGTCGCCGCACACCAGCACGCGGCCGCGGGAAAGCGGGGAGTCATCGGCGCGGCAGCGGGTGAGGTGGCCGGAGGAGATGCTCGGCTCGAAGCCGGCCAGACCGAGCCGGCCGACGAAGTCCTCCAGATAGCGCTTGGTGGCGGCGCCGTCGCCGCGCGCCGAGATGACGCCCACGGTCAGGGTGTCGCCCTTGGGGAAGACCCAGCCGTAACTGCCGGGCAGCGGGCCCCAGTCGATGAGCACCCGCCCCGCCCAGTCCTCGGCGACCTCCGCGGGGACGGGGATCTCGGCCTCGAGCCCCAGGTCCACCTGGGCCATCTTGACGCCGACGTGCGCGCCTATCCGGCTGGCCGAGCCGTCGGCGCCGACCACCGCGCGGGCGAGGATCGTCTCGCCGTCGTTCAGGACCACCGCGACGGTCCGCCGGTCCGGGACGGAGGTGCCGTGCTGCTCGACCCGGGAGACCGAGGCCCCGGTCCGCAGCTGCGCGCCCGCGTCGACGGCCGCGTCCACCAGCCGGGCGTCGAACTCGGGCCGGTTGATCAGCCCGAAGAGCATCTGCCGCGAACGGCGGGTCCGGCTGAGCCGGCCGTTGAGGCTGAAGGTCACCGCGTGCACCCGGTCGCGCAGCGGGAGCTCGAAGCCCGGCGGCAGCGCGTCGCGGGAGGGCCCGATGATGCCCCCGCCGCAGGTCTTGTAGCGCGGCAGTTCGGCCTTCTCCAGCAGGAGCACGCGGCGTCCCGCACTCGCCGCGGCGTAGGCCGCGGAGGCCCCGGCCGGTCCGGCACCCACCACGACGACGTCCCATACCGCTGTGCCGTCGACGCCGTCCGCCGAACCGCCGTCCTGCGCCTGGTACTCGCTGCTCACGTGTGCTTCCGCTCCCGTTCGACCCGCCGACTGCCGTCGCCCCTGCTCAGCCGCATACTAATCCGCGGGGTGAGCGAGGCTGCCTGTGGCACCATCGATCACGACCACCAGTCCACGAACATCGCGTTCGACCTGTCCCACCCATCAGGAGCGCCCATGTCTGCCGCACCACTCGCCGCAACCGTCGCCGCACTGATGCCGCGGGCCCGGACCGAGCTGGCCGAGCTGGTGTCGTACCGCTCGGTGGCGGACCCGCGGCAGTTCCCCAAGAGCGAGTGCGAGCGGGCCGCCTCCTGGATCGCCGACGCGCTGCAGGCGGAGGGCTTCGAGGACGTCGCCCTGCTGGACACCCCGGACGGCACCCAGTCGGTGTACGGCTACCTGCCCGGCCCGGAGGGGGCGCCCACCGTGCTGCTGTACGCGCACTACGACGTGCAGCCGCCGCTGGACGAGGCCGGCTGGCTGTCGCCGCCGTTCGAGCTCACCGAGCGCGACGGCCGCTGGTACGGGCGCGGCGCGGCCGACTGCAAGGGCGGCCTGATCATGCACCTCACCGCGCTGCGCGCACTGCGCGAGAACGGTGGGGTCCCGGTCAGCGTGAAGATCATCGCCGAGGGGTCGGAGGAACAGGGCACCGGCGGCCTGGAGCGCTACGCGGAGGAGCACCCCGAGCTGCTCGCCGCGGACGCCATCGTCATCGGCGACTCCGGCAACTTCCGCGTCGGCCTGCCGACGGTCACGGCGACCCTGCGCGGCATGGCGCTGGTCGACGTCAAGGTGACCACCCTGGAGGGCAATCTGCACTCCGGCCAGTTCGGCGGCGCCGCGCCGGACGCGCTGGCCGCCCTGGTCCGCGTCCTGCACACCCTCCACGACGACTCCGGCGCCTCCACGGTGACCGGTCTCACCGCTGACGCGGCCTGGGACGGGCTGCAGTACGACGAGGGGAACTTCCGCGCCGACGCCAAGGTGCTCGACGGCGTGGAGCTGATGGGCACCGGCACGGTCGCCGACCGCCTCTGGGCGCGCCCGTCGGTCACCGTCATCGGCATCGACGCCCCTCCGGTGGTCGGCGCCACGCCGTCCGTGCAGGCCACCGCGGGCGCGAAGGTCAGCCTGCGGGTCCCGCCGGGCGTGGACGCCCAGCAGGCGGCCAAGCTGCTCATCGCCCACCTGGAGGCGGCCGCCCCCTGGGGGGCCCGCGTCGAGGTCACCCAGGTCGGCAGCGGCCAGCCGTTCCGCGCGGACACCTCCAGCCCGGCGTACGCCTCCATGGCGGAGGCCATGCACGCCGCGTACGGCACGGAGATGGAGATCGCCGGCATGGGCGGGTCCATCCCGCTCTGCAACACCCTGGCGACGCTCTACCCCGAGTCCGAGATCCTGCTGATCGGCCTGAGCGAGCCCGAGGCCCAGATCCACGCGGTGAACGAGAGCGTCTCCCCCGAGGAGCTGGAGAAGCTCTCGCTCACCGAGGCCCTCTTCCTGCAGAAGTACGCCGCCAAGGCGCTCTGAGCCCGGTGGGCGGCCGCCCGGAGGCGCCCGCCCCCGCTCAGCCGCCCACCGGCACCCCGGCCTCCAGGTTGAGCACGGTGGCCCGCTCGCGCGCGCGCAGCGCCCAGCACAGCCGGGTGTGCCGGACGGGCGGCAGCATGGAGGCGGCCTCGTCCTCCGTGGCGAAGCGCCAGCCCCGCAGTTCGGCGCCGGGCAGCAGCAGGCGCTCGGCGTCGGCCGCGGGCAGCCGCCCGCCGTCGAACAGCAGCCGCAGACCGCCGTACCCGGGCGGCAGCGGCGGCTCCCAGTCGACGACCAGGAGCCGGGGCACCGCGGGGAGCCGCAGGCCCAGTTCCTCGGCGACCTCCCGCATGCCGGCCCGGGCGGGCGGTTCACCGGGCTCGACGACCCCTCCGGGGAACTCCCAGCCGGGTTTGTAGGTCGGGTCGACCAGCAGCACCCGGTCGTCCTCGTCGAAGAGCAGCACGCCCGCCGCCAGGGTCTCGGCGGTGGGCTCCGGGGTCTGCACGATGTCGCAGGAACCCGCGCCCTCCCGTATCGCCTCGGCGATCCGCTCTGCCGCCGTACGGGGGGCGATCCCCGCGGTGTCGACGACGTGGGCGTCCGCCGTGAGCCAGGGCAGTGCCTCCTGGTAGGCCGGCAGGTGGTCCAGGCACCAGGTGCGGATGCCCGCACTGGCCTCGGCGTCGCCCGGGATCTCGGCGCGCTGGTCGATCCGCTCGCGCAGAACCGTTTCCTCAGCGTGCAGCAGCACATGCCGCACGGTGATCCGGCGGGCCGCCAGCCCGCCGAAGATCTCGTCCCGGTACTCCTGCCGGAGCAGGGTCATCGGCACGACCAGCGGTCCCCCGCCCACCTCGGCGAGCAGCGCGGCGGCGGTGTCGACGACCAGCCGCCGCCACGCGGGCAGTTCCTGGTAGTCGGAGACCTCGCCCAGCCGCTTCTCCGGGAGCATCAGCCGCAGCCCGCTGCCGATGAGTTCCGGATCGTAGAGCACGCTGCCCGGCAGCAGGTCGAGCAGTTCGCGTGCCGCAGTGGTCTTCCCCGCGCCGAACGTGCCGTTGAGCCAGACGATCACGGTGCCCCCTCTTCCGTAGCCCGGTAGCCCCCTACGAATTGCCCGGATCATCGGCGTCGGCAAACGCGCAGACCCGGCCATCGGCGCATACCGGTGGCTTCGGCACCCGGGAACACGGTGGTCAGCCCTTGTTGGCCCCCAGGGTCAGTCCGGCGATGAACTGCCGCTGCAGCAGCATGAACACCAGCACGGTCGGCAGCGCCACGAGCACCGAACCGGCCGCCAGCAGGTTGTAGTCGGTGAAGAACTGGCCCCGCAGGTTGTTCAGCGCCGAGGTGACCGGCAGTTTGTCACCGTCGGAGATGAAGACCAGGGCCCACAGGAAGTCGTTGTACATCCAGGTGAACTGCAGCGTGGCCAGCGCCGCGAGGGCAGGCCGGCACAGCGGGAGGGTGATCCGCCAGTACTGCGTCCACACCCCGGCGCCGTCCACGACCGCGGCCTCCAGGATCTCCAGCGGCAGCGTCCGCATGTAGTTGGCCAGCACGAAGACGCAGAAGCCGATCTGGAAGGCGACCTGGACGGAGATGACGGCCCAGTAGGAGTCGTACGCCGACATCGAGTCGGACATCCAGTACGGCAGCGGGATCCGGTTGAACAGCACGTACAGCGGCGTCACGATCACCTGCTGCGGCAGCAGGTTGCCCGCGGTGAACATGATCAGCAGGAAGACCCGTCCTCGCAGCCGCAGCCTGGCGATCGCGAAGGCCGTGAAGGACGCGAGGAACAGCGTGAGCAGCACCCCCGGCACGGCGATGACCAGGGAGTTGAGGAAGTACCTGCTCATCCCCGAGTCGGAGAAGGCCTGCCGGTAGTAGTCCAGGGACAGATGGTGCGGCAGCGAGAAGTAGCCGTCCCGGGCCGTCTCCTCGTACGGCCGGAGGGAGGCGTAGACGGCCAGCAGCAGCGGCGCCAGGAAGGCGAGCGACACGACGGCCAGGAAGGCGTGCAGACCCAGCCGGGCGGGACGCACCCGGCGCGGCGCCCGGCCCGCGGGAGCCGGCGGCCGGGACCGCTCGGGCCGCTCCCCGGCGGGTCGTGCGGTGGCGGCGACGGTCATGACTTCCTCTCCTCGCGCAGCTCCTGCACCAGGTACGTGACGATGAAGCCCAGGGAGACGGTGAGCAGGACGACCGCGATGGCCGAGCCGTAGCCGATCCGGCTCGCCTCGCCGATGATGTTGTCCGTGACCAGCACGCTCAGCAGTTCCAGCCCATTGCGGCCCTTGTTGACGGCGTAGACGATGTCGAAGGCCCGCAGCGCCTCGATGACGGTGATGACGCCGACGATGACGTTCACCGGCCGCAGGGTCGGCAGCACGACCCGGAAGAAGGTCTGCACCTCGCCGGCGCCGTCGATCGCCGCGGCCTCCTTCAGCGAGGTGTCCACGGACTTCAGCCCGGCCAGGTAGAGGATCATGACGTAGCCGGTGTGCCGCCAGCCCGCCGCCAGCAGGACCATCCAGATGTTCAGGGACGGGTCGCCCAGCCAGTCGGTGGGGTCGTCGGTGCCGCCCAGGACGGCGTTGAGGGCGCCCTGGTCGCGTGAGAAGACCAGTTGCGCGATGAAGCCGACGATCGCCAGCGAGAGCACGACCGGCAGGTAGAGCGTGCTCTGGTAGAAGCGGCCGAAGCGGATCCGTCTGTCGAGCAGGACGGCCAGGAAGAGCCCGAAGGGCGTGGCGACCAGGCCCAGGAAGGCCAGCCAGAGCAGGTTGTGCCGCACGGCGGGCCAGAACGGCGGGTAGTCGGTGAAGAGCGAGTCGTAGTTCTTCAGCCCCACCCACCTGACGTCCCCGATGCCGTCCCACGAGGTGAGGGACAGGCCCACGGAGGCCAGCGTCGGTCCCCAGATCAGGACCACGTCGAGCAGGACGGGAATCCCCAGCAGCACGCCGACGACGGCGAGGTCACGGGAGGTCAGCCTCCGCGGTCCCCGCCGCCGGGCGCGCCGCGCGTCGTTCTGCGGCACAGGTGCCCTCCTCGCCTTCGGTCGGTGTCGTGCCGGCCCGGTCCTTCCCCGCGCCCGGTCCTTCCCCGCGCCCGGCTCTACTCCGAGGCGAAGATGTCCTTCTTCTGCGACTCGATCCGGCGCAGCAGTCCGTCGATGTCGTCCGGCTCGCTGATGAAGCTCTGGATCGCCTGGATCATGACGGTGGAGGCGAAGTCCGGCCGCGTGTCGCGGTCCAGGAACTGGGAGATGTTCCTGGCGCCCGAGACGAGTTCGACGGCCTTCTTCTGCAACGGTGTGTACGAGGAGGTGTCGGCACCGTCGTTGACCGCGACGTTGTTCGGGTCGCTTGCCAGGTACGCCTCTTCGGCGGCCGGGGTGGCGAGGAAGGTGAGCAGGTCCTCGGCCCCCTCCTCGTCGCGCGCCTTGCGCGACATCAGGAATCCGTCGATCGGCGCCTCGACGGTGTCCTGCCCGAACTGCGGGTCGATCTCCGGGAACGGGAAGAAGTCGAGGTCGTCCCGGTCGGCCTCGGGGAACTGCTGGCCCGGGTGGGGCAGCCCGAAGACCGCCATGCCGGTCTTCTTCTGCGCCAGGCTCTGCGCCGCCTCCTGCCAGGTGCGGCCGTTGGCCCCCTTGTCGTGGAAGGGCATCAGTCCGCGCCAAAGGTCGAAGACCTGCTTGACCTTGGGGTCGGTCCAGGACTCCTCGCCCGCCATCAGGGAGACGTGGAACTCGTAGCCGTTCGCCCGTACGTTCAGGTAGTCGAAGGTGCCCATCGCGGGCCAGCCGTCCTTGTCGCCGAAGGCGAAGGGGACGATGCCGTCCTTCTGCATCCGCCCGGCCAGCGCGCGGTACTCGTCGAAGGTCTTCGGGACCTCGTAGCCGTGCTCCTGGAAGACGCTCTTCCGGTGGAAGACGGCCCAGGGGTAGTAGTACAGCGGGACGAAGTACTGCTTGCCGTCCTGGCCCGTGGACTGGGCCTTCAGCGCGTCCGAGAACCCGTCGAAGCCCTTCCACAGGTCACTGATGTCGGACAGCAGGCCCTTCTGCGCGAAGAACTGCATGCGGTACCCGGCGAACCACATGAACACGTCGTCCGGGTGGCCCTGCAGGTAGCGGTTGATGTTCTCCTGGAAGGTGTTGTGGTCGACGGTGTTGACCTTGACCTTCTTCTTGGACTTCTTCTCGTAGGCGGCGAAGACGTCCGCGTACGCCTTGCGGGGCACCGCGTCCGAGGCGTTGGAGCCGAGCGTGATCGCACCGCCGCCCCCCGGTCCGCCGCCGCACGCGGCGAGCAGGGAGGGGAGGGTGACCGCTCCGGCCCCGAGGGCGGCGCCGCGCAGCAGGGTGCGGCGGGAGATGCGGTGCGCTGCTGTCTCTGCGTCGTTGCGGGCGGCGGTGCCGCTGGTCGATGTCTGCGCCATGTGCTGCTCCTCAGAGGGTGCAACTGAACACATCCGAACGCGAGCGTTGCGATCCCACTCCCATGACCCGGGCATGTCAAGGGTGCTGACGAGATATCGAACAATTGTTATGGGCCTTCCAACAATCCCCAACAGCACCCAACGTGAACGCCCGCACCGTTGAGCACATGACGGTCCCTCACCCCACGACGCGGCGGGTCAGCCGGTTCGGTACGTCGGCCACCCAGGCGCCATCGTGCGCGCGGGGCGGACCTGGCCGTAACCGTGCGTCGGTGCCGTCCGAGGAGCGCGCCCGGTCGGTGCGGGCGGTCGAGGGCCGCGAGGCGATCGGCCGCCGCTTCGCCGCCGCGGCAGGCACGGGGCTGCGGCTGCGGCTGCGGCTGCGGCTGCGCGTGACCGGGCCCGGTCGTCCACGACACCGGCGACCCCGAGGTCGTGATCGCCGAGTTCGACCACGAGATCCGCGCCGCTGGGGGCGACAGGGACCCACCTCGGCGCCACCGTGCAGGTCGTCCGGTCCGCGACGGCCTCGTCGACGCCTCCCGCGACCACCACGACCACGCGGCACTCGCCGAGGCGGCGAGAGGGCACCGACCGGGCACCTGACGAGCGGCGGGCGGCGTGCGGCCGGCGGATGGGCCAGGTCCCCGTCGAGCCCGTACGACCCACCAGGGACATGGACCCGACCCGCTCCCGGTCCCGCGGAAAGCGCACCTGCAGCGCGACGACGGTCCCGTCGCACTGTCCGGCATGACGACGCCCATCCGGGTGACACCGGGGTGCAGGGAGACCGGCTTCACGGCCACCCGCGACACCGCCGTGGCGCGGACGCCCGGACCGGGCCCCACGCTCGGCCCCGGGGGCCGAGCAGGCCGGCAAACGGGCCCCGCCCACCGGGCCCTGACGGGGCCCGTCGGAGAGCGGGCGAACGGAGGGCCCCCTCCGCAGGCTCCCCTCCGCAGGCTCCTGGCTAGGCGCCGGTCGCGAAGGCCTCCAGCCGCAGCGCCTGCGCCGCGGCGGCCGCCGCGCCGACCAGGCCCGCGTCGGTGCCGAGCACCGCGGGGACGACCTTCACCCCGGACGCGAACGACAGCGTGGCGTAGCGGCGCATGTGCGCGCGGAGGGGCTCCAAGAGCAGCGGGCCCGCGCCCGCGACACCCCCGCCGATCACGGCCAGGTCGATCTCCACCAGGGTGGCCGTCGCGGCGATGCCCGCGGCCAGTGCCTGAGCCGCGCGGTCGTACGAGGCGAGGGCGAGGGGGTCGCCCTCGCGGGCGGCCCTGGCGACGGCGGCGGCGTCGGACTCCTCGCCGTGGGCCGGACGCCAGCCGGACTCCAGGGCGCGCCGGACGATGTTCGGCCCGCTGGCCAGACGCTCGACGCAGCCGCGGCTCCCGCAGGGGCACACGTCCCCGTCCAGGTCCACGCTGATGTGGCCGATGTGCCCGGCGTTGCCGGTCGGGCCGGGGTGGAGCTTGCCGCCGAGGACGAGACCGCCGCCGACGCCGGTCGACACGACCATGCACAGCGCGTTGTCGTGCCCGCGGGCCGCGCCCTGCCAGTGCTCGGCCGCGGTGATCGCGATGCCGTCGCCGGTGAGCACGACCGGCAGCCCGCCGACCCGCTCGCCGACCTGGGCGACCACCGGGAAGTCCCGCCAGCCGGCGATGTTGACCGGGCTCACCGTGCCGCGCGAGGCGTCGATCGGCCCCGCGCTGCCGATGCCCACCGCGACCACTCGCGGCCAGCCCGCGGACTCCCGCAGCCCGGCCAGCACCTCCGCGAGCGATCCCATCACCGTCGCCGCGTCCCGGTCGGCCGGTGTCGGGCGCTGCACACGTACGAGCAACTCGCCGCGGGCGTCCACCAGGGCACCCGCGATCTTGGTGCCGCCGATGTCCACGGCGGCGATCAGCGGACCCGCACCGGCGGCACCCGACGGCGGGACGATGGACTCGGCAGAGCTCTCGAACGGCATGGGCGTAGTGTCGCCCTTTGTTGACAACGTTGTCCAGCCCATAGGATCACGGCGTGACCGATATTCCGCGCACCGCCCGCCCCACCATGAAGGATGTCGCGGCCCGGGCCGGTGTCGGCCTGAAGACGGTGTCGCGTGTCGTCAACGAGGAACCGGGCGTCACCGAGGACACGATCTCGCGTGTCCAGGCGGCCATCGACGCCCTCGGATTCCGCCGCAACGACAGCGCGCGGCTGCTCCGCAAGGGCCGTACGGCCAGCATCGGGCTGGTCCTCGAGGACCTCGCCGACCCCTTCTACTCCCCGCTCAGCCGGGCCGTCGAGGACCTGGCACGGGCGCACTCGACGCTGCTGTTCACCGGATCGAGCGCCGAGGACGCCGACCGCGAGCAGGAACTGGCGCTCGCCTTCTGCGCCCGGCGTGTCGACGGGCTGGTCATCGTGCCCGCCAGCGAGGACCACCGCTACCTCGAACCGGAGATCGCGGCCGGCGTCGCGACCGTCTTCGTCGACCGCCCGGCGGGCGGCATCGACGCGGACGTGGTACTCAGCGACAACGCCGGAGGCACCCGCGAGGGGGTCGCCCACCTCATCGCCCACGGGCACCGGCGGATCGGCTTCATCGGCGACCTCCCCCGCATCCACACCGCCGCCGAGCGACTGCGGGGCTACCGGGAGGCGATGGACGCCGCCGGGCTCGCCGTGCACGAGGGCTGGGTCTCCTGCGGGCCGACGGCCCCCGGCCGGGTCCGCGCCGCCGTGGAGTCCATGCTCAGCGGTCCCGAGCCGGTCACCGCCCTGTTCGCCGGCAACAACCGGATCACCGTGACCGCGGTGCGGGTCCTCGCCGACCTGCCCAGCGTGGTCGCCCTCGTCGGTTTCGACGACTTCGAGCTCGCTGACCTGCTGCGTCCCGCGGTCACCGTCGTCGCCCAGGACCCCGGGCAGCTCGGACGCACCGCGGCCGGCCTGCTCTTCCAGCGGCTCGACGGCGTCGCGGGCGCCCCCAAGCGGGTCGAGCTCCCCTGCCGGCTGATCCCGCGCGGCTCGGGCGAGCTTCCGCCCGTGCCGTAGCGGCGCGGCAGGGGATCAGGACGGCTCCTCCACGACGAGCCCGCAGGCGAAGCCGAAGGACTCCAGGGCGCGGCGCCGCGCGGGGTCCGGCTCGGCCGCGGCCAGGTCGTCGAGCACCCGCAGGAACCGGGCGCGCTCCCGGGGCGGCAGTGCGCCGAGCACCCACCCGGCGTGCTCCGCCGTCCGCACGGCGACGTCAGGGGCGACCTCGTCGTCCCCGCAGGTGTCGAGGGAGTGGACGACGTCCACGACGATGCCGGCGAGTACGGGCACGAGCGGGTCGGTGTCCGTCGCCGGGGCGCCGTGGCCGGCCGGGTGGCGCGGGCTGGCCGTGCCCGGCCCGTCAGCAGGCATGTGCCATGGCGGTGAAGGTCAGCGAGGTGAAGGACCCCGGCCCGCCGTCGTACGCGGCCGTCACCGTCCATCCGCCCTTTCCGAGGTTGACGTACGTACCACCGCCGGGGCTGTTCTCCCGGCGCCACTCCGTCCACCCGTGCTCGCGCAGGACCGCCGTCACGGCGGCGTACTCCCTCTCGCCCGCTCCCTCGGCGGCCGCCCAGGCAAGCATGCACTGCTCGCTGGGCCGGTCGGACTCCTTGTCGGTGGTCACGGTCAAGCCCATCACGGTGTACTGCGACCTGTGCACGCCGGCCTGCTCCGCCGCCGCGTCGAGCTCCGCCTCGACCGCGCTGCGGCTCAGCGGAACCGCCGTGACGGGCACGGCACTTCCCGGTCCGGCCGCGAGAGCGGCGAGCACGGTGACGGCACCCGCCCTGAGCATGGCGCGCGTCACCGGCGAGCGGGGCGCCGGTTCCCGGCCGATCTCCTCCACGACGACACCATCCCATGCGGGACCGACAACGCGCAGACCCCGGACGACCGTTGACAGCCCGTCCCGTGAAACGATTCGATACCGGTCATGCCGCTCACCGACCTGCCGCTGGACGAACTGCGCCGCTATGCCCCGCAGATCCCCGAGCCGGGGGACTTCGACGCCTTCTGGGCCAAGACGCTGACCGCCGCCCGCGAAGCGGGCACCGAACCGGCGGAGTACCGCAGGGTCGACTCGCCGCTGGCCACGGTCGAGGTGTTCGACGTGCGCTTCCCCGGCTGGGGAGGCCAGCCGGTCGCGGCCTGGCTGCTGCTGCCGCGCGGTGCGGCCGGGCCGCTGCCCGGGGTCGTCACGTACATCGGCTACGGCGGCGGGCGCGGACTGCACCACGAGAACCTGCTGTGGAGCGCCGCCGGCTACGCCCACCTGGTGGTCGACTCCCGCGGCCAGGGCCACGACACACCCGACCCAGACCCCACGCCCGGTCCGCAGTACGTCGGCGGGTTCATGACCCGCGGCGCGGAGGACCCCGAGCACTACTACTACCGCCGCCTGATGACGGACTGCGTGCGCGCCGTGGACGCGCTGGGCGCGCACCCGGCCGTCGACGCGAGCCGGGTCGTCGTCTCCGGCGGCAGCCAGGGCGGCGGGCTCGCCCTCGCGGTGGCCGGGCTGGCCCGCGAGGCCGTCGCGGCGGCCCTGGTCGACGTGCCGTTCCTCTGCCACTTCCGGCGGGGCGCCGAGACCGCCGCCGAGGGCCCGTACCCGGAGCTCGCCCAGTACCTCGGCGTACACCGGCGCATCGACCCCGAACGGCTCTTCGGCACCCTGGACTACTTCGACGGCGTCCACTTCGCGCCGCGCGCCACTGCGCCCGCGCTGTTCAGCGTGGGCCTGATGGACCCCGTGTGCCCGCCGTCGACGGTGTTCGCCGCGTACAACCGCTACGCGGGGCCCAAGGACATCACGGTGTGGCGGTTCGGGGACCACGGCGGCGGACGCGACTCGCAGCCGTACGAGCAGATGCTGTGGCTGCGCGGTCTCGGACTCGACCCCGCCGCGGACCGGTAGCCGCCGCTCCTCCGGGTGACGCGCTCAGGCGCAGGACGGGCACAGGCCGCGGTAGGTGACCTCGGCCCCGGAGAGCGTGAAGCCGAAGCGTTCCGCGTCCGGCAGGTCGGCCAGCGGGTCACCGGTCGGGTGGACGTCGCGGACGGTGCCGCAGCCCGAGCACACCAGGTGCTGGTGCGGACGGTGGGCGTTGGGGTCGTAGCGCTTGGCGCGGCCGTCGGTGGAGACCTCCATGACCTCGCCGAGGGAGACCAGTTCGCCCAGGGTGTTGTAGACGGTCGCCCGGGAGATCTCGGGCAGCAGCCGGGCGGCGCGGGCGTGCACCTCGTCGGCCGTGAGGTGCACGTGGTCGCCGTCGAGGACCTCCGCGACGACACGCCGCTGGGACGTCATGCGCCAGCCGCGCCCGCGCAGTCGCTCCAGCAGGTCGCTCATGTCTGCTCACCCATTCAGCTCGGTGGACGTCCGGAATTCACCCCGTGGACGCGTCCGGGTTCTGATTGCATATGGAATTGACGCTCTTCTTGACTTGGACTGTGTCCATCGTAGGATCGGTTCCGGCGCCAGCCAAGGGACAGGAAGACTCCAGTACGGCAGAAGAGAGAGACGTGACGGGACCACCGCCGAGCAGCCGCGCGGTGCCGCCTGGAAGTTACGGGCACCCGCGTCGCACTGCCGCAGCCGGTCCGGCACCCCTCTCCCCCTGTCGTGCCGCCGGTGAGGCCCCCGCGCGCTCACCGCGTCGGCCCCCACCCGAACGCGTCCGACGGCCCGCAGTCCTGAGCACCATGATCCGCCAGGTCCGGAAGGATTCCCATGTCTGAGAACCACGAAGCGATCGTCACAGACCCCAAGACGGAGGGTGTGAACGGTTGCCCCGTCGCGCACGGGCGCGCCCCGCACCCGACCCAGGGCGGGGGAAACCGGCAGTGGTGGCCGGAGCGGCTGAACCTGAAGATCCTCGCCAAGAACCCCGCGGTGGCGAACCCGCTCGGTGAGGACTTCGACTACGCCGAGGCGTTCAAGGCCCTCGACCTCGCGGCCGTGAAGCAGGACATCCTCGAGGTCCTGACGACCTCGCAGGACTGGTGGCCGGCGGACTTCGGCCACTACGGCCCGTTCATGATCCGCATGGCCTGGCACAGCGCGGGCACCTACCGCATCAGCGACGGCCGCGGCGGCGCCGGCGCCGGCCAGCAGCGCTTCGCCCCGCTCAACAGCTGGCCGGACAACGGCAACCTCGACAAGGCCCGCCGCCTGCTGTGGCCGGTGAAGAAGAAGTACGGCCAGAGCATCTCCTGGGCCGACCTGATGATCCTCACCGGCAACGTCGCGCTGGAGTCGATGGGCTTCGAGACCTTCGGCTTCGCCGGTGGCCGCGAGGACGTCTGGGAGCCGGAGGAGGACGTCTACTGGGGCCCCGAGTCCACCTGGCTCGGCGACCAGCGCTACACGGGCGACCGCGAGCTGGAGAGCCCGCTCGGCGCCGTCCAGATGGGCCTGATCTACGTCAACCCCGAGGGCCCCAACGGCAACCCGGACCCGATCGCCGCGGCCCGCGACATCCGTGAGACCTTCCGCCGGATGGCGATGAACGACGAGGAGACCGTCGCCCTCATCGCCGGCGGCCACACCTTCGGCAAGACCCACGGCGCGGGCCCGGCGGACAACGTCGGCGCCGACCCCGAGGCCGCCTCGATGGAGGAGCAGGGCCTCGGCTGGCGGAGCACCTACCGCACCGGCAAGGGCGCCGACGCGATCACCAGCGGTCTCGAGGTCACCTGGACCAGCACCCCGACCCGCTGGGGCATGGGCTTCTTCGAGAACCTCTTCCGCTACGAGTGGGAGCTGACGACCAGCCCGGCCGGCGCCAACCAGTGGGTGGCGAAGGACGGTGCCGGCGCGGGCACCATCCCCGACGCGCACGACTCCGCCAAGAGCCACGCCCCGACGATGCTGACCACGGACCTCTCGCTCCGGTTCGACCCGGTCTACGAGCAGATCTCGCGGCGCTTCCTGGAGAACCCGGACGAGTTCGCGGACGCCTTCGCCCGCGCGTGGTTCAAGCTGACCCACCGCGACATGGGCCCGGTCGTGCGTTACCTCGGTTCCGAGGTCCCGTCCGAGACCCTGCTGTGGCAGGACCCGCTGCCCGCCCGCACGCACGAGGTGGTCGACGCCGCAGACGCCGCCGCCCTGAAGGAGCAGGTCCTCGCCTCGGGCCTGACCGTGTCGCAGCTGGTGTCCGCCGCGTGGGCGTCGGCCTCTTCCTTCCGCGGCAGCGACAAGCGCGGCGGCGCCAACGGCGCCCGCGTGCGTCTGGAGCCGCAGCGCGGCTGGGAGGCCAACGACCCCGACGAGCTCGCCGTGGTGCTGCGCACCCTGGAGGGCATCCAGGAGTCCTTCAACGCGGCGCAGTCCGGCGACAAGCGGATCTCGCTGGCCGACCTGATCGTGCTGGCCGGTTCCGCCGCCGTCGAGAAGGCCGCCGCGGACGCCGGTCACCCGGTCGAGGTGCCCTTCACGCCGGGCCGTGTGGACGCCGCGCAGGACCAGACGGACGTGGAGTCCTTCGCCGCGCTCGAGCCGGCCGCCGACGGGTTCCGCAACTACCTGGGCAAGGGCCACCGCCTGCCGGCCGAGTACCTGCTGCTCGACCGCGCGAACCTGCTCACCCTCAGCGCCCCCGAGATGACGGTCCTCGTCGGCGGTCTGCGCGTCCTGGGCGCGAACCACAGGCAGTCCTCCCACGGCGCCTTCACCGCGACCCCCGGCTCGCTGACGAACGACTTCTTCGTCAACCTGCTGGACCTGGGCACGTCCTGGAAGGCGACCTCCGAGGACCAGTCCACCTTCGAGGGCCGTGACAACGTCACGGGCGAGGTCAAGTGGACCGGCACCCGTGCCGACCTCGTCTTCGGCTCCAACTCCGAGCTGCGCGCGCTCGCGGAGGTCTACGCGAGCGACGACGCGAAGGCGAAGTTCGTGACCGACTTCGTCGCGGCGTGGGCGAAGGTCATGGACCTCGACCGGTTCGACCTCGTCTGACCGTCCGTCTCGGCAGGACGTCCGGGCCGGCCCCCGCGGGGGCCGGCCCGGACGTCTTCGCGCGAGGTCCTCAGACGCCGGGGGTCCGGCCCGCGAGGGCGTCGAGGTCGGCGCGGGTCAGCCCGGTGGCCGCGGCTACCTCCGCGAAGTCCAGGGCGCCGCAGTCGAGTCCGCGCAGCAGGTAGCCGCTCAGGGCCCGGGCGGTGGCGGGTTCGTCCATGACGTCGCCGCCGGCCTTGGCGACGTACGCCGCGAGCCGGGCCGCCGCCGCGTCCAGGCCCTCGCGGTAGAAGGCGTAGACCGCGGCGTACCGTGTGGGCAGATGGGCGGGATGCATGTCCCAGCCCTGGTAGTACGCACGGACCAGGGAGCGGCGGACCAGGCCGTAGTGGAGCCGCCAGGCCTCGTGGACGCGGGGGCCGGGGCCGACGGGCAGCACATTGGTGGAGCCGTCGGAGAGCCGCACGCCCGTACCGGCGGCCGCGACCTGCATGACGGCCTTGGCGTGGTCCGCGACCGGGTGGTCCATGGACTGGTACGCCGCGCTGACCCCGCAGGCGGCGCTGTAGTCGAAGGTCCCGTAGTGCAGGCCCGTGACCCGGCCCTCGGCGGCGTCGATCAGCCGGGCCACCGTGGCCGTCCCGTCGGGCCCGAGGATGGACTGGGTGGTCTCGATCTGGATCTCGAACCCCAGACGTCCGGCCCGGAGTCCGTACGCCTTCTCGAGCTCCCCGGCGAGCCGGACGAACGCCGCCACCTGCTGGGGGAAGGTGACCTTGGGCAGGGTGAGGACCAGGCCGCCGGGTAGTCCGCCGGCCTCCATCAGGCCGGTGAGGAAGACGTCCAGGGTGCGGATGCCCCGGTCGCGCACGGCGGCCTCCATGCACTTCATACGGATGCCGACGTACGGGGGCGCGGTCCCGTCCGCGACGGCGCCGGCCACGATCCGGGCGGCGCGGGCGGCCGCGGCGTCCTCCTCGGCGTCGGGCCGGGGTCCGTAGCCGTCCTCGAAGTCGATCCGCAGGTCCTCGACCGGTTCGCGCAGCAGCTTGGCCCGCACGCGGTCGTGGACGGGCGCGGCGAGTTCCGGCGACAGGCCCAGCACGGCTGCGAACCGCTCCGCGTCGGGGGCGTGCTCGTCCAGGGCGGCGAGGGCGCGGTCGCCCCAGGTGCGCACGGTGTCGGCGGCGAAGGCGTCGGCGGGGACGTAGACGGTGTGCACGGGCTGCCGCGTGCCGGGGTCGCCGGGGTAGCGGCGGGCGAGTTCGGCGTCGACGGCGGCGAGCGAGGCGCCGATGTCCCGCCGTACCCCGTCGCCGAGCGATGTGCGGACCGTCTCGTTCTGCGCCATCGGGCACCTCCCGGTCTTCAACAAATCGTTGAAGGGAAGCTAACGCCCTCCCCTTCGCACCGTCAACGACCCGTGGAACGCCGGGAGCCCCGTGGTGCCGGTGGGGGCGTCACGGGGCTCCGGTGCGTGTGCTGCCGGACGGGGGCCGGGGGTCAGCCCTTGCGGGCCACGACCTCCTCGGTCAGCTGCGGCACGACCTGGAACAGATCACCGACCACGCCGTAGTCGACCAACTCGAAGATCGGCGCCTCCGGGTCCTTGTTGACCGCCACGATCGTCTTCGAGGTCTGCATACCCGCCCGGTGCTGAATCGCACCCGAGATCCCCGCCGCCACATACAACTGCGGCGACACCGACTTACCCGTCTGACCCACCTGATTGGTGTGCGGATACCAACCCGCGTCCACCGCGGCGCGGGAGGCACCGACCGCCGCACCCAGCGAATCGGCCAGCTCCTCGATCACCGAGAAACTCTCCGCACCACCCACACCCCGCCCACCGGACACCACGATCGCCGCCTCCGTCAGCTCCGGACGCCCCGTCGCCTCCCGCGCCGTACGCGACACCACCTTCGTGCCGGAGGCCAGCGCACCGAAGGACACCGCCAGCGCCTCCACCGCACCCGCGGCAGAAACAGCCTCCACCGGCGCCGCATTCGGCTTCACCGTGATCACCGGCGTGCCCGTCGTCACCCGCGACCTCGTCGTGAACGACGCCGCGAACGCCGACTGCGTCGCCACCGGACCCTCAGGACCCGCCACCACATCCACCGCGTCCGTGATGATGCCCGAACCCAGCCGCAACGCCAGCCGCGCCGCGATCTCCTTGCCCTCACCCGACGACGGCACCAGCACCGCCACCGGACTCACCACCGCGGCAGCCGCCTGCAGCGCGTCCACCTTCGGCACCACCAGATACTGCGCGAACTCCGCCGCGTCATTGACCAGCACCCGGGTCGCACCATGCTCACCCAGCACACCCGCGGTCGCCTCCGCGCCCGCACCCAGCGCCACCGCCACCGGCTCACCCAACCGACGCGCGATCGTCAGCAGCTCGAGGGTCGGCTTGCGAACCGCACCATCCACATGGTCCACGTAGACCAGGACTTCACCCATGGAAACTCAAACTCCTCGGAAAACAGACGGACAAGCGGATCAGATGAACTTCTGGCTCGCGAGGAACTCCGCGAGCTGCTTGCCGCCCTCGCCCTCGTCCTTCACGATCACACCCGCCGACCGCGGCGGACGCGCCGACGCCTCATCCACCGTCGACCACGCCCCCGCCAGACCCACCTGCCCCGCATCGACACCCAGGTCGGACAGGTCCAGGGACTCCACCGGCTTCTTCTTCGCCGCCATGATCCCCTTGAACGACGGATACCGCGCCTCACCCGACTGGTCCGTCACCGACACCACCGCCGGCAACGACGCCTCCAGCAGCTCGCTCGCGGAGTCACCATCACGGCGACCCGACACCACGCCGCCCTCGACCCCCACCTCCGACAGCAACGTCACCTGCGGCACACCCAACCGCTCCGCCAGCAACGCCGGCACCACACCCGCCGTCCCATCGGTGGACGCCATCCCCGTCACCACCAGATCGAACCCCACATGCTCGACCGCCTTCGCCAGCACCAGCGACGTCCCCATCACATCACTGCCGTGCAGACCCCCGTCCTCGACATGCACCGCCTTGTCCGCACCCATCGACAACGCCTTGCGCAACGCGTCCTTCGCATCCTCCGGACCCACCGTCACCACCGTCACCTCGGCGTCATCCGACGCCTCCGCGATCTGCAGCGCCTGCTCCACCGCATACTCATCCAACTCGGACAGCAGACCATCCACCGCATCCCGATCCGTCGTCAGATCCCCCGCGAAATGACGATCCCCCGTGGCATCCGGCACGTACTTCACCGCGACAACGATCCTCAAGCTCACGCTGCTCTCCTACTGCTGCATGGGTACGTCAACTGCCCTTGTGAAGGCAGCATAGGCGCCTTCGACGGCGGCTCCCCGCCGGGACGCACGGCGCTCCGGCAGAAATATTACTCACCAGTACAGCCCTCGGGGTCCCGGCGGGCAAGGGCGGCGCACTGTGACCTTGCCGACGCGGGGAGCCCCGCGGAGGATCCGGCGCAGGGGTTCAGTGGCGCAGCGCGTTGTAGCGCCCGTGGTGGTAGAGCAGCGGGCGCGCCGCCTCGCCCTGGGGGGCGCCCGCCACGGCCTGGGCGACGACGATGCGATGGTCACCGGCGGGTATCCGGGCCAGCACGCGGGCGACCAGCCAGGCCTGAACGTCCTCCAGGAGCGGTACTCCGTACGGGCCCGGTCCCCACGCGGTGGGCGGCGCGAAGCGGTCGGCGCCGCTGCGGGCGAAGGTGGCGGCCACCTCCTCCTGGTGCTCTCCGAGGATGTGCACGCCCACATGGGTGGCGTCCGCGATGGTCCGCCAGGCCGAACCCGTGCTGCTGATCCCGAAGGACAGCAGGGGCGGCTCGGCGGAGACCGAGGTGAGGGAGGTGGCGGTGAAGCCCGCGGGGCGGCCGCCGGCCGCGGTGATCACCGCGACCCCGGCGGCGTGCCGGCGGAAAACGGCGCGGAAGGCGGTCGAGTCGAACGCGTCGGTCACGGCGGGCGGCGAGGGCGGGGGAACCGGCGCGGGTGCGGGGATCGAGGAGGGCACGGCGCCCAGGGAGCCGGCGGCGGGCGTGCCGAGGTCGGGAGAGGCGGTCATGGAGTTGTCCTTCGTCGTGCTGTCGAGCCGGAGGGGTGCGGGGTCCTGGGCACTCAACGGGCGTGACAGCGGGCGCTCGCGTGCCGACCGAGGTCGACGTCGAAGCGGGAGTACAGAAGGAGGTCTCGCGACATGGCGTCAGACTGACGATCAGGGCGGCGCCGCGTCAAGGGCGCCCCGTCAGGTGGGACCGGGGTCATACACCGCGCGCGGGTCACACCGCCGCGCCGAGCGCCGCGATGACGTCGGCCTTGCGCGGCTGGCCCGACGCCCGCCGCACGACGTTGCCCCGGGCGTCGAGCACGAGCACGGTCGGCGTCCTGACGATCCCCAGCCGGCGGACCAGGTCGAGGTGGGCCTCGGCGTCGACTTCCACGTGCCGCACCCCGTCGACCATGCCGGCCACCTCGTCCAGGGTGCGTCGGGTGGCCCGGCAGGGCGCGCAGAATGCGGTCGAGAACTGGAGGAGCGTTGCCCGCTCGCCGAGTTCCGCGCCGATCTCACCCGCCGTCAGCTGATGTTCCGCGTCCTTGTCCCGCACCCGTACCCTTCCGTCCCTGCGCTTGTGGAGGATGCCGAAGATCCCCGCCGCCACGAGCACGGCGACGCACACCACCAACCCGGTCAATTCCGTCCTCCCTGCTGTGCAGCGTTCACAGGACCGCCATGATTCCCGGGGGTCCGGACGCTGTCCGTTCCGGAATCATGGCCCCCATGAGTTCTCACGCCATTGATGCCCGTGGACCGCGCTTCGGCGCAAGCCTGACCGCCGTGGTCCTGGCCGTCGTCCTCGTCACCGGCAGTGCCTGGCTGCTGGCCGTCCAGGCGCTGGTGTTCGCGGTGGGCGCCGCCGCGGGTGTGCAGAACTCACCGTACGGCCTGCTGTACCGGGTGGCGGTACGGCCCCGGCTGGGACCGCCGGCCGAGACCGAGGACCCGGCGCCGCCGCGCTTCGCGCAGGCGGTGGGGCTGGCGTTCGCGGTCGTCGGGCTCGCCGGCCACGCCGCGGGTTTCGCCTGGCTGGGTCTGGCGGCGACGGCCTGCGCGCTCGCGGCGGCCTTCCTCAACGCGGTGTTCGGCTACTGCCTCGGATGCGAGATGTACCTGTTGCTGCGTCGTACGACCGGGTGACGTGACGAGAATCTCGCCACACGACGGGCACGCGGGATGACACGGCACCCGTTTACCGGGCACGATCAGCCCGCGGCCGGAAACCTACGGCCGCGTAACTTCCGCCGGGGGCCACCCCCTACGAAGAAGGGGCCCCAGCCATGGCCGAACTCGTCTACCCGCCCGTCATCGGCTTCGCCCGCACCATGTTCAAGGTGCAGGGGCTGCGTTTCGACATCTCCGGCACCGAGCACGTGCCACGCAAGGGCGGCGCGCTGCTCGTGAGCAACCACATCGGATACCTGGACTTCGTGTTCGCCGGGCTGACGGCGCTCCCGGCCAAGCGACTGGTGCGTTTCATGGCGAAGGAGTCGGTGTTCCGGCACAAGGTGTCGGGTCCGCTGATGCGGGCCATGAAGCACATCCCGGTGGACCGCTCCGAGGGCATGCACGCGTACAAGCACGCGCTGACGGCGCTGCGCTCGGGCGAGATCATCGGGGTCTTCCCCGAGGCGACCATCTCGCAGTCCTTCACCCTCAAGTCCTTCAAGTCCGGTGCCGCGCGCCTGGCGATGGAGGCGGGCGTGCCGCTGCTGCCGGTCGCCCTGTGGGGCACGCAGCGGCTGTGGACCAAGGGCCAGCCGCGGCAGCTGGGCCGCAACGGCTTCCCCATCTCCATCCGGGTGGGCGAGCAGATGACGCCCCACGCGGACGAGAAGCCGGGCGCCCTGACCCGGCGGCTGCGGCTGCGGGTCCAGGAGCTGCTGGAGGACGCGCAGCGGGTGTACACCGGGCGCCCTTCGGGCCCCAACGACCACTGGTGGCTGCCCGCGCACCTGGGCGGCACCGCACCCACGGCCGAGGACGTCGCAGCCCAGGAGCGCGCCGCGGCGGCGGAGTGACCGGGCGCCGCGGCTGAACTCCCGCAGGTGGGCTGCGCGTTCCTCCGGGGCAGTGCGCCCTCGGCGAGGGCCCGTTCGGCGGCCGACGGGGGCATGGGTGAGGTCATCGGCCGTCCTGGTCCGTCAGGGCGGTGGGCAGCAGCCGCCACAGGTGCCGCCGGTCGACGGCCCGCCGCAGGGCGGTGAGGACGACGGACGGCGGCGTGGCGTACAGGCCGGGGTAGTCGCGTTCGCCGAGTGCGGGCCGCGGCACCCAGGCCAGTCGTTCCTCCCGGAGGGAGAACCGGGCGTCGAGACCCGGTCTGTTGCCGCGCGGGTCCTGCCGGGCCCAGTGGTCGTGGCCGGGCGGCTTCAGGGCGACGAGCCCGTGGACGACGGGATCCGTGCCGTCGTCCTCGGTGAGCCGCTGGTAGCACAGCCCCGCCGGGATGCCCTCGGCCCGCAGCAGGGCGGTCAGGGCGTGGGCCTTGGCATGGCAGATGCCGGTGCGCTGCTCCAGGACGTCGGAGGCACGCCAGGTGACGCGCGGGTCGCCGGAGTCGGCGGAGTGCGGGATGTCGTCCCGGACGAAGGTGTAGGCCGCTTCAGCATAGCCATACGGATCGGGGGCCTCCGCCCGCAGCCGGGCGGCGGTCGCCCGGACCAGCGGGTGGTCGTGGTCGATCACCTCGTCCGCCGCGAGGAAGGCGGTCGCGTCCGCCGTCTGGGGTACCGGCTCCATGTGGCGGATACTAGGAATACGCACAGCGGTTCGGCAATTGACTTTTCCGTAGGCAGCATATCCATGCAGCACGGGGGTGGCCGTCGTGGCCCGAGCACCCGGACGTCCCGCGAGAGCGGCGCTCCTGGTCGTGCTGGCGGTGTTCGCCGTCGTCCTGGTCGGCCGGGGCTGTGGCGGCCCGGAGCGGACGCCGAGCAGGCCCTCCCCCACGACGACGGGTTCGGCTCCCGGCAGCAGCGCGGTCGCGCGGTCGCCCTTCACCGGGCTGACGGGGGGTACCGGAGGGCCCGTGCTCGCGGTGAAGATAGACAACGTGGGGCCCGCCCGGCCGCACACCGGCCTGGACCGGGCCGACCTGGTGTACGTGGAGCAGGTGGAGTCCGGTCTCACCCGTCTGCTCGCCGTCTTCTCCTCCCAACTGCCCGACCGGGTGGGCCCGGTACGGAGCGCCCGCGAGTCGGACCTTGAACTGCTGCGCCAGTTCGGCCGCCCGGCCCTGGCCTTCTCCGGGGCGCAGTCCAGACTGCTGCCGGTGGTCGCGGCGGCGCCGGTGCACGACGTCTCCCCCGCCCACGCTCCCGGCGCCTACACGCGCGACGGCTCGCGTCCCGCCCCGCACAACCTGTACGCCACCCCGGAACGCCTGCTCGCCTCGGCCCCGGACGCCTCCGCCGCCCGCGACATAGGCTTCCGCTTCGGTGCCACGCCGGCCGGCGGCACCCCGGAGCGCGACCGCACCGTGCGCTACCCGAACGGTTCGGTGGGCCTGCACTGGTCGGCCGGGGACGACCGCTGGCTGGTCTCGTTCGACGGCGACCCGGCCACCACGAGCGACGGCGGCAGGCTCGGCGCGCCGACGGTGGTCGTCCAGTACGTCGCCGTCCGCCCCTCCGGCTTCCACGACCGCTGGGGGAACACCTCCCCCTACAGCGAGACGGTCGGCACCGGGCGTGCGGAGGTGCTGCGCGACGGCAAGGCGTACGACGCCAGGTGGTCACGGCCCGACGCGGCCGGGGGCACGCACTTCACCACGCCCGACGGACAGCCGGTGAACTTCGCCCGCGGCCAGGTCTGGATCGTGCTGGCGCCGCTGCCCCGCTGAGCTCACGCTATGGCGCCGTCCGTCGCGGGGGGATCGGGGGCACCCGCCGCGACCAGCGCGGAGGCCAGGTCGTCGTGGACGGTGAAGACCCGGATCGTCCGGGTGAGCCGCAACAGCCGCAGCACGCAGGGGCTGCCGCCCACGATGCCGAACCGGCCGCCGCGGTCGAGGGCCCGCTTCCGCGCCCGGATCAGCGCCGACAGACCGCTGCAGTCGATGAAGCTCACCCCTCGCAGGTCCACCACGACGTCAGGCCGCGGCCCGGCGGTGACCTCGTCCAGACGCGCGACCGCGCGCACGCCGGCGCACAGGTCGAGTTCCCCCGTCAGTTCCACCACGGTCGTGCCGCCGACCGTCCACTGCCGCACCCCGAAGTCATGCCCGTCGTCGAACATGCCCGGCCCCCCGACTGCCGCTTCCTGCTGGGCCCCTGACGCGCCGTGTGCGCCGCGCGCGGCGTACGCGCCGCGCACACCGTCGCGTGTACGGAATACCCCCCTGCCGTACCGGGCGTCAACACATCGGACTAAACAGACAGGACGACCAGGTCCCGGGAGGTCTGGTTGAGCCGTTCCCCGCCCTCTTGCGTGCAGACGGCGATGTCCTCGATGCGGGCGCCGAAGCGGTCCGGGAGGTAGATCCCGGGTTCGACGGAGAAGGCCATGCCCGGCTCCAGCGGACGGGAGCTGCCCGCGACGATGTACGGCTCCTCGTGCGTCTCCAGCCCGATGCCGTGCCCGGTGCGGTGGATGAAGTGCTCGCCGTATCCGGCCGCGGCGATGACGTCCCGCCCGACGGCGTCGAGTTCCTCGGCGGTGATCCCGGGGCGGACGGCCTCGGTCTGGGCGTGCTGGGCGCTCCGCAGCACCTCGTACATCTCGCGGAACTCGGCGGGCGGTTCACCCACCGCGTAGGTGCGGGTGGAGTCGGAGCAGTAGCCCTCCTCCGTGGTGCCGCCGATGTCGACGACGACCGGGTCGCCGTCCCGGATCACCCGGTCGGAGACCTCGTGGTGGGGGCTGGCGCCGTTCGGGCCGGAGGCGACGATGACGAAGTCGACGGTGACGTGCCCGGCCTCGATGACGGCGTCGGCGACGTCCCGGGCGACCTCGCGCTCGGTGCGCCCGGCCCTCAGCCACTCCCCCATGCGGCGGTGCACCCGGTCGATGGCTCCGGCGGCCCGGCGCAGCGCCTCGGTCTCCGCGGGCGACTTGCGCATCCGCAGTTCGCGCAGCACGTCGCCGGCCAGGCTCTGCTCGGCACCCGGGAGGGCGGCGCGGAAGGCGAGCACCTTCTCGGCCCACATGTGGTTGTCGACGGCCACCCGCGAGGCCCCCCGCGGCAGCCGTCCGGCGACCAGGGCGTACGGGTCCTCGGTCTCGCCCCAGCCGACGACCTCGACGCCGAGCGCGCCCAGCGGCGAGGCCTCTGCCCCGGGCCGCTCCAGGTGGGGCACGACGAGGAAGGGGTCGCCGAGCACGGGCAGCGCCAGGCACACCAGGCGCTCGGTGAGATGGGCGTGGTAGCCGGTGAGGTAGCGCAGGTCGGGGCCCGGCGAGACGAGGAGCGCGTCGAGTCCCGCGTCGGCGGCGGCCTTGCGGGCGAGCTCGAGTCGCTCCGGCGGGTACAGGGATGCTGCGGAGTCGGTCACGACTCTTACCGTAGACGCCCCTGGCACCCGCCGCAGTCGCTTGCGTCGGCCCAGGTCGTAGGCTGGCCCCGATGGACCACCACACCACCCCCGGGGCGCTTCGCGCGCTCGCCTCCCGGCTGCTCGCCCTGCCGCCCTCCTGCGGGCCCGTGCGCCTGGTCGCCGTGGACGGCCACGCCGGAGCCGGCAAGACGACCTTCGCCGCCGCACTGGCCGCCGCGCTGGACGGCGCTCCGGTCCTCCACCTCGACGACCTGGCCACCCACGAGGAACTGTTCGAGTGGACCGGACGGCTGCGCGAGCAGGTGCTGGAGCCGCTGCGCCGCGGCGACACGGCCCGGCCCGCGAAGTACGACTGGGTGGCGCGGCGGTTCGCGACGATCCTGGAGGTGCCGCCGTCCCCCGTGGTCCTGCTGGAGGGTGTGGGCGTGGGCCGTCGCGAGCTGCGCCCCTGGCTGGCGAGCCTGCTCTGGGTGGAGGTGTCGCGGGAGACCGCACGGGAGCGCGGCGAGCTCCGGGACGGCCCCGCGCTGGCCGGGTTCTGGGCCGGCTGGATGCGGGCGCAGGACGCGCACTTCGCCGCCGACCCCTCCAGGCCCTTCGCGGACCTGCTGGTCCACCAGCGTCCGGACGGCTACGAGCTGAGCGCACAGCCCGCCGGGACTCCGCTCACCGGCACTCTCCGTCACTGACCGTGACCACTCGAAGCCGGTGCGCCGCGGGCGCCCGGAGGCCGCCCGAGAGGTGCGTCAAGGCGGCTTGACCGGGGGGCCGTACAGGACTTACGTTCTCAATGCGCGGTCATCGTCGACCGCGCCTCAGACGCGAAGCCCCCGGTTGTTCCCCCGTGACCGGGGGCTTCGTTCTGCCCACGACGGGTGAACCGGCCCCGTACGGCAGTGAATTGCTCACCCAACGTCACCGTCCGCGTCGCTCTACGGCGCACCGGGCCTGCGCGGGTACCATGCCAACGGGTGCGCCGCCCTGGGAAGGCTGCGCCTACCTGGCACCAACTCCCGCTTCACGTAACCTGGTTGGAGCGGCGTAAGGCGGGCGGCACCGGGGGGAACGGCTGGTGGGGACCTGATGGACTTCGGCACAGAGCATTCGGGCGCCCCCGCCGATCTCGCCTGGGTACGGGCCGTGGAGGCCTACACCATGGGCGCCTACACCCAGGCCGAGGAGGAGTTCCGCGCCGCGGTCCGCCTCGACCCCGGCATGGCGGACGCCTGGCTCGGGCTGCACGCGCTGCGGGCCGACACCTCCACCGCGCTGCTGCAGATGCACCGGCACCGCGATCGCTTCGGCGAGCAGCGCAGCGCGCACCGCCGCTCGATGAACTCCTGGTACTGGCTGGGCTGGTGGGTCCAGCCGGTGCTGGAGACCCGCCGCGACCTGCTGCTCGCGCACGCCTCGCACTGGCTCGACGGCCGCCACATCGCGGAGCTGGACCGGGCCCTTGCCGAGTGCCCGCCGATCGACACCGATCCGCACGTCCGCTTCCTGCACGCCTGCCGGGCCTATCTGGTCAAGGACTGGGACCAGTTGGTGCGGAACACCGAACCGCTCCTCGGCGACCAGGTACTGGGCATCGAGGCCGGGCTGTTCGGCGGCATGGCCCGGGTCCGGCTGGAGCTGTACGGGCAGGCCGAGCCCCTGCTGTCGACGGCGCTGATGCGCTGCCGCAGCGAGCAGCCGCAGCGCAAGGAGCTCCGCTACTGGCTGGCCCGCGCCTACGAGGGCACCGGCCGCACCGCCGCCGCGCTCCCCCTGTACCAGGCGGTACACCGCATCGACCCGGCGTTCATGGACACCGCCGCGCGGCTCGCCGCCATCGACGAGTCCGACGGCCTCACCGACGGGACGGCCGACCTCGCCCCGGTCACCCTGCTGGGCTACGGCCAGACCGGGCCCGAGACGCTGCCGCCCGACCCCGATCCGCTGGACGCCAGGGCCGGGGCGGCCGCCATGCCGGGCGGCCTCGGCGCGGGTTCCATCCTGGACGACCCGCTGGGCGCGGTCGGCCCGATCGACGACGACATCCGGGAGAAGGCGATCCCGCCGGTCTCCGCCGTCCTGCCGCAGGTCCCGGTCACGGCACCGGACCCGGTGCTGCTCTCCCAGGCGCTGGCCGAACTCGACCGCATGGTGGGCCTGGAGCCCGTCAAGCGCCAGGTGCGGGCGCTGTCCGCACAGTTGCGGATGGCACGGCTGCGGTCGGGGCAGGGCCTGCCGGTGCAGCCGCCCAAGCGGCACTTCGTCTTCTCGGGGCCGTCGGGCACCGGCAAGACGACGGTGGCGCGCATCCTCGGCCGGGTCTTCTACGCCCTCGGCCTGCTGGGCGGCGACCATCTGGTCGAGGCGCAACGCGCGGACCTCGTGGGCGAGTTCCTGGGCCAGACGGCCGTCAAGGCCAACGAGCTGATCGACTCCGCACTCGGCGGGGTGCTCTTCGTCGACGAGGCGTACGCGCTGTCCAACTCCGGCTACAGCAAGGGCGACGCCTACGGCGACGAGGCACTTCAGGTCCTGCTCAAGCGCGCCGAGGACAACCGCGACCGCCTGGTCGTCATCCTCGCCGGCTACCCCGAGGGCATGGACCGCCTGCTGGCGGCCAACCCCGGCCTCGGCTCGCGCTTCACCACCCGGGTCGACTTCCCCAGCTACCGGCCGCACGAGCTGACCAGCATCGGCGAGGTCCTGGCGGCAGACAACGGGGACCGCTGGGACGACGAGGCCCTGGAGGAGCTGCTCGCCATCAGCGGCCACGTCGTCGACCAGGGCTGGATCGACGAGCTGGGCAACGGCCGCTTCCTGCGCACCCTGTACGAGAAGAGCTGCGCCTACCGCGACCTGCGGCTGTCCGGCTACGCGGGACAGCCTTCCCGGGACGACCTGTGCACGCTGCGGCTGCCCGACCTCATGCAGGCCTACGGCGAGGTGCTGTCGGGCCGCGGCCCCGGACTGCCGCCGCCCGAGCCCCTGGAGTGAACGACGCGAGAGGGGCCCGGGCACCTGCGGCCCGGACCCCACTCGCACGGGTTCGCCGTGTCAGCTCGCCATCACGCGCGGCGACCGGGCGACCTCGCCGGCCTCCTCGCCGGCCGGGGCGGCGACCGTCGCCGCGGGCTCCGGGACCTCCCGGTGCGCCGGATCGCGGACCTCGCCGACCAGCATCTCCAGCACGTCCTCCAGCGCGACCAGCCCCAGCACGCGACCGGCGGAGTCCGCGACCGCCGCCAGGTGCGACGCGGCCCGCCGCATCTGGGTGAGCGCGTCGTCCAGCGGCAGCTCCGCACGGAGGGTGGCCATCGGCCGCCACAGCCGCGCCGGGACGGGCCGGCCGGTGTCCTCCAGGTCGAGGACGTCCTTGACGTGGAGGTAGCCGAGGTAGGCGCCCTCCGGTCCGGCCACCGGGAAGCGCGAGTAACCGGTGCGCACGGTCAGCTCCTCGACCTCGGCGGGGGTGACGGACGCGTCGACCGTCACCAGCTCCTCCGGGGACAGCAGGACGTCCGTGACCGGGCGGGTCCCCAGTTCCAGCGCGTCCTCCAGCCGCTCCTGGGCGTCGTCGTCGAGGAGTCCGGCCTGCCGGGCGTCCTCGACGAGCACGGTCAGCTCCTCGCTGGTGAAGACCGCGTCGATCTCGTCCTTGGGCTCGACCCGGAACAGCCGGAGCACGAGCTTGGCGCACCAGCCGAGCACCGCGATGACCGGCCGGAACAGACGTGCGAAGCCGACCAGTCCGGGGCTGAGCCACAGCGCGGTCTTCTCGGGCGCGGCCATCGCCAGGTTCTTGGGGACCATCTCGCCGATGACCAGGTGCAGGAAGACCACGACGGCAAGGGCGATGACGTAGCCGAGGGGGTGGATCAGCCCCTCGGGCAGGTGGATCGCCTCGAAGGCCGGCTCCAGCAGGTGGGCGACGGTCGGCTCGGCGACCGCACCCAGCGTCAGGGAGCAGACGGTGATGCCGAACTGGGCCGCCGCCATCATCTGCGGCAGGTTCTCCAGTCCGTGCAGGACCGTACGGGCCCTGCGCTGCGTGCCGGCGAGCGGCTCGATCTGGCTGCGCCGTACGGAGACCAGGGCGAACTCGGCGCCGACGAAGAAGCCGTTGCCCAGCACCAGCAGGCCGGCGAAGAACAGCTGCAGGAAGCTCATCGCTCGCCCTCCTGCCCGTCCTCGGGTTCCTCGAACCCGACGCGTACCAGGCGAACCCTTTCGGCACGGTGGTGCGCGACCTCGCGCACCCGCAGCTCCCAGCCGGGAAGCACCGCGGTGTCCCCGGGCTCGGGAATGCGTTCGAGGAGGTCGGCGACGAGGCCGGCCACCGTCTCGTACGGCCCCTCGGGGGCCTCGAGCCCTATGCGCTCCAGCAGGTCGACACGGCAGCCGCCGTCGGCGTCCCAGGCCGGGTTGCCGTTCTCCGCGGGGACGGCCGCCAGCTCGGGCAGGTCGGCGCTGTCGTGCTCGTCGCGCACCTCGCCGACGAGTTCCTCGACGATGTCCTCCAGGGTCACGACGCCTGCGGTGCCGCCGTACTCGTCGACGACCACGGCGATCGGCTGCTCGCGGCGCAGCTGCTCCAGGAGCGGCTGCACCGGCAGCGTCTCCGGGACGAGCAGCGGGGCGACCGTGACCCTGCCGACCGGTGTGCGGTCGCGCAGGTGGGCCGGGACGGCGAGGGCGTCCTTCAGGCTCGCCATGCCGACGATGTCGTCCAGCCGCTCCCGGTAGACCGGGAAGCGGGACAGCCCGGTGGCCCGGGTCAGGTTGAGGACGTCGGCGGCGGTGGCGGTGTCCTGCAGGGCGCTGACGCGCACCCGGGGGGTCATCACGTTCTCCGCGGTGAGGTCGCCCAGGGAGATGGTGCGGACGAAGAGGTCCGCGGTGTCCTGCTCCAGGGCCCCGGCACGGGCGGAATGACGGGCCAGCGAGACCAGCTCGGTGGGGGTCCGCGCGGAGGCCAGCTCCTCGGCGGGCTCCACGCCCAGCGTCCGCACCAGGCGGTTCGCGGCGGCGTTGAGGGCCTCGATGACGGGCCGGAACACGGCGGAGAAGGCCCGCTGAGGACCGGCCACGAACCGGGCCACCTCCAGCGGACGGGACACCGCCCAGTTCTTCGGTACGAGCTCGCCGATGACCATCTGGACGGCCGAGGCGAGGATCATGCCGATCACGACGGCGACCGCGGGCGCCGCGCCCTCGGGTACGCCCACCGAGGTGAGCGGTCCGGCGAACAGGTCGGCGAGGGCGGGCTCGGCCAGCATGCCGACCACCAGCGAGGTGATCGTGATGCCGAGCTGGGTGCCGGAGAGCTGGAAGGACAGCTTGCGCAGCGCCTCCACGACGCTGCGGGCCCTGCGGTCACCCTCGGCGGCGGCGCGCTCAGCGGCCGGGCGTTCGACGGTCACCAGGCCGAACTCGGCGGCGACGAAGAAGCCGTTCGCGAGGATCAGGACGAAGGCTGCCGCGAGCAGCAGCAACGGGGCGCTCATGCCGCCGCTCCCATATGTCGGGGGGGAGAGGCGGCGCAGGTACTACCGGACGATCCGTCCATCGGGGATTGGGTGTCACTCCTCGGGTCGTTGCGAAGGTTCCAGGGTAATGAAGAAACGGGCCGGGGCGGCAGGTCTAGTGCGCCGTCGGCTTGCCGGTACCGTACGCCTCCGCGAGGGCCCGCAGGGCCCGCGCGTCGCGCAACGCGCGGGCGCGTCCGATCCCGGGCTGGATCCCCATGGCCGCCAGGCTGGTGCCGTCCGCCAGGTCGAGGTGGACCCACGGGTCGCCGACGCGCAGGTTCACCCGGAGGACCTGCGCCCATTCCAGCCGGCGCCGGGTCGTCAGGTTGACGACGGTCACACCGTCGCGGTCGGCGGTCACCCGGGGGCGGCTGAGCAGCGCGAGCACCCCGGCGACCAGCAGTCCGGTGAGCACGATCCAGATCCGGTCCGAGGTGTGCCAGGGCCGTGCGCCGTCCGCGGGAAGCAGGACGGCGATCACGACGAAGGCCGTGAGCAGCCCGGCACCCAGGCCGAGCAGCACCGCGCGGGTGCGGGCGGGCCGGAAGGTGACGGGCAGCCCGGGGAGCTCGGCGGGCACGGTGGACGGGGTGCGCGAGGTCACAGACGGCACGCGTGGATCCCGGTGGTGAGGATCGCCCGGGCGCCGAGGTCGTACAGCTCGTCCATGATCCGCTGGGCCTCGCGGCTGGGCACCATGGCGCGGACGGCGACCCAGCCCTCGTGGTGCAGGGGGGAGACCGTGGGCGACTCGAGGCCGGGGGTGAGGGCGATGGCCCGCTCGACGTGCTCGACGCGGATGTCGTAGTCCATCATCACGTAGCGGCGGGCCACCAGGACGCCCTGCAGACGGCGCAGGAACTGCTGCACCTTCGGCTCGGCCGCCGCGTCCTCGCCGCCGGTGCCGGCCCGGCGGATGACCACGGCCTCGGAGTCGAGGATCGACTCCCCGATGACCTCCAGGCCGGCGTTGCGCAGCGAGGTGCCCGTCTCGACGACGTCGGCGATGACGTCCGCCACGCCGAGGTGGATCGAGGTCTCGACGGCGCCGTCGAGGCGGACGACGGAGGCCTCCACCGCGTTGTCCGCGAGGTGCTTCCTGACGATCTCCGGGTAGGAGGTGGCGACCGTCTTCCCGCCGAACTCCTTCACGTCGCTCACGCCGCCGGGGGTGGTGGCGTAGCGGAAGGTGGAGCGGGCGAAGCCGAGCTGCAGGATCTCCTCGGCGTTGGCACCGGAGTCCAGCAGCAGGTCGCGGCCGGTGATGCCGATGTCGAGACGGCCCGAGCCGACGTAGATGGCGATGTCCCGCGGGCGCAGGTAGAAGAACTCGACGTCGTTCTCGCCGTCGACGAGGACGAGTTCCTTGGAGTCCTTGCGCTGGCGGTAGCCGGCCTCATGCAGCATCGCCGACGCAGGTCCGGACAGTGAACCCTTGTTGGGGACGGCGATGCGCAGCATGGAGACGTTCCTTCGTATCTCGGGATGTGGGTGGGAGGGGGCGTGGGGCGGCGCGCGGGGTGGGGCCGGCCGGTGATGATCCGCTCAGAGATGAGCGTATACGTCGTCGAGGGCGATGCCCCGGGCGACCATCATCACCTGCAGGTGGTAGAGCAGCTGGGAGATCTCCTCCGCGGTGCGGTCGGCGCCCTCGTACTCGGCTGCCATCCACACCTCGGCGGCCTCCTCGACCACCTTCTTGCCGATCGCGTGCACTCCCTTGCCGACCAGTTCGGCGGTGCGGGAAGTGCTGGGGTCGCCGGTGGCGGCCTTGTGCTGGAGCTCGGCGAAGAGCTCCTCGAATGTCTTCTTGGCCATGATGGTCCCCACCCTACGCGGAAGTGCCCCTACCTCAGCGCCACGGCTCGGATACTGAACGCAGGACGGTCGCGGTGGCGATCGCGGCGGTGACGGCCTCGTGCCCCTTGTCCTCGTTCGAGCCGGGCAGTCCGGCGCGGTCCAGGGCCTGCTCCTCGGTGTCGCAGGTGAGCACGCCGAAGCCGATCGGCACGCCGGTGTCGACCGACACCTGGGTCAGGCCCTGGGTGACGCCCTGGCAGACGTACTCAAAGTGCGGTGTGCCGCCGCGGATGACGACGCCGAGGGCGACGACCGCGTCGTAGCCGCGGCTGGCCAGCACCTTGGCGGCGACCGGCAGTTCGAAGCTGCCCGGCACGCGCAGCAGGGTGGGCTCGTCGATGCCCAGGTCGCTCAGCGCGCGCAGCGCGCCGTCGACCAGCCCGCCCATCACCTGCTCGTGCCACTGGGCCGCGATCACGGCCACACGCAGGTCACCGCAGTTCTTCACGGTCAGCTCGGGGGCGCCCTTACCGCTCACGTCGGTCTTCTCCTTGCTCGTTCTTGTTCTGGTGGTTCGGATGGTGCGGGGTGTCGTGGTGCTTCTTCGGGGGACCTACTGGCCGGCGCAGGCGCCGGTGGGGGCCGGGTCCAGCCAGGGCAGGTCGTGGCCCATGCGGTCCCGCTTGGTGCGCAGGTACCGCAGGTTGTGCTCGCCGGCCGCCATCGGCATGGCGACGCGTTCGACGACCTTGAGGCCGTGCCGCTCCAGGGCGTCGGTCTTGTCGGGGTTGTTGGTCATCAGGCGCAGGGAGCGCACGCCGAGGTCGTCGAGCATCTGCGCGGCGGCGCCGTAGTCGCGGGCGTCGGCGGGCAGTCCCAGTTCCAGGTTGGCGTCGAGCGTGTCACGGCCGCGCTCCTGCAGTTCGTACGCGCGCAGCTTGGACATCAGGCCGATGCCGCGGCCCTCGTGGCCGCGCAGGTAGACCACGACGCCCCGGCCCTCGGCCGCCACCTTTTCGAGTGAGGCCTGCAGCTGCGGTCCGCAGTCGCAGCGCAGCGAGTGGAAGACGTCCCCGGTGAGGCACTCGGAGTGGACGCGGACGAGTACGTCCTCGCCGTCACCGATCTCGCCGGCCGCGAGCGCGATGTGCTCGACGCCGTCGACGGTGCTGCGGTAGCCGTAGGCGCGGAAGTCGCCGAAGGCGGTGGGCAGCCGGGTCTCGGCCTCCCGGCGCACGGTCGGCTCCGAGGTGCGGCGGTGGGCGACCAGGTCCTCGATGGAGATGATGGCGAGGCCGTGCTTGCGGGCGAAGTGGACGAGTTCCGGGAGGCGGGCCATCGTGCCGTCCTCGTTGGCGATCTCCACGATGGCCGCGGCCGGGCGCAGCCCGGCGAGCCGGGCCAGGTCGACGCCCGCCTCGGTGTGGCCATTGCGGGTCAGCACACCGCCGGACTTGGCGCGCAGCGGGAAGACGTGGCCGGGCCGGACGAAGTCGCCGGCGGTGGAACCGCCCGAGGCCAGCAGCCGGATGGTGGTCGCCCGGTCGGCGGCGGAGATTCCGGTGGTGACGCCGTGGGCGCCGCTCGCGTCGACGGAGACGGTGAACGCGGTCTGCATGGACTCGGTGTTGGAGTCCACCATCTGCGGCAGGTCGAGCCGGTCCAGGTCGTGCTCCTCCATGGGCACGCAGATCAGACCACGGCACTCGGTCATCATGAAGGCGACGATCTCCGGGGTGGCCTTCTCCGCCGCGATGATGAGGTCGCCCTCGTTCTCGCGGTTCTCGTCGTCCACGACGACGACGGGCCGGCCGGCCGCTATGTCGGCGATCGCCCGCTCGACGGGGTCGAGGACGATCGGGGCGTCCTCCGCCACGTAGAGGGAGTGCAGTGCGGTGGTCATGCGGCCGCTCCTTCCGGGACGGGCCCGCCGTGCCGCGGGACCCGGGTCTGCTGCCACCAGGCGTACAAGCCGGCGATCACGAGAACGAAGTAGATGACGTACACGAGCGCGGAGAACTTCAGGTCGCTGTTCCAGGCGAGCGGGACGCCGACCGCGTCGACGGCGAGCCAGGCGAACCAGAACTCGACCCAGCCCCTGGCCATGGCCACCATCGCGGCGACGGTGCCGACGAAGATGTAGGCGTCCGGCCAGGGGTTCCAGGACAGCGACGGGTAGAGGGTGAAGAGGCCGACGACCCCGAACAGTCCGGCAGCCGTACCGGCGACCAGCACGCCCCGCTCACGCCAGGTGGCGAAGCGGACCCGGATCTCGCCGCCGTCCCGGACGCCGCGGCGCCACTGGAACCAGCCCCACACGGCGACGCCGATCACCAGCAGCTGCTTGCCGACGCCGCCGGTGAGCTGCGCCGACCAGTACGCGGCGACCAGCACCGCGCCGGACAGCAGCTGGACCGGCCAGGCCCACACCGAGCGGCGCCAGCCGAGCGCGAGCCCGGCGAGACCGAGGCCGTTGCCGACCACGTCGGTCCACTTGAAGTGCTCACCGAAGGCGGAGAAGGCGACACTGTTCAGGGTGTCGAGGGCGCTCATTCCGCCGGAGCCCCCTTCGGCGCGCCGGCCCGCTCCCCGTACAGCCGCTCGACGTACTTGGCGATCACGTCGACCTCCAGGTTCACCGGGTCGCCGGGCTGCTTGAAGCCGAGCGTGGTGAGGGCGAGGGTGGTCGGGATCAGGCTGACGGAGAAGAAGTCGGGGCCGGCCTCGACGACGGTGAGGCTGATGCCGTCGACGGTGATCGAGCCCTTCTCGACGACGTAGCGGGACAGCTCCGCCGGGAGCGAGACCTTCACGATCTCCCAGTGCTCGGCGGGGGTGCGGGAGATGACCGCGCCGGTGCCGTCCACGTGGCCCTGGACGAGGTGGCCGCCGAGGCGGCCGCCGAGCGCCATGGGACGCTCCAGGTTGACCCGGCTGCCGGGCTGCAGCGCTCCGAGGCTGGAGCGCTTGAGGGTCTCGGCCATCACGTCGGCGGTGAACTCGCCGTCCGCGGTGTCGACGACGGTGAGGCACACCCCGTTGACCGCGATCGAGTCGCCGTGCTTGGCGCCCTCGGTGACGACCGGACCACGCAGACGAAAGCGGGAGGCGTCGCCCAGGTCCTCGACGGCGACGAGGTCGCCCAGCTCTTCGACGATTCCGGTGAACACGTCAGTTCTCCTCAGTGCGGCTCGGGTAGGCAGTAATACGCAGGTCGGGGCCGATGCGTTCGATCTCGGCGACGTCGAGCCGCAACGCGTGGGCGATGGTGGTGATTCCCGCGTCCCCCAGGGCCGCGGGTCCGGCCCCCAGGAGGGCCGGTGCGAGGTAGCCGACGACCTTGTCGACGGCCCCGGCGGCGACGAAGGCGCCGGCGAGGGTCGGGCCGCCCTCCAGCAGCACGGAGCGGACGCCGCGGCCGTACAGCTCGGCGAGCAGACCGGGGACCGAGACACCGCTGCCGGTGCGGGGCAGGCGGGCCACGTCGACGCCCGGCAGATGCGCGGTGTCGGTGTCCTCGGCGACCGCGACCAGGGTCGGGGCGGTGCCGTCCAGCACCCGGGCGCCGGGGGTGATCTTGGCGTTGGTGTCGACGACGACCCGCAGGGGCTGCGTGAAGGTGCCCTCCACGCCGCGCACGGCGAGGTGGGGGTCGTCGGCGCGCAGGGTGCCGGAGCCGACGACGACGGCGTCGGACTCGGCGCGCAGCCGGTGCACGTCGGCTCGGGAGGCGGCTGAGCTGATCCAGCGGCTGGTGCCGTCGGCGGCGGCGATGCGCCCGTCGAGGGTGCTCGCGTACTTCCACAGCACGAAGGGCCGCTGCTCGCGGGAGGCGGTGAGCCACACTTCGTTGCCGCGCGCGGCCTCGGCCTCCAGGAGCCCGCTCTCCACGTCGGTCCCGGCCGCCGCCAGCGTGGCGCCGCCGCCGGTCGCCGCGGGGGTCGGGTCCGCGACCGCGTAGACGACGCGGGAGACGCCGGCGGCGATGAGGGCCTGGGCGCAGGGACCGGTGCGACCGGTGTGGTTGCAGGGCTCGAGGGTGACCACGGCGGTGCCGCCGCGGGCGGCGTCGCCGGCCGCGCGCAGGGCGTGGACCTCCGCGTGGGGGCCGCCGGCCTGCTGGTGCCAGCCCTCGCCGGCGATCTCGCCGTCCGCGTCGAGGATCACGGCGCCGACGACGGGGTTGGGGCTCGTCGAGCCCAGGCCGCGCGCGGCGAGCTCAATGGCCCGGCGCATCGCGTCGGCTTCACCGGGTGTTGCCACCGGGTCCTCCTGCCTCATAGGGCACGGACTCCGGGGCTGTGCGGAACACAGAGCGGACATCAGGCTCGGGGACCACCGCGGCCGGTTGGGGCGGCACCCGTCCGTGTCACCCGTTGTCCGGGGGGACACGCACCCGCGCTGCCGCCGACGGCGGTGTACCGATGCCCGTCCGCCGCGCACTGCCTCCCATCCGGACTTTAACCGTCGGTCCAGGAATTTCACCTGGTCAACCGGCCGCTGGATGCGGACGGGTCGCGGACTGTAACCGCCGGTTCGGATTTTCACCGACCCCGGAGTGCGCTGAACGTCACTGGTACTGCCCCACCAGTCTGCCATGAACGTTCCTTGCGGACGCAAGGGATTGCTGTGGATTGGCTCACACGGGTTCGGTCCGCCGGTGCGGGCCCCGCGCGCCGTCATCGCGAATTCCGGCCAACAGCGCCCAGGTGAGCTGCCGTTGACGCCCGAGCGGACCGCGTGCGCGATGCGGCGTCACGCGGACGGTCGGGCCGCGTGCCGGGACCCGTGAACGTCCGGCGGTGAAAGGGCGGTTGTCCGGACGTGCCGCGCGTCACACCTCGGGGGTGAACAGGGCGTCCTGCGCGGCGTCCATCGCAGAGAGCACCGCGCCGCGCAGCACCGCGCTGCCCACGACGGTGCCCGCCCGCACCTGGGTCGGCAGCGGGGACATCCGCGCGAGCCGTTCCTCGACCCGGGCGGCCAGGTCCGCGCCGCCCGCCCGCCCCACCTCGCCACCCAGGACGACGCAGCCGGGGTCGAGGACGGCAGTGACGGCGGCCACCCCGATCACCACCCGGTCGGCCAGCGCGTCGAGGAAGAGTTCGCCCTGCTTGCCGCCCGCCCGGGCGGTCGTCACCACCGCCTCCGCCGCCTCGGCGTCGTCCTCGCCGGACACCGGCATCCCGTGCGAGCGCGCCAGCGCGCACACCGCCGCGCTGCCCGCCAGCGAGTGGAAACCGCCCTCGCACCCGCTCGCCGTCGGCAGTTGGAAGGTCCCCGGCACCGGCAGGAAGCCGATCTCCCCCGTGCCGCCCGAGGCGCCGCGCCGCAGCACCCCGCCCAGCACCACAGCGGCGCCCACCCCGTGGCCCAGCCACAGCAGGACGAAGTCCTCGCGGTCGCGCACCGAGCCCAGGCGCCGCTCGGCGACGGCCGCGAGGTTCACCTCGTTCTCCAGCAGCACCGGCAGGGACAGCCGCCTGCGCAGTTCGGCGACGAGCGCCGAGTGCCAGGCCGGCAGCTGCCCCGTGGCACGCAGTTCGCCGGTGGCCGGGTCGACCAGACCGGGCGCGCCAACCGCGATGGTGTGCAGCGCCCCGGCACCGGCGGTGCGCGCGGTCCGCTCCAGCAGCGCCACCGAGCGCCGCACCGTGCGCTGCGGATCGCCGAACGGGTCGACGGGCAGGACGGCGCTGCCGATGGCGTTCCCCAGCAGGTCGGCCACCTCGATGGCCACGCTGTGGGTGCGGACGTCGAAGGCGGCCAGCTGCGCCCGGTCGGCGACGATCCCGTACACCCGCGCGTTGGGGCCGCGGCGGTCCGCTCCCGTCTCGCCGACCACCGCGATCAGCCCGGACTCCTGCAGCCGCTCGACAAGGTCGGCGACGCTCGGACGGGACAGCCCGGTCAGGGACTTGAGCTGGGCCGCCGTCAACGGCCCCTCGCGCTGCAGCAGTTCCAGCGCCAGCCGGTCGTTGATCGCCCGGGCCGTGCGGGGTGACGCGGTGCGCCCGGCGTGGGATCGGATGGCGGTCATGGACGGATCCTTCCAGAAGCCGTCGCGCGGGTGCGAGAGCGGGCGGGAGCGGGGCCGGCCGTGGACCGTGGCCGAAGGCAGTCTATCTTTCAGGAAACCTGCCTGATAATTTATGCCGAGAGCCGGGGCGGGACCAGACTGGGAGGGAACATGCCGACGATGCCGACGACCCCGACGGGGAAGACCGATCCGAGACTGCGGCGCGCCCACCTCGCCGTCGCAGCGGTGTTCGCCGTGCACGGCGCGGTGACCGGCAGCTTCGCCACCCGAGTGCCCTGGATCCAGGAGCACGCCGGACTCAGCGCCGGCCAACTCGGCTTCGCCCTGGTCTTCGCGGCCCTCGGCGCCTCCGTCGCCATGCCGCTCGCCGCCCGCGTCGCCCACCGCATGGGCATGCGCAACGCGCTGCGCCTCCTGCTGGGCCTGTGGTGCGCCTCACTCGCGCTGCCCGCCCTCGCACCGGGACTGGGCTGGCTGTGCGGGGCGATGTTCGTCTACGGGGCCTCGGCCGGCATGGCCGACGTCGTCATGAACGCCCAGGGCGTCGAGGTCGAGGAGCGCCTCGGCCGCTCGATCATGTCCGGGCTGCACGGCATGTGGAGCGCCGGCACGCTGCTCGGCTCCCTCTTCGGCGTCCTCGCCGCCCACGCCGAACTCGACGCGCGCGTCCACCTCGCCATCGGTGCCGCCCTGCTCGTCGTGCTGGGCCTGGTGGCCTGCGCCGGCGTGCTCGACCTGCGGCCGTCCGCGACGGAGGAAGCCCCCGCGCGCTTCGCCCTGCCGCCGCGCGCCGCCCTGGTCATCGGCGCCATCGGCTTCTGCGCCGTCTTCGCCGAGGGCGCCAGCATGGACTGGAGCGCGGTCTACCTCCGCGACATCGCCGGCGCCTCCCCCGGCGTCGCGGCCGCCTCCTACACCGCCTTCGCCTGCACCATGGCCGTGTCCCGCCTCCTGGGCGACCTCGTCGTGCGCCGCTTCGGCCCGGTCCGCACCGTACGCTTCGGCGGCCTGCTCGCCACGGTGGGCGGTGTCCTCGTCGCCACGGCGGCCAACCAGATCACCGCCATCGCGGGCTTCGCCCTCATCGGCGTGGGCATCGCCGTCGTCGTCCCGCTGTGCTTCGCGGCGGCCGGGCGCAGCGGACCCAACCCGAGCCAGGCCATCGCGGGCGTCGCGACGGTCACCTACACCTCCGGGCTGGTGGCACCCGCCGCCATCGGCTCCATCGCGCAGGCCAGTTCCCTGCAGATCTCCTTCGGCCTCGTCACGGTGCTGGCCGCGGCCCTCGCCGTCGGCGCGGGCGTGCTCCGCAGCGCGGGCACGGTCTCCGTGGAGCACGACCGCAAACCCGTGGCGGCGGCGACCCCGCAGGCCTAGCGTGCCGCCCATGCGGATCTTCCTGGAGACCGGGCGGCTGCGGTTGCGGCACTTCACCGACTCCGACGCGGACGCCGGACTGCTCGTCGCGCTCGACAGCGACCCCGAGGTCATGCGCTACCTCGGCAACGGCCGCCCGACGCCGTCGGACGTCATCCGGCACGACGTGCTGCCCCGCTTCGCGCGCTCCCAGGTCTGGGCCGCGGAGGAACTCTCCACCGGGCACTTCGTCGGCTGGTTCGCCCTCACCCCCCGCCCCGGCGGCCCCGCCGACGACCTCGAACTCGGGTACCGCCTGCGACGCGCCGCCTGGGGCCGCGGCTACGCCACGGAGGGCTCCCGCGCCCTGGTCCGCAAGGCCTTCACCGACCTCGGTGCGCGGCGCGTCTACGCGGAGACGATGTCCGTCAACGCGCGCTCGCGGCGGGTCATGGAGAAGGCGGGGCTCTCGTTCGTGCGGGTCTTCCACGAGGAGTGGGACGAGGCGTTGCCGGGGGCGGAACACGGGGAGGTCGAATACGCCCTGACCCGCGACGAGTGGACCCACTAGCGATTCCCGGGGCCGCCTGCGTGTGTGCGGGTGCGTTGTGGTTTCGGTGCGGTTTTTTCCCCGCCCGCCCTCCCGTGGCCCCGGGACGGTTGGTGCGGGTCGGCGCCCGGTTTCCTTAGTGGGCCGGGGGCGGGGCCTCCGGGGTGGGCATTCTGTACCGCATATTTATGTGCATGGCGGGCAATCCGAATGGGCGCCGCTCTGCCGCACAACAAATACACGTCAGCGTCCAGAACGCCCACCCCTCCGACCCCACCCCCTCCGCATCGTCGGCGACCAACGCCCGGTGGGGGGTGATGAAGCAGTCCGGGTGACCCCGGATTGCCTCCTCACCGACCCGGCCCAAGGACGGGGGAGGGCAGGCGGTCGGCTAACGGCCGGTGGGGGGATGAAGCGGTCCGGGGTGACCCCGGATTGCCTCTTCACCCCCCTCCGGCCGTCATGCGCCCACTCAACAGGAGGGGGTGTGGCGGGGTGCGCCCGGAAGCGACGAGCGGCGGACCCGGGACGGAATGTTCCGGCGAATCCGCGAGCGCTGAGGACGTGCGCCGGCGCGCCACCGACCCACAGCCGGACAGAGCGCAGACCCGCACTGACCGACCGGGGCAACGGGAGGGCGGGCGGGAAAAAGAACCCCACCCGCAACCACAACCCACCCGCACTCAACCCCGCACCGCAAGATCCTGCAGGCCCACAACCCGAAGCAGCCTCAACCGCTCGTACGACTCGCTCCCCGGCCGCGCCGTGTAAACGATCAACCCCTGCCCATGCTCCGCACTGAGCAACACCTCGCACTCCAGCTCCATCAGCCCCACCACCGGATGCTGGAACCGCTTCACGTCCGCGCGCCGCACGGCGACCACGTGCTCGTCCCAGAGCGACGCGAACTCCGCGCTCCTGCCCCGCAGCTCCCCCACCAGCGCCGCCGCACGCGCGTCCTCCGGCCGGGCGGCCAGCACCGCGCGCAGGTGGGCGACGTGCCGCCGGGCGTGCTCCGCCCGGTCCCCCGGAGGGAACAGCTCGCGCGCCGCCGGGTCGAGGAAGAAGCGGCGGACGAGGTTGCGCTCCCCCGGCGGCCGGGAGGCGGCGTCGCCGACGAGCGCGGCGGCCATCGCGTTCTGCGCGAGGACGTCGCCCGTGTCGCTGACGACCTGGGCCGGGGTGTCGTCGAGCCGGTCGAGGACCAGCAGCAGTCCGGGCCGTACGTGGCCCGGGGAGCCGCCCGGGCCACCGGTGTCACGGACGTCACGGGGCGGTTCCTCGCCGGCCAGGTGGAAGAGGTGGTCCCGTTCGTCCTCGGAAAGGCGCAGCGCCCGTGCGAGCGATCCGAGGATCTGCCGGGAGGGCCGGGGGCCGCGTGCCTGCTCGAGCCGGGTGTAGTAGTCCGCGGACATCCCCGCGAGCTGGGCGACCTCCTCGCGGCGCAGCCCGGGGGTGCGCCGCCGGGTGCCCACGGCCAGGCCCACGTCGGAGGGGGCGAGGCGGGCACGGCTGCGGCGCAGGAAGTCGGCGAGCTGCGCGCGGTTGATGTCCATGTTTCAAGCATCTCGCCGGTCCCGGACCTTATCCAGGGAGTGTCGGTCCCCGGATGCGGAGGTCTCTCCCGCGCTGCAGGGGCCGGCCGCAACCTGGTCGCCTGAAGACGAGGAGAGGGGACCGAGGGATGCTGACGCTGGTGACGGGGGCGACCGGTCGGGTCGGCAGCCGCTTCGTGCCGAGGCTGCTGCAGTGGCTCCGCCCGGGTGAGGAGGTGCGGGTGCTCGTGCGGGACGCGGAGCGGGGCGAGGGGTTCGCCCGGCTGGGGGCGCGGGTCGCGACCGGGGACCTGCGGGACGAGGAGGACGTGCGCAAGGCCCTGGCGGGCGTGGACGCGGTCGTCCACCTGGCGGCGGCGTTCCGGGACACCGCCGCCGAGGGCACCCGGTCGGTGAACCGCGATGCGACGCTCACCCTGGCACGGGCCGCCGCGGGGGCCGGGGCCGCCCGTTTCGTGCAGGCGAGCACGAACCTGGTGTACGGCGCGGGCCGGGGCCGTCCGCTGGTGGAGGACGATCCGAGCGTGCCGGGCGGCCCGATGTGGGGCGCTTACCCCGCGTCGAAGGCGGAGGCCGAGCGGGGGCTGCTGGAGCTCCACTGCGAGCTGGGCCTGGACGTCCGCATCGGCCGGCTGGCCTTCGTGTACGGCGACGGCGATCCGCACCTGGCGCAGTCCCTGCGCTGGGCGGGCGGCTGGGCTGCGCACCAGCGGCTGCAGATGGTGCACCACGCGGATGTGGCCCAGGGCCTGCTGCGGCTGCTGCGGGCACCCGGTATCGGGGGCCGGATCTACAACATCGCCGACGACGCGCCGGTGTCGGCGGTGGAGCTGCACTGGTTGAACGGCGTGGAGGTCCCCGGCGGCATGGCGGAGCGCGCGTCGGCCGATCCTTGGGACGGCGTGGTGTCGAACCTGCGCATCCGGGAGGAGTTGGGGTTCCGCCCGCAGTATCCGTCGGTGTGGACGGCCCGCGACGCGGGCGCGCTCTGACTCACCCGATCCGGGGACGGCACGGCCGCCGTGCCGCACACACCGCCCGACCTGCTGGGACGCTGTGCGCATGACGACGGCACGGCGGCCGGCCCCGGTGGGCGTGGGCCAGGTGGTGGCGCGCATGCGCGCGCTCGGCTCGGCACTCCCGCCGCGGGACGGGGTGGCCGTGTTCAACCGCGTCTACCTGTCGGTGACGGAGGAACTGGACGGACGTCTGGCGGCGGGCGGCTTCGGTGATCCCACCGCCGCCGCCGTGCTGGCCGCCCGCTTCGCCGCCCGTTACCTGCGGGCGGTCGACGGCGCGCCCGACGACCGTGCCGTCCCGGCCTGCTGGCGTCCGCTGCTGCAGTTGCGCGGGCACCGCGGCATCCGCCCACTGCAGTTCGCGCTGGCCGGGATCAACGCGCACGTGGGGCACGACCTGGCGCTCGCGGTGGTGGACACCTGCGCGGCGTTGGAGTGCGAACCGCCGTCCCTGGAGCGGGACTTCGACCACGTGGGGGATCTGCTGACGTCGGTGGAGGAACGCGTCAGGGAGGAGCTGATGCCGGGCCCCGACCTGCTGGACCTCGCCGACCCGCTGACCCATCTCGCCGGTTCGTGGAGCCTGGAACGCGCACGGGACGCGGCGTGGGCCGCGTCCCGCGTGCTGTGGTCCCTGCGCGGACTGCCCGAGGTGTACGAGGAGTTCGCGGAGAAGCTCGACGCGGGCGTCGGGCTGGTCGGGCGCTTCCTGCTGACCCCGCTGGGCCGCTGAGGGGCGGCGGGTCAGTCCTCGTCGAGCGCGACCGGCGCGATCTCGTCGTAGAGGTCGCCCGGGCCCGGGTTGGTCGGGTCGGTGGCGCCGCCGAACTGGTGCATGACGCCCCACACGGCGTTGAGCGCGGTCTGGACGGCGCCTTCGGCCCAGCCCGCGGTCCAGGAGATGTCGTCGCCCGCGAGGTAGATGCCGCGCTTGTCCTCGGGGAGGGTGTCCTGCATGAAGTGGGTGAACAGGCGCCGCTGGTAGCGGTAGTGGCCGGGCAGGTTCGCCTTGAACGCGCCCATGAAGTAGGGCTCGTTCTCCCAGGACACGGTCACCGGGTTGCCGATGATGTGCCGGCGGATGTCGACCTTCGGGTAGATCTCGCCGAGCGACTTGAGCATGACCTCCATGCGCTCGGACGCGCTCAGCGGCAGCCACTTGAGGCTGTCGTCGCACCACGTGTACGACAGGCAGATCACGGCCGGCTCGTCGGGGCCGTTGTCCAGCAGGTAGGTGCCGCGGGTCATGCGGTCGGTGAGCGTCATGCTCATCACGTCACGGCCGGTCTGCTCGTCCTTGTCCAGCCAGAACGGACGGTCGACCGGGACGAAGAGCTTGCTGGACTCCATGTAGTGGGTGCGCTCGATCGCCGTCCAGTGGTCGATCGGGAAGAGCGAGTCGTCGCAGTCGATCTTGCTGAGCAGCATCCAGCTCTGCGCGGTGAAGATCGCGGCGCGGTAGGTGCGGATGTCGCCGTCGGCGTCGGTGACGGTGATCCGGTTGCCCGCCGTGCGGTGCAGCCGGGTCACGGCCGGGCGGGGGTCGCCGCCGTGCAGGGACTTCAGCGAGGTGCCGTGCGGCCAGTGGACGATCTTGCCCGGCTCGCGCTCCCACAGCCGCAGCGGGAGCTGCTGGCTGCCGCCGACGATACCGCGGTGGTGGTCGTCGGCCTCGGTGTAGACGACGCGCAGGATCTCCAGGATGGAGTTGGGGAAGTCGGTGTCCCATCCGCCGGTGCCGAAGCCGACCTGTCCGAAGATCTCGCGGTGCCGGAAGGACTTGAACGCCTCGGAGTCGCAGAGGAAGCCGTAGAAGGTCTGGTTGTCGAGCTTCTCGACGAGCTTCGCCCAGATCTCGCGGATGCGCGGGACGTCGCGCTCGCGCATGGCGCGGTTCATGTCGGAGAAGTCCGCGCCCTCCTCCAGGCAGGCGTTCCAGGCGTGCGCGACGTCGCGGTAGACCTGGGGCAGGTCGTCGATGGTCTCGGCGTAGTGGGACTCGCCCTTGAGGTCGACGACGGTCGACGGGGTCTCGGGGGCGAGCGGGTTGGGGAACGGCCTGGTCTCCAGGCCCACCAGGTCGATGTAGTGCTGCAGGGCGGTGGAGGACGGCGGGAAGCGCATCGCGCCCATCTCCGCGGTCAGGTTCTCGTCGCAGCCCTCGAAGCCGACGGTGCGCAGCCGGCCGCCGATCCGGTCGGCCTCGTACACGACGGGCCGGAGGCCCATCTTCATCAGCTCGTACGCGGCGACGACGCCCGACAGGCCGCCGCCGATGACGGCGACCTCGGCGCCGTGGTCGGTCGCCGGTATGGAGCCGAGGCCCGCGGGACTCGCCAGGAAGTCGTCGTACGCGTACGGGAAGTCCGGGCCGAACATGGTGATCGGCGGCGCCGACCGCACCTCGGGGTGCTGCTCGTCGTGGACCGCGGTGGGCACCGTGGACGTCATGGCGTGGTTCTCCTGGCTGTGAAGCGGTGATGCGGGGCGGTGACGGGGGGAGGGATCGGGATCAGCCCAGCGAGCGGTAGAGCTCGGGGCGGCGGTCCTCGAGGTAGGGGGTGTCCTCGCGGACGGCGCGCAGGAGCTCCGGGTCGGCGTCGGCGACGACCAGCTCCTCGGTGGCTCCGGCCCGGGCGCGCACGGCGCCGTCGGGTCCGGCGAGGCAGCTCTGTCCCGCGAAGTCGAAGGCGCCCTCGGGGCCGCAGCGGTTGGCGTAGGCGATGTGCAGCTGGCTCTCGTACGCGCGGGCCGGCACCAGGGTCTGCGGGACGAACTCGTAGGGGCGCATCAGCGCCGTGGGCACGGCGAGCAGTTCGGTGCCGGCGAGGGCATGGGCCCGCACGGTCTCCGGGAACTCGACGTCGTAGCAGATGAGGAGGCCGATCCGGACGCCGTCGAGCTCGGCCTGGACGACGGCGTCGTCGCCGGGGGTGAACCAGGTGCGCTCGAAGTCGCCGAAGAGGTGGGTCTTGCGGTAGTTGGCCAGGCGCTCGCCGGCCGGGCCGATCAGCTGGGCGGAGTTGAAGACGCCGCGGCCGTCGCGCTCGGGGTAGCCGTAGACGATGCCGAGGCCGTGCTCGGCGGCGATCCGGGCGACCCGGGCAGCGGCGGGACCGTCGGCCGTCTCGGCGAGGCCCGGGACCGCGTCGCCGAGGGCGTAGCCGGTGAGGTACATCTCGGACGTGACGAGCAGGCGGGCTCCCGCGGCGGACGCGCGGCGTGCGGCGGCGTCGAGCGCGGCCAGGCTGTCGTCCACCGAGGAGGGGACGCCGCTCGGGCCTTGGTACAGCGCGGTGCGCAGCGGCGCCATGGAGCCTCTTTCGCCTGGTGGGAAGCGTGTTCCGGGTCTGCCTCGACGGTACGATTCCGGGCCTCGCGGCGACAAGACGCGTCTGTTGCGCACCGACCGCCGATTCGTTGCGCGAGGGGGCCCGGCGGCGGAGATTCGTTGCGCGGGGGCGCTCGGCCGGCCCTTGCCCGGTGGGCGTACCCCCGGTCACCCCTCCGGCTGGTCCGGCGCTCCCGAGTAGCGGCGCAGCAGCGGCGACAGCACCAGGACGGACTTGGTGCGCTCGACGAAGGGCTCCCCGGCGATCCGCTCCAGGACACGTTCGAAGTGGCGCACGTCGGCGGCGTAGATCTGGACGACGGCGTCCGCCTCACCGGTGACGGTCGAGGCGGACGCCACCTCCGGGTAGCGCGACAGGCCGCGCCTGATGTCCTCGGGCGAGGTGTTGTGCCGGCAGTACAGCTCGACGAACGCCTCGGTCTCCCAGCCCAGCGCGGAGGGTTCGACGCGGACGGTGAAGCCCGTGATGGCGCCCTCCGCCAGCAGCCGGTCGACCCGGCGCTTGACGGCGGGGGCGGAGAGCCCGACGAGGGCGCCGATGTCGGCGAAGGAGCGGCGGGCGTCCTCGGCGAGGGCGTGGACGATGCGTTCGTCGAGTTCGTTCAGTCGCACTGGGGGTGGGTCACTTCTCTTCGCGAGCGAGCTGGGAACGGCGCATGCCGTTCGCTCCGTACGCGCAACAGACTACGAGGCCGATCGCCGTCCCTCCCGCCGAGCACTCCCGGGTGATCGTGTCGGGGCGGCAGTCCGTTCCCGCGCGGCGCCGTCCTCGCGCCCGGGCGCCCCGCCCGCTGCCGCGGAGGGGGCGCCCGGGCGGGGTGGCCGGCTACTGCCAGCTGGCGTGCAGCGGCTTGCCCTCGGCGTACCCGGCCGCGCTCTGGATGCCGACGACGGCCTTGTCGGCGAACTCGGCGAGGTTGGCCGCCCCGGCGTAGGTGCAGGAGCTGCGGACGCCCGCGATGATCGAGTCGATCAGGTCCTCCACACCCGGGCGGTCCGGGTCGAGGAACATCCGCGAGGTGGAGATGCCCTCCTCGAACAGCCCCTTGCGGGCGCGGTCGTACGCGGACTCCTCGCTGGTGCGGTTGGCCACGGCGCGGGCGGAGGCCATGCCGAAGCTCTCCTTGTACGGCCGGCCGTCGGCGGTCTGCTGCAGGTCGCCGGGCGACTCGAAGGTGCCCGCGAACCAGGAGCCGATCATGACGTTGGACGCGCCGGCGGCGAGCGCCATGGCGACGTCGCGCGGGTGCCGGACGCCGCCGTCGGCCCAGACGTGCTTGCCGTGCCGGGCGGCCTCGGCGGCGCACTCCAGGACGGCGGAGAACTGGGGCCGGCCCACGCCGGTCATCATGCGGGTGGTGCACATCGCGCCGGGGCCCACGCCGACCTTGACGATGTCGGCACCGGCCTCGATCAGGTCGCGGACGCCCTCGGCGGAGACGACGTTGCCGGCCACGACCGGCACCTGCGGGTCCAGGGCACGGACGGCCTTCACGGCCTGGATCATGCTCTCCTGATGGCCGTGGGCGGTGTCGACGACGAGGGTGTCCACACCCGCGTCGAGCAGCTGCTTGGCCTTGCCCGCGACGTCGCCGTTGATGCCGACGGCGGCCGCGATGCGCAGCTGCCCGCCGGCGTCGGTGGCCGGGGTGTACAGGGTGGCGCGCAGCGCCGCCTTGCGGGTGAGGATGCCCACCAGCCTGCCGTCCGCGTCCACGGCGGGGGCCAGCTTGCGGTTGGCGTCCTCCAGGCGGTTGAAGGCCTCGCGCGGGTCGATGTCCGCGGGCAGCAGCAGGAGGTCCTTGGACATCACCACGGAGACCTGGGTGAAGCGGTCGACCCCGGTGAGGTCGTGCTCGGTGACGATGCCGACCGGTCGGCCGTCCTCGACGACGACGGCGGCGCCGTGCGCCCGCTTGGGCAGCAGCGCGAGGGCGTCGGCGACGGTGGCGTGCGGGCCGAGCACGATCGGGGTGTCGAGCACGAGGTGCCGCTGCTTCACCCAGGTGATCACGTCGGTGACCACCTCGATCGGGATGTCCTGGGGGATGACGACCAGCCCTCCGCGCCGGGCGACGGTCTCGGCCATGCGGCGGCCGGCGATGGCGGTCATGTTGGCGACCACGAGCGGGATGGTGGTGCCGGTGCCGTCGGGGGCGGAGAGGTCGACCGCTTGGCGGGAACCCACCGCCGAGCGGCTGGGGACCATGAACACGTCGTCGTACGTCAGGTCGTACGGAGGCTTTGCATCATTGAGGAAACGCACGTACTTCATTTTTGCACGGTCGGAGCCGGAAGGAACACGGAGGAAACTCCGGTGCTCACGAAGGGTTGCTCGTAGCTTCCTCCAAGACGACCTCGAAGCGGAGCCCGGCGGGATCGTGGAAGGCGGCGGCGTCCGCGAGGACCCGGCGGGCGGTCTCCCACTCCCCCGGCTCGGCGTGCGCGTACTCCTGCCACCCGCGGACGACCAGGCGCAGGCCGCCCTGCGCGGGGTCCGGCAGGTCGGTGAGGCAGTCGTAGAGCGCGTCCCAGTTGCGGCCGAACCAGTGGGGCAGCCTCAACTGCTCGGCGCTGCGGTCCATGAACGCGCTCTTGGTGGTGACCCCGTGGAGGTCCAGCACCGCCGTTGCCGTCATCTGCGGACCGCCCTGAAGGTCTTGTAGTGGTCGTCGGTGTAGTAGATCTCGCCGCCCGCTCCCGTGACGATGCGGCGGGCGCCGCGGTCCGGCGCACCCGGGGTCGGCACGGTGTACTCGTGGTAGTAGTCGCTCGGGCGTGACGGCAGGTTGCCCTCGAAGTTGTGGAAGACGGTGCCGTCCTTCGCGTACGGGAAGGGGCCGCCCGCGTCGATCAGGCGGAGCGTCTCCCGGGCCTCGGCGGGCAGGGTGCCGGCGGCCACCGTGGGCACCGGTTCCGCCGGCGATGTACCGGCCGACGGCAGCGAACAGCCGGTGAGCAGCAGCGCCAGAGCGCCCAGGAGAGCGACGGTGATCGCGAGGAGGCGGCGGGCGGGCCCGGTCGGCATGCGGTGATGCTGTCACAGCCGGGGGCACCGGCCGCGCACGGCACGCGCGGCGACGGCGCCGGGGCCTTACGCGCCCGGGGCCGCCTCGGGGTCGGCGCGGTCGAGGGCGGGACGCGGCATGGGCGCGGTGGATTCCAGCAGGTAGTCGGCGGCGGCGGTGTCCGTGACGATGCTGGTGACCAGACCGGAGCGGAGCACGGCGTCGACCGCGGCGGCCTTGCGCAGGCCGCCCGCGATGGCGAGGACCTCGGGGATGCGGCGCAGCCGGTCCGCCTCGATGGTGATGCAGCGCTCGCCCAGGTCGCGGCCGACCAGCCGCCCCTCGGCGTCGAAGAGGTGCGAGGACATCTCCGCGGCGACGCCGAGGGAGGCGTAGTGCTCGCGCTCGGCCTCGGTCAGGGCGTCGTGGACGGTGGAGATGCCGGCCGCCCAGGAACCGATGGACACCACGGCCACGGTGACCTTGTCGAAGTAGCTCATGGCCGCCGCGATGCCGCTCTGGGCGCGCAGTGCCGCCGCCGTCGCCGGGTCGGGCAGCACCATCGGGGCGTACATGGGGTGGGCCTCGCCGCCGGAGACGGCCGCGGCGGTGCGGACCGCCTCGACCGAGCCGCGGTCGGCGGTGCCCGCGTCGTACACGCCGGTGAGCTGGACGACCGTGCACGGCGGCAGCCGGTCGAGGGCGTTGGCCATGGTGATGATGGAGCGTCCCCAGGCGAGGCCGAGCACGTCGCCCTCGTTGACCAGCTCGCCGAGCAGCTGCGCGGCGACCGCGCCCAGGTTCTCCGGGTCGGGGCCGTCGGTCTCGTCGGCGGGCGACTCGACGACGACGGCGTGCCGCAGGCCGTAGCGGGCCCGCAGGGCGTCGGAGCGTTCGGCGTCGAGTTCCGCCGGGACCCTGATCTCGATGCGCACGAGGTCACGTTCGAGGGCGGTCTCCAGGACCCGGGCCACCTTGAAGCGGCTCACGCCGAACTCCTCGGCGATCTGGATCTTGGACTTTCCCTCCAAGTAGAAGCGGCGAGCCATCGCCGCCGCCTGGACCATCTCGCCGGGGCCCATGCGCACCCCGGTGCGGCCTGTGGTCACGTTCTCTCCCCAGTTGCCCATCTGATCGGCTCCGCGCTCATCCTCGCACGTACTCCGGAGTACCGGGGTACGGTGCCCACGGAGTGGGCAGTGCGCGGTCAGTGCGCGCAGGCGGCCGCCGCCTGCTTGCGCAGCCCCCGTACCGCCTCGGCCGGGTCCTCGGCTCCGTAGACGGCGGAACCGGCCACGAAGACGTCCGCGCCGGCCTCGGCGCAGCGCTCGATGGTGGAGGCCGAGACACCCCCGTCGACCTGCAGCCACAGGTCCAGCCCGTGCTTGTCGATCAGCTTCCGGGCGCGGCGGATCTTGGGCAGCATGATGTCGAGGAAGGCCTGACCGCCGAAGCCCGGCTCCACGGTCATGATCAGCAGCATGTCGAGCTCGGGCAGCAGGTCCTCGTAGGGCTCGACGGGCGTGGCCGGCCGGAGCGCCATCGAGGCCCGCGCGCCCTTGGCGCGGATCTCCCGGGCGAGGCGCACGGGAGCGGCGGCCGCCTCCACGTGGAAGGTGACCGAGCCCGCGCCCGCCTCGACGTAGGCCGGGGCCCAGCGATCCGGGTCGGCGATCATCAGGTGGCAGTCGAGCGGGGTCTCCGTCGCCTTGTGGAGCGACTCCACGACCGGCACGCCGAGCGTCAGGTTGGGGACGAAGTGATTGTCCATCACGTCGACGTGGAGCCAGTCCGCGCCCTCGACGGCCCGCGCCTCGTCGGCGAGGCGCGCGAAGTCGGCGGAGAGGATACTGGGGTTGATCTGCACGGCCATGTGTCCAGTATGGCGGTGCCCGGCCCCTCCCCGCGCACCGGGCGGACGCCTGTGGAAAACCACCCCCGCACGGCCCTTGCCCCGCACGCAGGTACGTGAGCCCCGGCCCCGGACAGCGGTGTCCCCCCGCGCCCCGGGGGGGCCGGAAACCCGGCACGGGGGGTGTGACGCGGTGGGGCGGCTGCGGTGGGTGGGGGCCGTGTGAGTCGGGGGGGGCGGCGTGTGGGCAACCTTGGTA